>CAMPIO010000009.1 GCA_946886405.1 uncultured Pseudoxanthomonas sp.
CCTGCGGACCCAGCAGCAGGCCGACGATGATCGGCACGACCACCGGCAGCAGCGAGGGCACGATCATTTCCTTGATCGCCGACTTCGTCAGCATGTCGACGGCCCGGCTGTAATCCGGCTTCGCGGTGCCGGCCATGATGCCGGGGATCTCGCGGAACTGGCGGCGGACTTCCTCCACCACGCTGCCCGCCGCGCGGCCGACGGCTTCCATCGCCATCGCGCCGAACAGGTAGGGAATCAGGCCGCCGATCAGCAGGCCGACGATCACCAGGTGGTTGGACAGGTCGAAGGTGAACACCGTGTCCGGATGAGCGGTCTGCAGGTTGTGCGTGTAGTCGGCGAACAGCACCAGCGCGGCCAGCGCGGCCGAACCGATGGCGTACCCCTTGGTCACCGCCTTGGTCGTATTGCCCACCGCATCCAGCGGATCGGTGATGTTGCGGATCTCCGGCGGCAGCTCCGCCATTTCCGCGATGCCGCCGGCGTTGTCGGTGATCGGGCCGTAGGCATCCAGCGCCACGATCATGCCGGCCATCGACAGCATCGCGGTCGCCGCGATGGCGATGCCGTACAGGCCGCCCAGCGCATACGCCCCCAGGATCGCGATGCACACCGCGACCACGGGCCATGCCGTAGACCGCATCGACACGCCGAGGCCGGCGATGATGTTGGTGCCATGGCCTGTCGTCGATGCGGCGGCGACGTGCTTGACCGGTGCGTACTGCGTGCCGGTGTAGTACTCGGTGATCCACACGATCACGCCGGTCAGCACCAGGCCGACCAGCGCGCAGAAGTACAGGTTCAGCGCGCCATACGACGAATCGGCCATCAGTTGCGTGGTGATCGGGTAGAACGCGATCGCCGCCAGCACCGCCGACACGATCACGCCCTTGTACAGCGCGCCCATGATGGAGCCGCCCGCCTTCACCTTGACGAACATGGCGCCGATGATCGACGCGATGATCGACACGCCGCCCAGCACCAGCGGATACAGCACCGCATGTTCGCCCGCCTGCGCGACCATCAGGCTGCCCAGCAGCATGGTCGCGATGATGGTGACCGCATAGGTCTCGAACAGGTCCGCCGCCATGCCGGCGCAGTCGCCGACGTTGTCGCCCACGTTGTCGGCGATCACGGCGGGGTTGCGCGGATCATCCTCCGGGATGCCGGCTTCCACCTTGCCCACCAGGTCCGCACCCACATCGGCGCCCTTGGTGAAGATGCCGCCGCCCAGGCGCGCGAAAATCGAGATCAGCGAAGAGCCGAACGCCAGGCCGACCAGCGCGTGCAGCGCGTCGCCTTCGCTATAGCCCAGGTGCAGGTGGAGCACGGCGAAGTAGCCGGCCACGCCCAGCAGGCCCAGGCCGACGACCAGCATGCCGGTGATGGCGCCGCCCTTGAAGGCCACGTCCATCGCCGCGCTCATGCCCTTGCTCGCGGCCTCGGCAGTGCGCACGTTGGCGCGGACCGAGACGTTCATGCCGATGTAGCCGGCGGCACCGGACAGCACCGCGCCGATCAGGAAACCGATGGCGCTGGCCCACGACACGAAGAAGCCGATCAGCACGAGCAGCACGAGGCCGGCGATGCCGATGGTGGTGTACTGGCGGTTGAGGTAGGCGCTGGCGCCTTCCTGCACGGCCGCCGCGATTTCCTGCATGCGGGCATTGCCCGCGGGCTGTTTCATGATCCAGCGCGCAGCCACCACGCCGTAGATGATCGCCACGCCGGCGCAGATCAGCGCCAGCGTCAAACCGTATTGTTCCAGCATGACCCCTCCCAAGGTTGATGGATGTCGTCCAGCAGAACGCTTGAACACGCAACCCAATCCCGGTGGAGCCTTTTGAACGATTGAGCGCACTCGACCGCTGCGATGGACTGCAGCACGAAACCCTTGTTCAGACATCCCTGGAGCTGGCCCGAGTATGACCGGATGCGATGGATGCCGCCAGCGGTGACGGGCTGGTTCAGGCATTGCGTGCCAGCCTTGCGGCCCTCGTCCTGTTTTCGTATCGGTTTCAAGGAGTTGCCATGCGTCAGACCGTCGCACTTCCGTTGCTTGCTGCTTGCCTGTCGCTGGCGATGTCCGCCCACGCGGCCGAACCTGCGCCCGAGATCCAGCGTGCCGCGGCTGCGCCACAGGCCGTCGGCGTGGTGCACAGCCTGCGTCAGATCCCCGAGGCCTGCGCACGCCTGGAGGGCGCGTTCACGGGGGATGCCGCGCAGCCATACCGCTATGCACCCGTGCGGACCAGTCCGCAATGCCAGCCACGCGCGCGCTTCATCGACTTCGACAAGGCCAAGCCGTCGACCGCCTCAGGATGGAAGCTCAACGACATCATCCGCGTGCCGAATGCCGCGTGTCCGTCAGAACACGCGGTCGTGCGCGTGTGGCGCAAGCCGGGCAGCGCCGCGCCACCACCGCTCGACGCCCAGGGGCAGGCGCGCATCTATCTGCAGGACGCCAAGCAGCAGGCGGCCAACGCCGCACAGGCGCCGTCGCTGACGCTGTTCGCGGCCAAGCTGGATATCGAGGGCAAGGCCTGCCGCTAGGCTTTCGCGGGCGTGCCCTGGTGGTACGAGAGCTGCCAACCCACCCGGGTGAGCCGCCAGACGGAGACGCGCAGCGCTGGATTGAAGGGCACGCCATCGTCGCCGACGTCATGCGAGGCGAAGTGCAGCAGAGCCACGTCGTCCGATAGCGGTTCCAGGCGATGGTCGCAGGCGACAACCTGCGGCGGTGACACGCGGTCGGCGAGGAAGTCGATGACGGTCTGCCGCGTGTAGCGCGTACCCGATCGGCCGACCTCATGGAAGTCCGGATGCAGCAGGCGCTCCAGCCGCTCGCGCGTGCAGGTCGTGCCGGGATGGTGGAGTTCGGTCTCGAGGGCCGTGAGTTCGCTGAGCAGGGCATCCATCGCGCCATGCTAGCGCGATGGATATCACCGGTCAGGATGTCGTGCGCGCAGGCGGAGTCGCATCATCCTTCTGCGCGAGGAATTGCCCGAAGCGGTAGCCGGCGCCTGCGACGGCAAGCCCGACGGCAACGGCAAGCAAGCCGATGAACACTTTGCGGAACATGGGGCCTCCCGGTACGTGGTGACGAAGCCCACGCTAGCACCCCGACAGGCGTGGCGACGGTGCCTGAAGTCATCCCGTCGCGATGAGGGCGCCACGTTCGGCGAGCAGGTCGCGCAGCACCGATCGGTGGCAGTGCGTCTCGTCTTCGCAGTAGCAACCCACCGAGAAGTGGCTGCCATGTGACAGCGCCGCAAGCAGATCCAGCGTGCGGGCGTTGTCAGGCACGGTCATCTCGGCACGATACTGCTTCGCGAACGCGGCCCATGCCCTGGGTGTGGCCGCCGCCTGCGCTTCCTTCACCAGATCGGCACTCGGTGCCAGCGTGGGGTACCACACGTCGTACCAGTCCTGCGAAGCGAATTCGGTTTTCGGCACACCGCGCGGTGGCCTGCGTACCGTGCCGATACGCAGGCCCTCGTCCTTCATGCGCGGAGCGCCGAGGCGGACGATGCGGATCATGGCGACCGGTGCGCCGCATCCAGAGACGTGTGGCGCGCCACGGCGGCATCGTGGATCTCGAAGAGGTCCGCCCGCGATTCCCACAACGCAGCACATGCGATCAGCACCATGAGGGGCCACCCGCGGCGCAGCACGGTCCGTATCATTTCGTCACAGGACGAGGCGGGCGCGGAACGGTTCAGCCTTCCCACGCCGGCAGCTTCTTCTTCACCGCAACATTTTTCAGCGCCACGTACTTGGGCAGGCCGTCGGTGCCGTAGGGCGGATAGGCTTCGCCGCGGATCAGCGGCTGCAGGTAGGCGCGCGCCTTGTCGGTGATGCCGTAACCGTCCTTGCGGATGAAGGTCGGCGGGAATTTCTTCTCGTGGTTCGCCACCTTCGACAGCGGTGCGGCCTCGATCTTCCAGCGGAACGGCGTGTCGGACGTGCGCACGATCACCGGCATCACCGCGTTCTGCCCCTTCAAGGCGAACTGCACCGCCGCCTTGCCGACCGCCTGCGCCTGCTCCCAGTCGGTCTTCGAGGCGATGTGGCGTGCCGAACGCTGCAGGTAGTCGGGCAGGGTCCAGTGCACCTTCAGGCCCAGCTGGTCCTTCACGCGTCCGGCCAGGTATGAGGCGACGCCGCCCAGCTGGGTGTGACCGAACGAATCCTTGCCACCGCCGGCGTCGGCGACGAAACGGCCGTCGGCGTACTGGATGCCTTCGCTGGCCACCACGACGCACCAGCCCACGCGGTCCACCGTCTTCTTCACCTGGGCAAGGAAGTCGGTTTCGTCGTACGGACGCTCGGGGAACAGGATGAGGTGCGGCGCATCGTCGCGCGTCTGTCCGGCCAGGCCGGCAGCCGCAGCCAGCCAGCCGGCATGACGCCCCATGGCCTCGTAGACGAACACCTTGGTGGAGGTTTCCGCCATCGCGGCCACGTCCAGCGCGGCTTCGCGCACGGAGACGGCCGTGTACTTCGCCGCCGAGCCGAAGCCGGGGCAGGTGTCGGTGACGGCCAGGTCGTTGTCGACCGTCTTCGGCACGCCGATGCAGGTCAGCGGGTAGTCGAAGGCCTGCGCCAGCTGCGAGACCTTCCACGCCGTGTCGGCCGAATCGTTCCCGCCGTTGTAGAGGAAGTAGCGCACGTCGTGCGCCTTCAGCACCGCCAGCAGGCGCTCGTACTTCGCCCGGTCGGCCTCCAGCGACTTCAACTTGACACGGCAGCTGCCGAAGGCGCCGCCGGGGGTGTGGGCGAGGGCGCGGATGGCGGCCGCGGACTCCTTGCTGGTGTCGATCAGCTCTTCGCGCAGGGCGCCGAGGATGCCGTTGCGCGCGGCCAACACCTTGATTTTCCGGGCCCGCGCTTCGGTGATCACCGCCGATGCAGAGGCGTTGATGACGGCGGTGACACCGCCGGACTGCGCATAAAGTAGGGTGCCAGACGCCATGTGGGGTTCGTTCCGGGGTGCGGGGATGCGGTAAGCTTCACACAGATGACGCGGTGCAGCGCGGCGCCCGGCGCCCGGCGCGATACACCGCCCGCAGGATTCCAGTTTCGGGAGTTACAGCATGCGATTGGTTCTACTGGGCCCACCCGGGTCGGGCAAGGGCACTCAGGCGGCGCGCCTGAAGGACTACCTGCAGGTACCGCACATCTCCACCGGCGACCTGCTGCGCGCCGAAGTCGCCGCCGGCAGCCCGCTGGGCCTGCAGGCCAAGGAAGTGATGGCACGCGGCGAGCTGGTCAGCGACGACATCCTGCTCGGCATGCTGGAAGACCGTTTCTCCCGTGACGACACGAAGGCCGGCTTCATCCTCGACGGCTACCCGCGCAACCTGGTGCAGGCCGCTGCGCTGGGCCAGTTGCTGGCCAAGCTGGGGCAGAAGTTCGATTTCGCCGTGCAGCTCGAAGTGCCGACCGAACTGCTGGTCGAGCGCATCGCCGGTCGCGCCCAGGCCGAGGGCCGCGCGGACGACAATCCGGAGTCGGTCCGCAAGCGCCTGCAGGTCTACACCGACCAGACCGCGCCGGTCATCGACTTCTATCGGCAGCAGGGCGAACTGACCGTCGTCGACGGCGTCGGTTCGCTGGACGAGGTATTCACCCGCATCACCGAGGCGCTGGCGCCGGCCAAGGAAGTGGGCTGAGGCCCGCGTCACCGCGGCGGCACCCGTCTGGAAAGGCCCCGCATTGTCGGGGCCTTTTCCATGGCGCAGCGACACCGCCCTTCGCTGCCGTGCCGAACCCCGTCCGCTCGGCTAAAGTCTGCGCAGTTTCCACGGAATCCCTGTCTTGAAGATCCACATCCTCGGCATCGCCGGCACCTTCATGGGCGGCGTCGCCGCGCTGGCGCGCGAACTCGGCCACACGGTCGAGGGCAGCGACCAGGCCATCTATCCGCCCATGTCGACGCAGTTGGAGACGCTCGGCATCGCGCTGGCGCAGGGCTACCAGCCGCAGAACATCGCGCCGGACTGCGACGAGATCGTCATCGGCAACGCGCTGTCGCGCGGGAATCCCGCAGTCGAGGCGGTGCTGGACCAGGGCCGCCGCTACATCTCCGGCGCGCAGTGGCTCTCCGAACGCGTGCTTCCGGGCCGCGACACGCTCGCCGTCGCCGGCACCCATGGCAAGACCACCACGACGACCATCCTGACCTACCTGCTGGAGGCGGCGGGCCGATCGCCGGGCTTCCTGATCGGCGGCGTCGCCGAGGACTTCGGCGTGTCCGCGCGCATCGGCGGCGGACGCGAATTCGTCGTCGAGGCGGACGAGTACGACACCGCGTTCTTCGACAAGCGCAGCAAGTTCGTCCACTACCGCCCGCTGGTCGCCATCCTCAACAACCTGGAATACGACCACGCCGACATCTTCCCGGACGTGGCCGCGATCCAGCGCCAGTTCCATCACCTGGTGCGCACCGTGCCGCGCCGCGGCCGCCTGATCGTCAACGGCGAGGACGCGCGCCTGGCCGAGGTACTGGCCATGGGCTGCTGGACGCCCGTCGAACGCTTCGGTTTCGATGCGACGCTGGAGTGGAGTGCGCGCCTGATCCGCGAAGACGGCAGTGCGTTCGCGGTGTGCCACCACGGTGTCGAGATCGGCGAGGTGCACTGGCCGATGCTCGGCCGCCACAACGTGCTCAACGGCCTGGCCGCGCTGGCCGCCTGCCATGCCGTGGGCGTCGAGGTTGCGACCGTGCTGCCGGCGCTCGCGTCGTTCCGCAGCGTGAAGCGGCGGCTGGAAGTGATCGGACAGCATGACGGCATCACCGTCTACGACGATTTCGCGCACCACCCCACCGCCATCCACACCACGCTGGAAGGTCTGCGCGCTCGCGTCGGCGCGGCGCGCATCCTGGTGGCAATGGAACCGCGCAGCAATTCGATGCGCTCCGGCGCGCATGCCGAGGCGCTCGCGCCCTCGCTCGACATCGCCGATGCGGTGGTCTTCCTGCATCGCCCCGAGCTTGCATGGGACGCGGCGAAGGTCATCGACGCCATCCGCGGCGACGCGCGCGCCGTGCTGGACGCTGATGCGCTGATCGCCACGCTGAAGGCACAGGTACGGCCGGGCGACCACGTGGTGTTCATGTCCAACGGCGGCTTCGACGGCGCGCCGCGGAGGTTCCTGGCGGCGGTGTCGGCCGGCTAGGGCGAACGCCGTGGGCCCCGGCCGGGGACGAAGCCAGGCATGTGGCGCTGCAGCACGCGGCAGGTCGCCCACGCCGCCGTCCTGGGCGCTGTCGGTGGGCAGCGCAACAACGTGGCGGGGCTTTCCAGATGAAGCGTGACTTGAGGTGCGCGTGTCCGTTTGTTCGGCGCTTCACGTCGGCAGCGAAACGGGAACGCTGAGCCTACAGTGGGGGAACGCACGGCGGACGCCGTGCTTCCATCACACTCGGAGGTACTCCATGCAGCAGATCGCGCGTGCCATCACCATGGCACTTGGAATGTTCGCGTGCGCCGGTAGCGCACATGCGGCGACGTACGTCGTGACCGCCAACTCGAAGAGTTTCGATCGCCAACTCGCCAGCAAGGTGGAAGCCGCGGGTGGGCGCATCGTGGCCACGCTGCCGCAGATCGGCGTGGCGATCGTCGAATCGGACGATCCGGCCTTCGCCACCGCAGCGGGTCGCATTCCCGCGGTGCGCTCGGCGGTACCGGACGTCGCGATCCAGTTCGACCTCCCCGTGGCGGCAGAAAGCGTCGACGCCGATTACGCCAATCCGCCTGCCTCCGGCGACAACGACAGCTTCTTCGATTTCCAGTGGGGCCATGCGGCCATCGATGCCGCCGGTGCGTGGAATGCCGGTTACCGCGGGCGCGGCGCCACGGTGGCGGTGCTCGACTCGGGCGTCTACTGCGCCCACGTGGACATCATCCCGAATCTCAATACCGCCAAGTCCGCGTCCTTCATCGCCGGGCAGACCTATTGCAACACCAGTGGCAGCACGCACGGCACGCATGTGATGGGCACCATCGGGGCGGCGGACAACGGCATCGGCACGATCGGCGTCGCGCCTGAGGCAGAACTGATCGCGGTGAAGGTGTTGAATCCCGTCACCGGCTCCGGCTCCTTCGCCGGCATCATCCAGGGCATTGTCCATGCGGCCGATGTGGGCGCCGACGTCATCAACATGAGCCTGGGCGTCAACGGCGGGCTGCCGATGGGTGGCAGCGAGACGGCGGAGCTGATCAATGCGACGGCGCGCGCGGTGCGTTACGCGAATGCCCAGAACGCGACCGTGGTCGCCTCGGCGGGCAACGACGGCCGCAACCTGGACCAGGACAGCGGCCGGGTCTGCGACACCGATGGCACCTGTGCGACGATGAACCTGCGCTCGTTCCCGGGCCAGTTGCCAGGCGTCATCACGGTGAGCGCGCTCGGGCCGATCGCCTGGCTGAAAGACACGGTCGGCGCCGACTTCGACATCCGTGCGAGTTACAGCAACTACGGTCAGTCGGCGATCCACCTGGGCGCCCCGGGCGGCAACTTCGATTACCCGGGGACCGAGAACTGCACGTTCAAGGGCATCACGCGTGCTTGCTGGGTATGGGACATGGTGTTCAGCACCACGTCCAGCCCTGGCGGTTATGGCTGGTCCGCCGGCACCAGCATGGCGGCGCCGCACGTGTCGGGCGTGGCCGCCCTCATCATCGGCAAACATGGCGGCGAACTTTCACCGGCGGCGGTGGAGCGCATGCTGCGCGCGTCGGCAGACGATCTCGGCAAGCCAGGCAACGATCCGACGTTCGGTGCGGGGCGCGTGAACGCACGGCGTGCCGTCGCACAATGACGCGCTGAGCGCCACTGCCGGACCCGAAGGCCACGCCGATCACGGCGTGGCCTTTTTCCGTCTGCTTCCCCGCGCGAAACGTGGGCCCTTACACTGCCCGCATGCGATCACTGGAATCCCTTCCGCTGTTTCCGCTCAACAAGGTGCTGCTGCCCGGCGCGGCGATGGACCTGCGCATCTTCGAGCGGCGCTATCTGGACCTGGTGCGTGACTGCAGTCGCGTGGGCAACGGATTCGGTGTCTGCCTGATCCTGGAGGGCAGTGAGGCGGGAGCGCCGGCCACGCCGGCCGCCTATGGTGTGGAGGCGCGGATCGAGGACTTCGATACGGGCGCCGACGGGTTGCTGTCTTTACGCGTGCGAGGCCATCGGCGCTTCCATGCGGTCCGCACGCGCGTACGCGACAACGGGCTGGTGATGGCGGACGTCGACTGGCTGCCTGCCGACGGCGAGGACGCGCTGCGCCCCGAACATGCGCTGCTCGGTACATTGCTGCAGACGATGATGGAAAAAGCGGGCAGCGACCTGACCGGCCTGCCGCCCCGCATCTTCGAGCAGGCGGCATGGGTGGGTTGGCGACTGGCCCAGGTGTTGCCGATCACCGCCGAACAGCGGGTGTCGATCCTGCAGGAAGACGATGCGCACGCCCGCCTTCAGCGCCTGCTGGAATGGATCGACTGACCTTGTCATCGTAGAGCCGAGCTTGCTCGGCTCCGTGGACCTTCATCATGGCGGATTGCTGGAGGGAGCAAGTGGAGCAAGCTCCGCTCTACGTTTTCCCCGGAAGGCTCAGGGAGTCGGGACCTGCGCGTCGTCGGTGCGCACGCGCAACACCGGCAACCCCGACGCGGGGTGCGGCGCGATCGCGTGATCCAGGCCCGAGGTCGCCCGCGTTACCGCATCCAGGGCGGTGCGTGCTTCGCGCAGCGGGCGCCACAGCCGCACCAGGTTGAACGCGCGCTGCTGCTGCAGCACCTGGGCACTGCCGATCCACAGCGGCACGTTGCCAGGCTGCAGTCGGGTGTCGGCTGGCCACAGGCGCAGTACGTAGACTTCGCCGGGCTGATCGCCCTTGCGCAGCATCAGCAGGCTTTCTGCGCGCGTGTCCAGCGTGGCGGGCAGCACCGGTTGTTCGTCGTCGGACAGGTCGCTGTCCAACAGGTTCAGCGCCTCTTCCCAGCCGGCCTGCGGCTGCTCGCGCCAGCCATCGGCCGCCAGGCTTGCTTTCAATGGCGCCAGCGGCCCGGCGACCTGCACGTCCAGTGGCCAGCGTTGCTCATCGTCGAATTCATTGCGGCGCGCGGGCAGCGACTCCCATCCCTGGTCCCACCAGGCCTGCAAGGCGACGCTGCGTTCGATGACCGGCGTCTGGAACTGCGCCAGCATGTGCTCGACGTTGCGCGGGGCATGCCACAGTCCGGCCAGCACGAAACTGCCGTAGAACAACCACGCGATCGGCTTGATCCAGAACGAGCGCACCATGCGGCGCCGATAGGCGATGCCCAGCACCAGCAGCCAGACCAGGCCGAACAACATGCCGCCGATGATGTCGCTGAGCCAGTGCGCACCCAGGTAGATGCGCGCAAAGCCGATCAGCGCCACCACGATGCCGGACACCAGATAGGGCCAGACGCGCGTGCGCCCCGGCAGCTCGCGTGCGATCAGCACGGCGAAGAAGCCGAAGGTGATCGTCGACATCGTGACGGCAATGGACGGGAAACCGAACCCGCTGCTGACGCTCGGGGGCTTCGGAATATCCACCGACGCGCCCAGCCACGCCGTCAGCGCCAGACCGAAGGCGATGGCCGCCAGCCAGTGCGCGGCCGCCATCCAGCGCTTGCGCCAGCAGAGGTAGCCGAGCACCAGCAGTGAGGCGGGTGCCAGCACCTGTTCGTCGCCCAACGATGCGAGCGCGGCCAGCGGGTAGTCCGCCAGCGGGTTGCGCAAGGCGCGCATCAGCTCGTACACCCACAGGTCGACCGCCAAGGGTTCGCCATGGCCGATCACGATCACCAGGAAGGCGAACCACACCCAGACGATGGCCAACAGGAGGATCGCGAGCAGCGCCAGCGGTACCGATTCGCGTCGTGTCGGTTCGAACACCGCCGCGGTGTACCGGCCCAGCACCGGGTGCGCATGCGACCACGCCAAGGCGCGCGCCAGCAACGCGTCGGCGTGCGCGGCGAACCATCGGTAGGTGTACAGCACCAGGGCCCAGGCCAATGCGATCACCAGTACCAGCAGCCCGAGGACCAGGGCCAGCCGGCCTGCGACGGCGGCGACGGCATCGTAGGCGTGGCCCAGCACCCAGCCAGGCAGCAGGAACCCGACCGCCCACGCGACACACGCCGCGCCACTCGCCACGAGATAGCGGCGCATCGGCATGCGCGAGATGCCGGCGACAGCCGGCACGAACGGACGGATGGGGCCGACGAAGCGCGCGATGAAGATGCTCTTCCACGCATTGCGGCGGAACAGCAGTTCACCGCGGTCCAGCAGTTGCGGATACCTGCGGAAGGGCCACACGGTGCGTAGCTGCTGCCCCCAGCGGTGGCCGACCCAATAGCTGGTCGCGTCGCCGATCAGCGCGCCCAGCGTGGCGCAGACCACAGCGTAGGGGCCGGAGATTTCCCCGAGGCCGATCAGCACGCCGACGGCGAACAGCAGCGGCAGTGCGGGCACGATGGCGCCCAGGATGATCACCGCATCGCAGAATGCGATCGCGAAGATCACCAGTCCCGCGGCCACGGGATGCGCGCTGATCCAGGCCAGCAGGTTGTCGAACCAGGAGGACTCCATCACCGGATTATAGGCGGGCGCACCTGACCGGCGTCTGCGACCTATGGACGGTAGAATGACGCAGTGGACTTGCGCTCGCCCTCCGAAATCGCCGCACTCAAGGCCGACAGCTTCGGCCGTATCTCGTTGATGCAGGGGGCGGAGGGCCCGTTCGTGCGCCGTGACCTCGCGCACGTACCGCTATGGCTGCGCCTGCCGGCATGGTGGCTGGCGCGGCGCGAGGCGCTGGCCCTGCGCAAGGTCGCCGGCATGGCCGATGTCCCGCAATTGCTGGACTGGACCGGCCGCCGTCTTGACCGCAGCTACATGGAGGGCGCGGCGATGTACCAGCGCCCCCCGCGTGGCGACCTCGCCTATTTCCGCCGCGCACGCCGCTTGCTGCAGCAGCTGCATCGTCGCGGCATCGCGCACAACGACCTGGCCAAGGAAGCCAACTGGCTGGTACTGGCCGACGGCCGCCCGGCCATCATCGATTTCCAGCTCGCCACCCGTGGCGATCCGCGTTCGCGCTGGATGCGGTTGCTGGCGCGGCAGGACCTGCGCCACTTGCTCAAGCACAAGCGCATGTACTGCGGTGCCTCGTTGACGCCGGTCGAGAAGCGGGTGCTGAAGCGCACGTCGTGGCTGCGCGACCTGTGGTTCCGCACCGGCAAGCCGGTCTATCGTTTCGTCACACGCCGGCTGTTGAAGTGGGAAGACAACGAAGGGCAGGGGCCGAAGCCGTGACGTACGCCCTGTCCCGATCTGTAAGAGCGACCTTCATGCCCGGATGGGAGATACGGGCGCGATGCTCCCTCTCTGTACGGAACCGAAAGCATCGCGCCCATGGGGCGCTCCTACAATGAGCATCGACCGCCCACGACACGCGCCACAAGGACATGCCATGACGCTCGCCGGCAAGACCCTCTTCATCACCGGCGCCTCGCGCGGCATCGGCCTGGCCATCGCGCTGCGTGCCGCGCGCGATGGCGCCAATGTGGCGATCGCCGCCAAGTCGTCGGTGCCGAATCCTAGATTGCCCGGCACCATCCACACGGCCGCGCAGGCGGTCAACGACGCCGGCGGGCGCGGACTGGCGCTGAAGTGCGACATCCGCGAAGAGGACGACGTGAAGGCCGCGATGGCGGCAACCGCCGACGCGTTCGGCGGCATCGACATCCTGGTCAACAACGCCAGTGCCATCTGGCTGGCCGGCGCGCTGGATACGCCGATGAAGCGCTTCGACCTGATGCAGCAGGTCAATGCGCGCGGCAGTTTCCTGTGCGTGCAGGCGTGCCTGCCTTACCTGAAGCAGGCGGCGAATCCCCACGTCCTGACGCTGGCGCCGCCGCCATCGCTCGATCCGAAGTGGTGGACGCCGCATACCGGCTACACGCTGGCGAAGATGGGCATGAGCTTCGTGACGCTGGGGCTGGCGGGAGAGTTCGGCCCGCAGGGCATCGCCGTCAATGCGCTCTGGCCCCGCACCATCATCGCGACCGACGCATTGAACATGATTCCCGGCGTGGAGATCCCGCGTTGCCGCACGCCGCAGATCGTCGCCGACGCGGCGCATGCCGTGCTGGTGCGCGAGGCGCGCGGCTTCCATGGCCGGTTCCTGATCGACGAAGACGTGCTGCGCGAGGCCGGCGTCACCGATTTCTCCGGATATGCGGTGGACCCTTCGCAGACGCTGCTGCCTGACCTGTTCCTCGACTGACTCCCCATCGAGCCGATGCCATGAAATACCTGCACGCCATGATCCGCGTCCACGACCTCGACGCCACGGGCCGCTTCCTCACCGAAGGCCTGGGCCTGACTGAAACCCGTCGCATGGAGAGCGCGCAAGGTCGCTTCACGCTGGTGTATTTCGGTGCGCCGGCCAATCCGGAAGCGGAAGTCGAACTGACATACAACTGGCCGCCGGAAGACGGCACGCCGCCCGAGGACTACGGCAGCGCGCGCAACTTCGGGCATCTCGCCTTCGAGGTCGACGACATCTACGCGCTCTGCGCGCACCTGCAGTCGCAGGGCATCACCATCAACCGCCCGCCGCGCGATGGGCGCATGGCGTTCGTGCGCACGCCGGACCTGATTTCCATCGAACTGCTGCAGAAGGGCGCGGCACAACCGCCGCAGGAGCCTTGGCTTTCGATGCCGAATACGGGAAGCTGGTAAGCAGCCGAACAAGGAGTCCGCAAGATGAACCTCGCCCTGGTCGTGATAGACGTGCAACGTGGCCTCTTCGACCCGTCGCCGGCCGATGCCGATGCGGTGATCGAGCGGATCAACGCACTGGCGGACAAGGCGCGCGAGGCCGCCGCGCCGGTGGTCTTCGTGCAGCACGAGCGCGCTGGCGACATGGAAGCCGAATCGCCGGGCTGGGCACTGCATCCGGCGCTGCGCGTGATCGACGGCGACCATCGCATCCGCAAGACCACGCCGGATTCCTTTCTCCGCACGGGACTGGACGAAGTGCTGTCGTTCTGCGGAGTGGAAGGTGTGGTGCTGTGCGGCTACGCCACCGAGTTCTGCGTGGACACCACCACGCGCAGCGCCGCCGCGCACGGCTACCACGTGGTGTTGGCGTCCGACGCGCACACCACCCACGACAAGGCGCACGCCGACGCTGCGAAGATCCGCGCCCACCACAACGCCACGCTGCCTGCGATCCGCAGCTTCGGTGTGGACATCCGCGCGCTGCCGGCGGCGGAGATCGCCTTCGCCGGCTGAACAGGTTCCACCTGGTGCCATTGGCTGGCGCAGGCGGCGCGATCAGCGACAATGGGCGACCTTTCCCGTCGCCCGAGCTGCCGCCATGAGCGCCACGACCACCGACCTGCTGGCCAACGGACAGCGTTACTACCTGCCGGTCTACCGTCCGCGCGACGTCGTGCTCGAGCGTGGCCAGGGCGCGCGCGTCTGGGACAACGAGGGACGCGAATACCTGGACCTGTCCGCCGGCATCGCGGTCTGCGGCCTGGGCCACAACGACCCCGACCTGGTCGCGGCGCTGACCGAGCAGGCCGGCAAGCTGTGGCACACCAGCAACATCTTCTACAGCGAACCGCCGCTGCGGCTGGCGGAGGAACTGGTCACCGCCTCGCGCTTCGCCGAGCGCGTATTCCTGTGCAACTCCGGTGCGGAAGCGAACGAGGCCGCGATCAAGCTGGTGCGCAAGTGGGCGACCTCGCAGGGCCGCGCGCCGGACCAGCGCGTCATCGTGACCTTCCGCGGCAGTTTCCACGGCCGCACGCTGGCCACGGTCACCGCGACGGCGCAGCCGAAGTACCAGGAAGGCTACGAGCCACTGCCGGGCGGCTTCCGTTATGTCGACTTCAACGACCTGACGCAGCTTGAAATCGCCATGTCGTGCGGCGACGTGGCGGCGGTGATGCTGGAACCGGTGCAGGGCGAGGGCGGTGTGATGCCGGCGGCATCCGGCTTCCTGCGCGGCGTGCGCGAGCTGTGCGACCACCACGGCGCGCTGCTGGTGCTGGACGAGATCCAGGCCGGGATGGGCCGCACCGGCACGCTGTTCGCGCACTGGCAGGACGGCGTGGTGCCGGACATCGTCACGCTGGCGAAGGCGCTGGGCGGCGGTTTTCCGATTGGCGCGATGCTGGCCGGAGCGAAGGTGGCCGAGGTGATGCAGTTCGGCGCGCATGGGACCACGTTCGGCGGCAACCCGCTGGCGGCTGCCGTGGCGCGCGTCGCGTTGCGCAAGCTGGCGTCGCCCCAGATCGCCAACAACGTGGCGCGCCAGTCGGCGGCACTGCGCAAGGGACTGGACGCGATCAATGCGGAACTCAGCGTGTTCGTCCAGGTGCGCGGCCGCGGCCTGATGCTGGGCGCGGTGCTCAACGCGAAGTACGCCGGTCGCGCGGGCGAGGTGCTCGATCTGGCCGCCGCGCGCGGATTGCTGATGCTGCAGGCTGGTCCCGATGTGCTGCGCTTCGTGCCGTCGCTCAACATCACCGATGCGGAAGTGGCCGATGGCCTGCAGCGCCTGCACGCGGCGCTGCGCGCGTTCGCGACCTGAGCGAAAGGCTGCTCAGGTCGCCGGCAGCGCAAGGCGCGCCACCGTCTGGCCTGACACGCCGTCGATCCGCAACGCAATGCCGTGGCGCTCGCAGAGCCGCCGCACGATCGACAGGCCCAGGCCGAAGCCGTTGCTGTCGCCGCCTTTGACGAACGGTTCGAAGTCGCCCTCGCGGATATCGCCACCGGGGTTGGCGATACGCAGCGTGCGGCCCTCCATGTCGATGACGATGCGCCCCTCGCGGGTGTGCGCGAACGCATTGCCGACCAGGTTCGACAGCAGGATGCCCAGCACGGTGGCGGGCAGGGTAGCGAAGACGTCGCCCGCGACGTCGACCTGTACTTCGACCCGCTTGTGTTCCAGCAAGGGCGACTGCTCGACGATGACGCGCTCCAGCACGGGCAATACCGGTATCGACAGCGCCTCCTCGGTGGACGTCTGCTCGCGTGCGAGCGACAGCAGCAGCACGACCGTCTGTTCCAGTTGGCGCGCCGACTGTGCGATGTGGTCCAGATGACGCCGCGCGCCGTCCGACAGGCCGGCCTCCATGCCCAACCGCTCCGTGGCCGTGCGGATCACCGTCAGCGGCGTGCGCAGTTCGTGGCTGGCGTCGCGCGTGAACTCGCGCTCGCGTTCGACGAAATCCCGCACGCGTGCGATCAGGTCATCGAGCCGGCGCGCGACCACGCCCACTTCATCGTCCAGGAAACCCGCGGCGAAGCCGGGCGGCAGCCGCTCCGGCGTCGCATCGCCGACTGCATCCGCCAGCCGCGACAGCGGCGCGGTGGTGCGACGTGCCAGCCAGCCGCCCAGCAGCAGGGCGAGCGCCACCATCGCGATCCCTGACCATGCCAGCAGCTGCAGGATCTGCGCACGCATGGGGCGGACGACGAGCAGGCTGCTGACTTCGGCGATCAGCCAGGCGGGTGCTTCGTCCGCATCCGGCGACTGCAGCACGCGCAGATGGTAGTGGCGGCCCGCCGCGCCGGAGAACTCGCGTCGCCCCGGCTCCTCGCGCAGCACGTCGGCGATACCGTCCGGCAATGCCGAGGCCCGGGTCACGACCGACATGAAACCATCGCGCGGTGTGGTCCAGTCGCCATGTTCGGTGCGGTACGCCTGCTGCGCGGCAACCTCGCGGTCGAGGATGGTTTCGAAGAGCTGGTCCTCCACGGCGTACACGAACAGCACGAGGTACAGCGCAAACACGGCGGCGACCAGCACGGTGAAGCCGGCGAACGCCAGCATCAGGCGGTTGCGCAGGCGTCGTCGCGGCGTCGTGGGGGACCGGCTCATGCGTCGGCCTCCAGCCGGAAACCCACGCCATGCACGGTCTTCAGCATCGGCGTGGCGAAGGGCTTGTCCAGCATCTGGCGCAGGAAGTACAGGTGCGTACGCAGCGGATCCGATTCGGGAGGTGCGTCGCCCCACAGCTGCTGGATCAGTTCGCTGCGCGTCAGTGTGCGCGGCCAGGCCTCTGCCAGCGCGAGCAGGATCTGGTAGCTGGTGGCGTGCAGATCCAGCTCACGGCCATCCCGCTGCGCGCGCCCATGGCGCCGGTCGATCTGCAGCGTGCCGATCCGGATCACGTGCGTCTGTCCCGCACGGTGCCGTTGCGACAGCGCGATGCAGCGCGCGAGCAATTCCGCACCCGCGAAGGGCTTGACCAGGTAGTCGTCAGCGCCGGCGCGGAACCCCTGCAGCTTGTCTTCCAGCGCATCGCGTGCGGTCAGCATCAGCACGGGGACGTGCCGGTCGGCTTCCGCGCGCAGCCGTTCGCACACACGCAGACCGTCCACTCCCGGCAGGCCGAGGTCCAGCACCAGGACATCCGGCGGCGATGCCAGCGCCATCTGCAGTCCGCTCAGTCCATCGCCAGCGAATTCCACCTCGATGCCTTCGTCCGACAACAGACCGTCCAGCTGCGCACGCAGCAGCGGGTTGTCCTCGATCACCAGGAGCCGCAGCGGGGAAGCCGTCACCGTTCAACCATCGATGCGTTGCAGGAGGGCCTTAGCTTCCGCCATGTCGGGCGTGGCGGCCAGCACCTGCTGCACGAGCGCCTTCGCCTGCGTGCGTTCGCCCAGCCGCAGGTGCGCTTCGGCGGCACCGAGCTTCAGTTGCGGCTGCGCCATGTAGGGCATGGCCAGCCGCATCAGCTGCAGGGCGTGCCGCACGTCGCCGTCGTCGGTCGCGGCCTGTGCCTGGTAGTAGCCGAGCATGCCGAGCAGGTCGACGTGGTAGCGCGCACTGTCGAACGCCAGCGCGCTGGCTGCGCCCTGCACATCGCCTTCGCGTGCCTGCGCCGCGAGGGCCATCGTCAGTTCGTCGCGCCAGGGCGTGCGCGCGACAGGCGTGCGACCGGTCGCGCGTACGATGGCATCGGCGACACCCGGCGTGGAGTAGGGATTCTGGCCGGTGACCAGACGTCCATCGACGACGACCTTCGCCATCATCAACGGCGCTTCCTGCCACTGTGCGCCACGTTCGCGGAGTTTGTCCTCCAGCAGCCAGGGGAACTCCGTGGCCCAGCGCTTGCCGAACACGGTTTCCTCTTCGTTGGTGAAGCCGGTCAGTGTCTTGCCTTTCACGAGCGGAGTGCCATCGCGCAGGCGCACGTCGGCCAGCGCTGCTGGGCCGTGGCAGACTGCGCCAATCACGGCGCCGTGTTCGTACGCGTCGGCGAGCAGCGAGGACAGCGCCGCATCCCGCGGCAGGTCGAACATGGCGCCCTTGCCGCCGACCACGTAGACGGCGGCATAGTCCGCCGCCTTCAACTCGCCGGTCTTCCGGGTGTCGGCCAGCACGCGCATCGCGTCGGCATCGGCGAGCAGGGCCGCGTTGAACGGCGCTTTCGGGTTGTACTTGTCGGGCTCCACCGTACCGCCCTGCGGGCTGGCAACCTCGACGGTGAAGCCGTTGGCCTTGAAGATCAGCCATGCCTGCGACAGTTCGTCGAATTCGTAGCCGGGACGCGCCTTGCCCTGGTCGCGTCCCTCGCCGCTGACGACGATCAGGATGCGGCCCGCCTCGCGCGCCTGGAGTGGGCCGACGATACCGACGGAAAACAGGATGGCGAACAGGATGCGGAACAGGCGAGGCATGACGGCGGTCTCCGGTTGGGGACGCCAGTGTCCCGTCGCGGGTTCAATCAAGTTTCAAATGCGGCGCTCACCAGCCCGTCTGCGGGCCGAACACGTACCGCTTCAGCGCCTTGCCGAGGCTGCGCGCATCGGTGACGGTCTCCGCATGCAGGCCGGCTTCGCGTGCGCCCTGCACGTTGGTGAACAGATCGTCGACGAACAGCGTGGTGGTGGCATCCCAGCCGAGCACATCGAGCGCATGCGCGAACGTCGAGGGCGCCGGCTTGCGTCGCTGCAGGCCGCCACTGGTCAGCACGCGGCCTTCGATCCGCGAAGCCACCGGTGCGACGATGCGCGGAATGGCCTGCGCCATCAGTGCCCCATTGTTGGTCAGCACGCCCATCGCCACGTCCGTGTGCAGCGTGGCGATCCTCGCCAGCACGTCGTCGATGGCCCTGCTGCCGGCCATCCGCGAGGCGATCCAGGCGTCTTCGTCGACCGACGCGCCGATGCCTTCCCCGAGCCGGCGCAGGTACGTTGCGGTATCGATGGCACCGCTGTCGTATTCGGTTTCCAGACCGGAGACGAACAGCGCCGCGCGCACCTGTTCGTGGTCGCACTGTGCATGCGTGGCGAGGTGCGCGATGCGCACCTCGTGCCGGTAGTGCGCCAGGACGCCGTCGAAATCGAACAGCACCTGGTGGATGCGTGGCTTCATCCCGCAGCGACGACCTTGAAGGCCTCGCGCGCGGCGGCGAGGGTGGCGTCGATGACATCGGGCGTGTGCGCGCTGGACATGAAGCCGGCCTCGAACGCTGACGGCGCCAGGTACACGCCGCGTTCCAGCATGGCGTGGAAGAAGCGGTTGAACGCGGCCGTGTCACAAGCGACAGCCTGCGCGTAGGTGTCGACCTGCTGGTCGGTGAAGAAGAGACCGAACATCGCGCCGACGCGCGTGGTCGTCAGTGGCACGCCGGCGCCGCGCGCGGCCGCTTCCATGCCGTCGCACAGCGTGGCGGTCGCCGCGGCAAGACCGTCGTGGAAACCGGGTGCCTGGACCAGTTCCAGCATCGCCAAGCCTGCGGCCATCGCCACCGGATTGCCGCTCAGCGTGCCGGCCTGGTAGATCGGGCCGGCGGGTGCGATCTGCTGCATGAGGTCGCGGCGGCCACCGTACGCGCCCACCGGCATGCCGCCGCCGATGATCTTGCCGAAGGTGGTCAGGTCCGGCGTGATGCCGTAGTGCGCCTGCGCGCCACCCAGGGCAACGCGGAAGCCGGTCATCACCTCGTCGAAGATCAGCAGCGCACCGTGCTGTGTGCACAGCGCGCGCAGGTGCTGCAGGTAGCCTTCGCGCGGGGGCAGGCAGTTGGCGTTGCCGACTACGGGTTCGATGATCAGGCAGGCGATCTCGCTGCCGTATTGCTCGAACATCGCGGTGGCGCCGTCGGCATCGTTGTAGCTCAGCGTCAGCGTCAGTTCGCTCAGGCCGGCCGGCACGCCGGGCGAGGTCGGCACACCCAGCGTCAGCATCCCGCTGCCGGCCTTCACCAGGAACGAGTCGCCGTGGCCGTGGTAGCAGCCTTCGAACTTCACGATGCGGTTGCGCCCGGTCGCGCCGCGCGCCAGGCGGATCGCGGACAGCGTGGCTTCGGTGCCGGAGTTGACCATGCGCACCATCTCGCACGACGGCACCAGGCGCGTGATCGTTTCCGCCATCGTCACTTCGGCCGGGCAGGGCGCGCCGTACGACAGGCCGTTCTGGATGGCGGCCTGCACGGCCTCGCGCACGGTCGGATGGTTGTGGCCGACGATCATCGGGCCCCACGAGCCGACATAGTCGATGTAGCGGTTGCCATCCACGTCATGCAGGTACGCGCCGTCGGCGCGCTGCACGAAGAACGGTTCGCCGCCCACCGACTTGAACGCGCGCACCGGCGAATTGACGCCGCCGGGCAGCAACTGCTGGGCGCGGGCGAAGAGGGCGTGGGACTGGTCGTGGTTCATGGGGATTCCAGAAATGGGGGAGTTTGCTCTGTGGGATCGACGTCAGTCGCGATGACGGACCGAGGGCGGTCCATCGCGACTGACGTCGCTCCCACAACGCCTCAAGCACTCACGAAGGCATGCCGGTACGCGATGGCAGCGGCGACAGGATCGGGCGCCTCGAACACGCCGCCGATCACGGCGACCAGATCGGCGCCTGCGGCGACCAGCGGACCCATATTGTCCGGGGTAATGCCGCCTATCGCCACCCGGGGGACGCCCAGCCGCGCGGCATCGGCCAGCAAGGCGGGCGTCGCGCGGCGCGTCGTGACCTTGCTTGTGGTGGGAAAGAAGGCGCCGAACGCCACGTAGCTGGCGCCGGCGGCCACCGCGCGTTCGGCGAGCAGGCCATCGTCGTAGCACGAGGCACCGACGATGGCGTGCGCACCCAGGCGGTGGCGGGCAGCGGCGAGGTCGCCGTCGTCCTCGCCCAGGTGGACACCGGCGGCGCCGACGGCCTCCATCAGCGCGACATCGTCGTTGATGATCAGCGGCACGCCTGCCTGCGCGCACAGCCTCTGCAGGGCCGTCGCCTGTGCGAGGCGCAGGTCGGCATCCGCCTCCTTCTGCCGGTACTGCAGCCAGGTCGCCTGCGGCAGTACGGCCGCCACGCGCGCCAGCAGGCGTGCGGTGTCCGGTTCTTCCGGGGTGATCAGGTACAGCCCGCGGGCGGGCGGTGGCAGCGAGGTCATCGGCGAACTTCCGGTACGTGGGCGACGATGGGACAATGGTCGCTCCTTCCAGCCGGCATTATCCGATGACCGATGCCACCGCCACCATCTACCGCACCTGGATGTGCGTGGTCTGCGGCTTCATCTACGACGAAGCGGACGGATTGCCCGAAGAAGGCATCGCCCCCGGCACGCGCTGGGAGGACATTCCGGACGACTGGACCTGCCCGGATTGCGGCGTGGGCAAGGACGATTTCGAGATGGTGGAGCGGGAGTAGGCGGCTCCCTGCATTCCCTGTAGGAGCGACGTGAGTCGCGACCGGGGCAGTTGGAAGTCCACGCCTCAACGCAGGTGCAGGATGGTCGTAGTTCGTCGGATGTCGACGATGGAATGCGTCTGCGGCCAGAGGGAAGGTTGCGACGCCTTGCGTTCGCGGCTCACGTCGCTCCTACAACAGCGCCAGTGACTGCCCTGGATCAATGCATCCGCGAGGTACGCACCGCGCTGAGCTCCACCAGTTGCTCCCGCATCGCCGCCGCGTCATTCGCTTCCGGCGACAGTTGCAGGTAACGGGCCAGGTCGCGTTGCGCGCCCGCCTTGTAGTCCATCTTCAG
Source organism: uncultured Pseudoxanthomonas sp. (assembly GCA_946886405.1). Next base: position 22,062 of record CAMPIO010000009.1, read on the forward strand.
ATAAGCGAGGCCACGATCGCGCAGTGCGTCCGGCTGGTCGGGCGTCAGTTTCAGCACGCGGTCGGCGCTGCGGGCGGCGCGGTCCCATTCCTTGCGCTCGGCGTACAGGCCGTGCAGGTTGCGCAACGTGCGCACCAGGATGGCGCGCGGCGAGGCGGGGTTGAGGATGTGCAGCAACGCGGCATCGTCCGGAACATCGCCCCCCAGGTGCGGCTTGGCGCGTTCCCGCAGCTCATCCACGCCGAGTGGGCGGCCGCCATTGAACGGATCCATCACCAGCAAGCCGTCGTCCACCGGCAGGCGGACGAGGAAGTGACCCGGGAAGGACACGCCATCCAGTGGCACGCCGAGCCGGCGCGCGACTTCGATCTGCACCATCGCCAGCGACACCGGATTGCCCAGCCGGCGTTCGAACACCTGGTTGAGATAGCTGTTGCGGGGGTCGTAGTACTCGTCGTGGTTGCCGGTGTAACCCAGTTCGTCGAACAGGTGCCGGTTGATCGCGGCCATCTTCAGCGGCCACGGCTCGATGGTGTCGATCTCGTGGCGCAGGTGTTCGGCATGACTCTGGACGAGTGTGTCGTAGAGATCGGCGTCCAGGTCGGGGTATTCGTCGCGCGCGATCAGCAGCGCGGTTTCCAGCAGCGGCACGGTGTCGTCCGCCTGGCTGGCCAACGCATTCCATTCCGGCAATGTCAGTCGATCCCCCATGGCCACAGCCTGCGGCCATTCGCGCCCACAATCAAGCCTCAGCGGACCGGCGGAATGCCTTTGCCCAGCTCCATTTCCGCACCGTCCCTGAGCTTCAGCCGCTCGGCTTCGCCGGCATTCAGTTCCAGCACGTAGCGGGCCGGTTTTTCGCTGGGATAGGAGGGGCAACTGTTGCCGCCGGAACAGGGCGGCACGTTGCGCTGCTGGGTCACCAGCTTGCGGGCATTGTCGAAGTACAGGATGTCCAGCGGGACGCGGGTGTTCTTCATCCAGTAGGCCTGCGGCTCCTCGGCGTCATGGATGAAAAGCATGCCGGTGCCCTTGGCGAGTTCGTCCCGGAACATCAGGCCACGCGCACGTTCGGCATCGTCGTCCGCGATCTCCACCGTGAAGCGCTCGCCACCGACTTCGACCCAGGGTCCGCCATTGGCGCAACCACTGAGGAGGAGGGCGACAGCCGCGCCTAGGGTCTGCAGAGAACGCATGGGAATGTTTCCGAAATAGGGCTGATGCAGAGTCTACCCGTGGCCGTTGAGGCCGGGGCAATGCACTGCGTACCGGTCCGCGACCTCATCCACGTGCCCTGCGCAGGCGTGACCCGTTCGCAACGGGTTGCTGGGGGATCCGGAAGGGTGCATGCTGCGTTGCAATTGCAACGCATCAGGCTGGTGATGAAGACGTCAACCTTTCCCTCGCTTCGTGTCGATCCCGCCCTGCGCAAGGCGGCGGAGGATGTGCTGCGCGAGGGCGAATCCCTGTCCGGCTTCGTCGAGCAATCGATCCGTGCGCAGATCGATCTTCGCCAGCAACAGGAAGCTTTCATCGCGCGAGGGCTCGCGTCGCGCGATGACGCCAGGCGGTCCGGCGTCTATCACGATGCCCATGGCGTCATCGACGACTTGCGGAAAGCGCTTCTCGAGGCGAAGACGCGCGCCAAGGGAAAGCGATGATGTTCCAGGTCCGCTTCACGGAAGAAGCGCGTGCTGACCTGATTCGGTTGTATGCCTTCGCATTGCAGCGTGAGCAAGGCAACCTTGACATCGCCGAGTCCTCGTTGCGGGCTATCGAGCATGGTCTTGCGTTGCTGGAAACCTCGCCGTTTGCGTGCAGGCCGGCGGCTGGCAATCCTTTCCTGCGGGAACTGGTGATCGGTTTCGGCGCCACGGGCTACGTGGCGCTGTTCGAGGTGGACGATGCGGCTACGGTGACGGTGCTGGCGGTGCGACACCAACGCGAGCAGGATTATCGATAAACAGCGCCACCTGCACTCTTCTGGCCTGAGTCACTCCGGCAGCAACCGAGCGGCCACGCGCTCCGCCACGCGCCGGTTGTCGCGATAGTAGGCGGCGTTGTCGGCCAGCGCCTGCCAGCGGTGCTGGTCCTCGACGTGGTGGCGCAATTGGCGGACGACCCTGGGCATCAGTCGCCGATGGCCCGTGCCGTCCGCAGGTTGGGAGAGCTGCAGCAGGTCGAGCAGCAGGAGGATGCTGTCGTGGTTGCGTTCGGCCTGGCAGCGCGCGGCGAGGAAAAGGCGGTCGAGGCCGCCGGGTGTCAGCCGTGAGAGTCCCGGGTCTGCCAGGCTGTGGCCGGGATCGGCCTGCAAGAGGTGCAGGGCATCGTCGAGCGGTAGTGCGGCTGCGTCATCGCCCGCTGCGAGTGGGAGATCGCCTGCGTCTGCTGACGGCGGCATGGCGTGCGTGTCGTGATCCTTCGATGTCATCGGAAGCTCCTTGTGTCCGTTGTTCCGCATGGGTGTCGTGAGTGTCATCCGACATGCGCGGTGCGCCGCACTTTATGAACTCAAAAAGTGCGCGTCAATTCACGTGGATAGTGAATATGTGTGACTTCACGCCGCTAACGTGGCCGGCATGGGCAATGAGCGCGAAAAATTCTCGCAACGACTGGCAAACGCCATGCAACAGGCGGGGTACGAAGCGCGGCCCAAGGTGCTGTTCCATCTGTTCAACAGCCACTACCGCGGTCGCTCGGTCACATTCCAGACGGTGTCACGCTGGCTGGCGGCGGGCGCGATTCCAGCGCAGGACAAGCTGCAGGTGATCGCGGATCTGCTGGGCATGGAGCCGCACGCGCTGCGTTTTGGGTCCCCGGCACGTTCGCGGGTCGCCGAAACGCGCTCGGCGTGGCCTTCCGGCGTCGGCAGTCGCGAGCGCCTGGTCATCGACACCTTCCTGAAGTTGCCGCCGAAGAAGCGCGACCTCGTCGGCGACCTGGTCAAGGCACTGTCCGACAACAGCTGAAGGCAACCGCGCGCTCAGTCGCCGGCGACGAAGTACTCGAACGCCCAGCCGCGCTCACCTTCGCGGACCAGAGAGACGCGGTAGTCGATCGGGCTCCGCAGCAGTGGCGTGGCGATGTAGCCCTCCCTGCCTGACGCGAGGCGCACGCGCGTCCAGTCCGTAGCGGGATCTTCGATGCGTGTCACTACGACATGACTGACGCGCGTGACGACGGGTGCCTTCAGGTCAGGCCGCGTCCGGACCGAGACATCGCGGCCGAGCACGACCTCCGCTTCGAACACATCGACGCCTGCCGGGTAGGGCAGGCAGTACACATAGGGTGCGCAATACACGTCCTTGTCGTCGCCCTGTCTGGCCACGCCGGGCAGGGCGAGGATCTCCTCGAGTACCCGCCACAGCTCGCGCGTGGCATCGGCGTCGCGCAGCCACAAGGCATCGAAGCCCTCGGGCCCGGTGTCGCCACCGAAGCTCAACGTGGTGGCATCGCGGACGTGGGCACGCAACGCCTGCGCGTCGCGCGCCGCGACGATGCGTTGCAGATCGTCGCGCATCGCCTGGGCCGCAGGTGGCAGCGTGTCGGCAGGCGGTGCGAGGACGGGATCGCTGGCCGCCGCAGCGCTGGCCGCTGCCATCAGGCCGGTGAACAGCAGCGTGCGCGCGGTGGACATGCGTGGCATTCCCGTCAGGTCAGGACGACCGGCGGTTCGCCGCCGATGATGACGATGTCCGCCGGCCGGCGGGCGAACAGGCCGACGCTGACCACGCCGGGGATCTGGTTGATGTCGCGTTCCATCGCCACCGGGTCGGTGATCGACAGATTGTGGATGTCCAGCACCACGTTGCCGTTGTCGGTAACGACCCCATCGCGCCACACCGGTTGACCGCCGGTCATCGCCAAGATCTCGCGCGCGACCAGGCTGCGCGCCATCGGGATGACCTCCACCGGCAGCGGAAACTTGCCGAGGACGGGTACCTGCTTGCTGGGATCGATGATGCAGATGAACTGCTTGCTGGCTTCGGCGATGATCTTCTCGCGCGTCAGCGCCGCGCCGCCGCCCTTGATCAGGCGCTTGTGCGGGTCACACTCGTCGGCGCCGTCGACGTACAGCGACAGCGTGCCGGTGTGATTGAGGTCGAGTACCTCGATGCCGTGCTGCTTCAGCCGCGCCGTGCTCTGTTCCGAGCTGGACACGGCCCCCTTGATGCGGTCCCTGATGCCGCCCAGCGCATCGATGAAGTAGGCCACGGTGGAACCCGTGCCTACGCCGACGATCATGCCGTCCTCGACGAACTCGATGGCCTTCTCGCCGGCCAGGCGCTTTGCTTCGCTCATGGTGTCATCTCAACAGGAAAAATGAGTTCCGTGTGGGCGCCCTTCATGCCCCAACGGGGTGCATGCGCGCGATGCTTCTGTTCCGCCAAGAATCACCAACAACAGCATCGCGCCCGAGGGCGCTCCTACGGGCGTACGTGCTACTCGAGCGCCAGCAGGAACTTCCACTGTGCGGCGGTCACCGGCAGCACGGAGAGGCGGGTGCCGCGCTGCGTCAGCGCGAAGCCTTCGCCGAGTGCGTCGGCGTGCTGCTTGATCTCGTCCAGCGTGATGGTGCGCTTCAGCTTGCGCTCGAATTTCACGTCCACCAGCGACCAGCGCGGCTCCTCGCGCGTGCTCTTGGGGTCGTAGTAGTCGGACTTGGGATCGAACTGGGTATCGTCCGGATATGCCGTGGCGGCCACGGTGGCGGTGCCGACGATGCCGGGCTCCTTGCAGTTGGAGTGGTAGAACAACACGCCGTCACCGACCTGCATGGCGCGCATGAAATTGCGCGCCTGGTAATTGCGCACGCCGTTCCACGGCTCGATGCCCACCTTCTTCAGGTTGTCGATGGAGAAGGCGTCCGGTTCCGACTTCATCAGCCAGTAGTGCTTGCGGGCGGTCATCGCGGGGTATCCAGCAGGGAAGAGGGAATCAGGGTGTCGCGTTCGGTACAGACCGCGTCCAGCGGCACATCCCAGGCCTGTGCGGCGAGCGCGTCGATGCGCTGCGCCTCGAAACCGACGCCGACCAGCCAGGGTGGCGCAGGATGTCGCAGGCGCGCCGCGAGCGTGCGGTCGTACCAGCCGCCGCCCATGCCCAGGCGATGGCCGGCGTCGTCGAAACCCACCAGCGGCACGACGATCAGGGCCATCTCGGTGGCGGCCAGGCCCGAGCGCGGATCGATATCCGGCTCCGGGATGCCGTAACGGTTGGTGACCAGTGCGTCGCCAGGTCGCCATGGCGCAAAGCGCAGCGTGTCGTCGTCCGACAGCACGGGCAGGCAATAGACCAGGTTTTTCGGCAGCCGCAACTGCCAGCTGTGCAGGCCGATCTCGCCATCCATCGCCCAGTAGCCGGCGACATATCCGGTGGCGGGGAAGAACGGCAGTGCGAACAGGCGCGTGGCCAGCGCGTCGGCGCCGGCGATGCGCTCGGCGGCGGGCAGGGCACGGCGGCGGGCACGGAGTTCGCGTCGCAGCGCAGTGCGCTCGGCGGTCATGGCGAGGAGGAGGGGGACACGGACATGCGCGAATTTTACGGCATGCGTACCGGCGTTGCCGGTGGGACCGCGGGAGCGGCGTCAGTCACGGCCCTGTGCGTCGGATCCCTAGTGCAGTCGGCTTCGTTTCGAAGTCATCCCGCTCAAGGGCGGGTGCAACAGGACCGGCCGGGTCGCGGCTGATGCCGCTGCCGCGGGAAAAAATACGTCCTCCGCCATGCACGATGTTCGCGAAACGACCTTGAACCCGGGGTTCAAGTGGGAAGGTTGGGCAACCATCGGGCTTTCCGCTGCGAGGCAGACTTGCACTCCCGGTAACCGTCACCATCCCGTGGTCGTAATTAAGGGACAAGGCGAATGTTTGCGCTCACTGTCGAGTACAGCAGAGGACGCGAGGGCAGTATAGCCAGTGAGGATTTTTTGCCTAGCCCGTTCGTCGGCGGATTCAGTGCGCAGTCGGTGAAGTGGGAACGCCGTTACGGTGCGCCCAGTGCGCCATCGAGCTTGCGGTGCAGGTCCTGCAGCGTGCGTTCGACTTCACGGTTGCGCGCGTGCTGTTCGTCGCGCAATTGCTGCAATTCGTGTGCCAGATTGAGTGCAGCCAGCACCGCCACGCGGTCCACCGCCGCCATGCGGTTGCTGCCACGGACTTCGCGCATGCGGCTGTCGAGCAGCTTGGCCGCCGCCATCAGGCTGGCGCGTTCGTCCGGCGCCACGCCGACGGTGTATTCACGGTCCAGGACATGGACGCTGACGGGTTCGTTGGCGCTCACGTGTGCTGCTCCAGGGACTTGAGGCGGCTGATCATCGCTTCGACCCGCGAGCGTGCCTGCTCGTTCTTGGCCAGCAACTGCGAGCGTTCGCCGACCAGATGCTCCTGCTGCTGGCGCAGGCTGCGGTTTTCGTCCGTCAGGCGCTGGCAACGGTCCACCAGGTCCTGGATACGCGCGGTGAGCGTGCGGAGCTGGTCGAGCAGGTCGGCGGTGTCCATGGCGGTCACGATAGGCGTGCGCTTGCCGGGCGGTCAAGCGACCGAGTGCGGAAACCCTGTAGGAGCGGGCCATGCCCGCGGTGCGACTGCGTGGCACCGTCGAAAAGCATCGCGGGCATGGCCCGCTCCTACAGGGTTTCCATCAACGGTTGCCGGTTCAGGAAGCGACGCGCATGCCGGAGCCGGGATAGTAGTCGCGGATGAAGCGCAGGCACTGGTCGGCTACCAGTGCCTGCGAGACCCAGTGGCCCTGCACTTCGTCGCAGCCGTGGTTGCGCAGGAACTCGTACTGGTCCCACGTCTCCACGCCCTCGGCGACCACTTTCAAGGCCAGCGACTGGCCCATCGTGATGATGGTGCTGGTGATGGCCTCGTCGTCGGTGTCGTGGGTCAGATCGCTGATGAACTCGCGGTCGATCTTCAGCGTGGTCAACGGCAGCCGCTTCAGGTAGGCCAGCGACGAGTAGCCCGTGCCGAAGTCGTCGATCGCCAGGGAAATGCCCAGACGACGGCACGCACGCAGGGTGTCGGCGTTCTGTTCGGGGCTGGCCATCACCACGCTTTCGGTCAGTTCCAGCTCCAGCCGGTTGGCGGGCACGCCGGTCTCCTGCAGCGTGCGTGCCACGACCGTCTGCAGGTCGCCGCGCTGCAACTGGGTGGCGGACACATTCACTGCCACGCTGAGCTCTTCCAGGCCGGCGTCGTGCCATTCGCGCAGCGTCAGGCAGGCATGGCGCAGTGCCCACGCACCGAGCTCCAGGATCATCCCGGACTCTTCCGCCAGCGGAATGAACTGCGCCGGCGACACCATGCCGAATTCCTTGCTGTCCCAGCGCAGCAGCGCCTCGACGCCGGTGATCCGCTGGCGGGAGATCGCCAGGCGTGGCTGGAACACCAGTGACAGTTCGTTGCGGTCGATCGCCCGGCGCAGGGCGCTGGCGAGGATGGCGCGATGGCGGTTCTTCTCGTCCATCGACTCCGAATACACCTGGTAGGTGTGCCGCCCCATCGCCTTGGCCTGGTACATGGCGGTGTCGGCGTGCTTCAGCAGCTCGGTCGGCACCTGGGCATGCTCGGGATACAGGCTGATGCCGATCGACGGCGATACCGCCAGTTCCAGCCGCTCACCGAAGTTCAACGGCGTGCGGAAGGCCTGGATGATGCGCTGGGCCACGTCCTCGGCATCGGGCATGCCGTTGATGTCCTCCAGCACCACGGTGAACTCGTCGCCGCTCAGTCGCGCCACGGTGTGCTGCGTGCCGACCGTCTGCTGCACGCGCGCGGCGGCCGACCGCAGGATGCGGTCGCCGGTGGCGTGGCCGAGCGAATCGTTGATGTCCTTGAAGCGGTCCAGGTCGATGAACAGCACGGCGACGTGGCCGTGCTCGCGGCGCGCCCGCACGATGGCGCGCGACAGTCGCTCGGACAGCAGCGAGCGGTTCGGCAGGCTGGTCAGGGTGTCGTAGTTGGCCAGGTAGCGCAGTTCCTGCTCGGCGCGTTTCTGCTCGGTGATGTCGGTCAACACCTGCACGTACAGCGGGCGCTCGCCGGTGGCATCGGGCACCACGTTGGTCTCGATGCGGCAGAGGATTTCCTCGCCGTCCTTGCGGACCTTCCAGATCTCGCCCGACCAGCGCCCGGTGAGGCGCAATTCGCGGTTCATGCGTTCGAAGAAGGCGTCCTCATGCTGGTCGCTGTCCAGCATCGTCATCGGCTGGCCGATGATTTCCTCCTCCGCATAGCCGGTGATGCGGGTGAAGGCAGGGTTGATGGTGATGAACTGGTGCGCCCAGTCCAGCACGGCCACCGCCTCGTTCATGCTGCGCATCACCTCGCCGGCGATGCGGTGTTCGTACTCGGCGTTGCGGCTGGCGGTGATGTCGCGGGCGGTGCCGGCGATGCGGATGGGCTGGCCTTCGCCGTCGCGCTCGACCACGCGGCCGCGGGCGCGCACCCATACCCAGGTGCCGTTGCCCAGCATGTCCATCCGGTGTTCCGACATGAAGAGCGGCGCCTTGCCCTGCAGGTGCAGGCGCAGGCGCTCCTGGACCAGCGGCATGTCTTCCTCGTGGATGGTCGGGACCTCGCCCTGCCGCGTCAGTACGGTGATGTCGGCGGTCTGCACGGCGGTTTCGTCCGCACGCATCCGGTAGAGCCGGCGCTGCACCAGGTCGTAGTCCCAGAACTGTTCGCCCGACGCCCACAACGCCAGCTTCAGGCGTTCGTCGCGGTTGCGCAGGGACTCGCTGCGCAGCGGTTCCTGCGGTGCCTGGCGGCTCGCCAGCCATGCCTGCCACCAGCGGCGTGTGCCGATCACCACCACACCCAGCAGCACGAGACCCGCCAGACCCATGGCCAGCCGGGACGACAGGGGGGAAGCCGTTGCCAGGACTGCAGCGACAGGGGAGGCGTGCATGGAGGGGTGATGGGCCAGCGCGAAGGCAATATGTGAGTGTAGGCATGCGTACACACGCACAACAAGGAGGGAAACGGGTTTTGATTGCTACACTTGCAGGGTTGTCCGAAACCCCTGACGGATTGCGTTCTTCTATGCCCGACCTTCCCGATATCGCCGACGTGGCGGCCGCTTCCCGCCAGTCCGGCCTGGCCATGGATGCATCGGAACTGCACGGTGCGCTGTGTGGCTGGCTGGCCGGCGGCGGCGCCGCCGACGACCGCTGGTTGGCCCACGCGCTCGCCGACGATCAGTTGCCCGCACCGGCGGCCGACAGTGCGCTGGACCAGTTGCGCCAGTGCGCCGTCGCACAGTTGGAAGACCGCAGCTTCGCCTTCGACCTGTTGCTGCCCGCCGCAGACCGTCCGCTCGACGAGCGTGCCGAAGCGCTGTTCGCGTGGTGCCAGGGATTCCTGGGTGCCTTCGGGCTGGCGGCGGGCGCATCGCCTCCGCTGTCCGAGGAAGGGCAGGAGGCGTTGCAGGACCTGGCGCGCCTGGCCCAGGCATCGCCCGAGAGCAGCGACGACGAGGAAGACGAGGACGCGCTGGCCGAACTGGAAGAGTTCGTCCGCGTCGCTGTCCTGCTGCTGCATGGCGACTGCGTGCTCGGGCCCCGGCATCGCCGGAGCCTGAACTGATGAAGGCCGTTGCCGGCATCGGCGCGGCGGAGTTCGCCCGCCGCCGCAAGCAGCTGATGCGGCTGGCCGGCAACGACGCGATCCTGGTGCTGCCCGCCGCCGCCGAGCGCGTGCGCAGCCATGACACGCACTATCCGTACCGGCAGGATTCCGATTTCTGGTACCTCAGCGGCTTTCCCGAGCCGGACGCCGTGCTGGTGCTGGTGCCGGGTCGCAAGCACGGCGAGACCCTCCTGTTCTGCCGCGAGCGCGATCCCGAGCGCGAAGGCTGGGACGGTCCGCGCGCCGGCCAGGACGGCGCGGTCAGCGACTACGGGATGGACGATGCCTACCCGATCGACGACCTCGACGAGATCCTGCCGGGCCTGCTGGAAGGTCGTTCGCGCGTCTACTACCACTTCGGCCGCGACGCCGACTTCGACCTCAAGCTGATCGGCTGGGTGCGCCACGTGCGCGCACACGTGAAGCAGGGCGCGCAGCCGCCGCACGAGTTTCTCGAGCTCGGCCATCTGCTGCACGACCTGCGACTGTTCAAGTCGAAGGACGAAGTGAAGCTGATGCAGCGCGCCGCCGACATCAGCGTTGAAGCCCACCTTGCCGCGATGCGCGTGGCACGTCCCGGCATCCGCGAATACGAACTGCAGGCCGACGTGGAGCGCGTGTTCCGCGCGAACGATGCATGGCCTGCGTACAACAGCATCGTCGGCGCGGGCCGTAATGCCTGCGTGCTGCACTACCGCGCCAATGCCGCACAGGCGCGCGACGGCGACCTGGTGCTGATCGATGCAGGCGCCGAATTCCGCGGTTATGCCGCCGACATCACCCGCACGTTCCCGGTCAACGGCCGCTTCACTCCGGCGCAGCGCGCGCTGCATGAGCTGGTCGGCGAAGCACAGAAGGCGGCGCTGGCTTGCGCGCGCGTCGGCGTGCCCTACGAAGCCGGCCACATGGCCGCCGTCGAGACCCTGACCGAAGGCCTGCTGCAACTCGGCCTGTTGAAGGGCAAGCTCGAAAAGAATCTCGCCGAGGGCACCTACCGCCGCTTCTACCGCCACAAGACCGGCCACTGGCTGGGCCTGGACGTGCACGACGTGGGCGACTACCGCATCGACGGCGAATCGCGCCTGCTGGAAGCGGGCATGGTCTTCACCATCGAGCCCGGCCTTTACATTGGCCACGATGATGAAACCGTGGATGCGAAGTGGCGCGGCATCGGCATCCGCACCGAGGATGACGTGCTGGTCACCGTCGACGGTCCTGTCGTGCTGACTGACGCGCTGGCGCGCAGCGCGGACGAGATCGAAGCGGTGATGGCGGCTGCCTGACAGCCTCAGGGGATATCCACCTGCACGTCCCTCGTCCACAGCTGCCGCCAGCGCGCGGCTTTTTCCTCGGGTGCAAGTCGTTGCGGTGAGGCCGGCACGGCGGGCGCGAAAGCGTCGCGCACGTCCAGGCATCCGACGTTGACCGCCGCATAGCGCTGATCACCGTCTTCGAAGACGACGGCCACCAGCACGCCGCAGTCGCCGCATAGCAGGAACTGCGCGGCCTCCGATCCCTGCCGGTAACGGCGGAGGCGATCCGGCCGTTGTGCGTGGATGACCAGCCGCGCGGCGGCATCCGAGATCCACGCAGCGCCATGCGCGCGACAAAAGCTGCAGTCGCAGGCGCGGGGTGCGGTCGCCGTCGGCACCAGGCCGGTGGAAAAGGCGAGCGTCAGCGCACCGCAGTGGCAGCCGCCGGCGAGCAGGGAGGGCACGGCCGTCATCGATGCTGCTCAGTCGCCGACGTGCCGCCACGTCGCGGGTGTTTCGTTGGTGACGTTCTCCACGTGCGCCCGCGCTGCTTCCAGCGGCCGGATCTCCAGAGTCAGGCCGTACGCGAGACACGGATTCTGGGCGGCGATCCGTGCGGCCTCGTCCAACGAGTTCGCGACGATGAACCAGTAGCCGCCCACCAGTTCCTTGGCTTCGGCGAACGGGCCGTCGGTGATGCCGCTGCGCGATACCTGCCTGCCACGATTCTCGAGGCGGCTGCCGGGCTTCAGCACGCCGTCGGCCAACCCTTTTTCATACCAGGTGTAGAAGCGATCGATGGCGTCCTGCACCTCTTCTTTCGATGCGCTTTCGTCCCACTGGCCGCGGGAGATGAGCAGGTAGTCGGAGGGGGTCATGGCGCTGTCCTTCGGAATGGGGCGATGGGGAAGCATTCATCCCGTCGCCACAGGGTTTCATGGCGCAGGCGGCATGGCGACATACGCCGCACCGAGCGCGGCGAACAGTCCCAGCAGGATGATGAAGCCGAAGCGTAGCCGGAACGGAATCGCCGGCTTGCCATAGCGCCGCTCGGCCAGTCGTCGGTCCAGTCGCCAGCCGTGGTGGCATTCCGGGCAGGCCAGTTGGTAGCGCCGGCCGTAGACGAAGCCGAACAGCAGATCGAATTCGCCGTACTTGTAGGCGAGTTGCGGCTGGAAGTCGCGCGTGTCGTCGCAGTGCGGACAATGCTGCGGTTCCGGGTCGCCCACCGCCACCACGCGCTCGCCTTGGCCGATCATGAACATCGTGCGTGCCGTCTCCTTGTGTAAGCCGCCACCCTGGCAGCGCGTAGCCCGGGTAAGCGTAGCGCACCCGGGATGCTTTACGCGGCACGTCCCCGGTTGCGGCCATCGATCGGTTCCGGGCTACGACGCTGTCGCATAGCGCTCCGAGCGTCCGCTCCTACGTATCCGCGTCGCGCTGGAGCGTGGGTGAGGCGGGGCTGTTCACGACAGCGGACGTGATCGCAGGCCAATGCCTGCGCAGCTTGAGAGGAATGACAACGGCGGCGACGAAGGCTGCGGTATAGGAGACGATAGACGTACCGTGTTCGGCGGCAAAGAAGATTCCATTGGCGAGCGCCAGGTAGCCGCGTCCGTGCAGGTCGGGGGCGATGAAGGTCTTGAAAACTTCCAGCGGCAGAAGCAGCGCAGTCGCGAACACCATCACGCCATAGGTCAACAGCAGGCATACGAAAGCGAAGGAACGTCTACAGGATCGTGGCATGCCGGACCGCCAGGCGATGGCCCATGCGATCCACGCCGGCAGCAGTACGGCGACCACCAGGCCCGCGGCCGCCAGCAGGACTATCGTTGCCATCACGATCAGGTCGCTATCCATGGAGATCCCGGATGACGTCGAGCGGTGGGGGACGGGATCGCGTTGCGAATCGCCTCGCGTCAGCCCGCTTCCGCGAACGCCGGTCGCGTCAGATTGTCCGCATCGCCCTCGGTGCACAACACTTCGTCCTCGATGCGGATGCCGCCATACGGGCGGAACGCGTCGACGCGCGCCCAGTCGATGCTGGCGGCGTGGCCGTTCTTCTTCACTTCGTCCAGCAGCAGGTCGATGAAGTACAGACCCGGCTCGATGGTCACCACCATGCCCGGCTCCAGCACGCGGGTCATGCGCAGGTAGGGATGGCCGGCGGGGCGTTCGATGCGGCCACCGCGATCGCTGGCGGCGAAGCCGGCGACGTCGTGCACCTGCAGGCCGATGGGGTGGCCCAGGCCGTGCGGGAAGAAGGCTGCGCTGACGCCGGTGGCGACGGCAGCTTCCGGCGATACGGTGATGACACCGAAATCCTTCAGGATGCCCATGAGCGTGTGGTGCGCATCGACGTGCAGCTGCTTGTAATCGACGTTCGCGCGCACGCCGGCGCACATCTGCTGCTGCGCGGCATCGACGGCATCGATCATCGCCTGGAATTCGCTGGCGGTGTCGTACGCGTAGGTGCGGGTGATGTCGCTGGCATAGCCGTGGAAGCTGGCGCCGGCATCGATCAGGAAGCTGCGCAGCGGATCGGGTGCAACGCGCTGCAACTCGGTGTAGTGCAGCACCGCAGCGTGTTCGTTGAGGCCGATGATATTGCCGTAGGGCAGGTCGTTGGCGTCTTGGCCGACGGCGGTGCAATAGGCCATGTGGATGCCGAACTCGCTGGCGCCCGCGCGGAACGCGGCTTCCGCCGCGCGGTGCCCGCGGACGGCCAGGCGCTGCGCCTGCCGCATCAGCGTGATCTCGTACGGCGTCTTGTACGAACGCTGGTATTCCAGGTACTGGATGACGCGTTCCGGATTGTTCGGGGCGTAGTCACCGAGCGCACTCTGCGGCTCGCCGAGGATCGCGCTGCGCGCGGCCGGGGGCAGCAGCGCGGCGGCTTCGTCCGGCTTGCGGATGATATGGATGTCGAAGTGATCCACCCACCAGCCGCTCGGTGCGTCGGGCACGACATGCCAATAGTCGAATGGCTGGTAGAAGATCACCTTCGGCCGCTCACCGGGCGTGTACGCCAGCCAGCTGTAGGGCAGCCGCGTCAGCGGGAGCCAGGCCTTGAACTGCGGATTCACCGCGTACGGATAGTCGCGGTCGTCGAAGACCTGCCAGTGCTGCGTGCCGCTGGGCACGACGAGATGATCGGAACCACCGCGCGCGAGTGCTTCGTCCGCGCGCCGCTTCATCGTCGCCAGGTGATCGGCGTACAGCGGAACGAGGTCTGTGTCGAAGGAAGCGGGGGCGTTCATGGCGGCGGCTCTTGCTGAAGAGCCGCCATTCTGCCGCAATCGGCCAGGTCCTGGCCGTGCCGGTGGATTCAGTCGGCTTCGGGCCCGGCGTTGACCCATTGACGCAGGCGTTCCAGCGGCTCGCGGTCGATGGTCAGGAAACGCAGGCCGGCGAAGGCCTGTCCCGGCGTGTTCGCCGCTGCGGACCAGATCAGGTGCGCGCCCACATCGATCGGCAGGTCCTGACCGCGCGCATCCTGCAAATGAAAGCGCAACTGGTACAGCGCGTCGTCCACCACGGGTTCGGTGGCGACCAGCAGCATGCCCGACTCGGAAAGATTGCCCAGCCTGCCGATGACCTGTTCCGTCATCAGGTCGAACACCGTTACGGGCTTGGGGACGTTGCGCCGGCGGGCGCGTCGGAACTCGCGCATCATGCGGCGTCTCCTGCGGGTTCGCCGCCGCGGCCGGTGAGGCTGCGCAGCGCGCTGAGGGTGGCGTTCCAGGCGCGGTCGATCAGGCGCCCGCGGTCTTCGGTGACCACCTGCGCCTGGCCCTTGGCCATCAGGTGCGCCAGCGTATCCAGCGAATGTTCGCCGACGCGCTGGCCGCGCTGGTTGACGAACAGCGCATTGCCGGTCACCGGGCTGAACCACGACAGCCGCTGGCGCTGCAGGTCGCCCTGCTGGTTGCGCGTGAACTCGAACCAGGTACCGAACGGCAGCGTGCGCAGGTAGTCGTAGCACTCCTGTTCCTGCGGCGTGCGCGGCTGCACCGGCTTTTTCTTGGCCTCGCCCTGGCCGCCGAGCCGCGCGCGGGCCTTCAGGCGCGCGGTCAACTCGGTGCGTGACGTGGTCTCGTCTTCCTCTGCACTGGACAGCCGGCGCGAAATCGCGGCGGCTTCGTCCTCGTGGTAGCCCACCTGCACCAGCGACTTCTCGATCTTCGCCGCCAGCGCCGGATCGGCGGGCTGCGACGAGGTGGTGGCGGCGACGATCTCCAGCGTGGTCTGCAGCTGGTTGGTCCATTCGGTGGACGACTCGCCATTGCGCAACTGGGTGAGCGTCAGCACGTCCGCCCAGGCCTGGCTGAGCAGCGCCTGCACGAACTTCTGCGGCTTGGCTTCGGCCATCGCCGATTCGATGGTGTCGGCAGCGCGCTGTTTCGCCACTTCCAACCGGTCCTTGCCACGTGCGGCCTCGATCTGCCGGCGCTCGGCCAGTTCGGCCTTGCGCGCTGCCGCCTGCAGGTGTTGCTGCACATCGCGGTTGGCGTCCTCGAAGACGGTTTCATCGCCTTCGTAGGTCTCGACGACAGTCTCCACGGCCTTGTGCAACCGCTGCACCAGGTGCGGGTCGACATCGTCCTCGCCGAGCCACGTGGCGCCGGATTCGGCGACCGTGTTGAGCAGGTCGCGCGCCGGGTGCTGCGGGCGCAGGAAGAAGTTGCGGTCGCGCAGCGCCGCCTGGACCACGGGAACCTGCAGGCGCACCAGCATGTCGGCGGCGGGTGCATCGTGCTGCACCTCGCGCTCGATCTCGTTGTAGAGCAGGTCGAGGAGTTCGAACGTGTCCGAATCCGCGCTGGCCAGCGTCGCACCGGCGCCGTGCCTGGCGCGGACTTCCGCCAGCATGGTCTGCTGGAGGTCGGCCATGGTGCGGCGGGGCTGGTCGGGCGCACGCGCGGGCATCGGTGCGGTCTGCAGCATCTGCAGCGTACTGAGGACATCGGGCGTAGGCAGCAGGCGGCGTTGCGGCGGGCCTCCGCCGCCCGACGATATCGCATGGCCGGCGCCTCCGCCGTGTCGGCTGTTCCCGCCGCCCCCCTGACCGCCGGACGCGTGGCCGGCCGCCGCTGCGCCAGCGTCGGCGTTTGCCATCGTGTCGCCGCCTGTCTGACCCGTAAGCGACGCGATATCGCCGGCCTGAGCGAACGCATCGGCCTCGAGTCCGCCGCGCCGGATCGCGAGCAGTTTCTGCAGCACTTCGAAGGAACCGGCGCTGTCGTTGGGCGCGTCCGCGCCCGTCGGGGCGCCCGTGGACGGCGCAAGCGTCGCCGCAGGAACCGATGCGTCATCGCCGCCCTTGCCGCCGGTCAGCGCACCGGCCACCGCATGCAGTTGTTCGGGCGTCAGCGTGGCCCAGTGCGAGCCTCCCGGCTGACCCTGCCAGCCGGTCATCGGTCGCGCGCCACCGCCCGCCTCATCGCGAGGGGGGCGCACGATCTCGAGATTGCGGGCGCGCCGCGGCATGTAGACGAGGCCGGGCAGGATGCCTTCGCGCGCCAGGAATTGGTTCACCGTGTTCGCCCACTCGGTGTAGTTCGACATCACCTTGTGGTCGAAGCTGCGGTACAGCACCAGCTGCGCGTCGATGGACAGCTCAAGGCACGCCGCTGCGTCCTTCAGCACGTGACACAGGCGATAGGGCCCCAGCGGCAGCGTCTCGGCTTCGTAAGCGGGACGGCACGCAAGCACGCCCATCCGCTGCCCCAGCATCAGGATCTGCGCATTGCCGCGTTGCTCGTGCCGGCGTGCGACTTCGCGCAGCACGATTTCCTGGTCCATCACCGCGTCTTCGACCAGGGTCATGGTCTGGTAGTCCAGGCGGGCCTGGGCCTGCGCGCCGGCGGCACGCGTGCTGCGGATCGCCGCCAGTTCGGACTCCAGCGCGAACATGTACTGCGGCACCAGATCGACACGGTTCTTCTGCAGCGACCGCAGGTCGACGAAGATCTGCGTCTGCAGGTGGTTGCTGCGGGCCTGCTCGGCCTGCTTGAACAGTTGCTGCTCGAACTCCACCAGCATACCGTTCAACGCGGACACGAAATCCGGGGAAATGTGGTCTAACAGATTCTGCAGCAGTCGCCGGACGCGCGGCGGCAACGCCGACGAAGCAATCGTGGTCGGCGCGGCAGCGGACGTTGGCGGTCGTGTCGCGGTCATCGGTGCGGTGGGCTCCCCTGTGGCGGCATCATTATCACACCCTGCGCCGCCTGGGCACCCACCCGTCGCCATCTCACGGCAGGCAGGCGTCTAGCTGTCCAGGAACACTTCGATCACGTCGTTGGTGAACCGGCGGCCCAACGGCGTGGGACGCACATGGGTCTCGGATACCTCCAGCCAGCCCCGCCGCAAGGCGTGTTCCAGCGCGGCGGCGATGCTCGATGCCGGCAGGCCGGTGGTAGCGGTGAAGTCCGCCAGTGCGAACCCTTCCTGCAATCTCAGCGCATTGAGCATGAACTCGAAGGGCCTGCGCTCTGGGGTGATGTCGTCGTCGCCGCCGATCGCCGCTGCCGTGCCTGCGGCCTCGAGGTAGGCGGTGGGGTGTTTGATCTTCCAGCGGCGCAGGATCTGCTGCGTCGCGCCCACGGTGATTTTGCCGTGCGCACCGGCGCCGATGCCGATGTAATCGCCATAACGCCAGTAATTGAGGTTGTGCGCGCAGCGGCGTCCCGGGCGTGCATAGGCACTTACTTCATAGTGCTGATAGCCCGCATCCGCGAGCAGGGCCTGACAGTGTTCCTGCATGTCCCAGGCGTGGTCGTCGTCGGGAATGCCCTGCGGCGGCCGCGCGAAGAACACCGTGTTCGGCTCCAGGGTCAGCTGGTAATGCGAGACATGCGCAGGCTGCAGGGCGAACGCGCGCTGCAGGTCGTGTTCGGCCATGGCCAGGGTCTGGCCGGGCAGGGCATACATCAGGTCCAGGTTGAGGTTGTCGAAGCCGGCATCCTGCGCCAGCTTGACCGCATGCTCGGCCTCACGGCTGTCATGGATGCGGCCGAGTTTCTCGAGGCTCGCGTCATCGAAACTCTGGATGCCGAAGCTGATCCGGTTGACGCCCGCGGCGCGATAGCGGTCGAAGCGCCCGTGTTCGGCCGTGCCGGGGTTGGTCTCCAGCGTGATTTCCAGCCCCGGCGCGAAACGCAGCCGACTGCTCGCACCCTGCAGGAAGCGATCGATCGCTTCCGGCGGGAACAGGCTGGGCGTGCCGCCGCCGAAGAACACGCTGTGCACGGTGCGGCCCCACACCAAGGGCAGGTCGTGGTCCAGGTCGCGCAGCAATGCATCGATGTAGCCGCCGAACGGCAGCTCGCCCTTGCCCTGGTGCGAATTGAAATCGCAGTACGGGCATTTGCGCACGCACCACGGCATGTGCACGTAGAGCGAGAGGGGCGGGGGGATCAGCATCTCTGTTCCATCTGTCTGTTTGTCCCTTCGCGCGTTTGTAGGAGCGCCCCATGGGCGCGATGCTCTTCCAGGCAGCCCGCGCAGAAAAGCATCGCGGGCGTGGCCCGCTCCTACACGGTTGCGAGCAAGCGTTGCTTCAGGCCGGCCAGCGCCTTGCCGCGATGACTGATCCGGTTCTTCTCCTCGAGCGGCATGTCCGCGGCGGACTGGCCGCACTGTGGGTCGAAGAAGACCGGGTCGTACCCGTGGCCACCGTTGCCACGGCGCTCATGCAGGATGCGGCCGCGCCATTCGCCTTCGACGATCAGCGGCTGCGGATCGTGCGCATGCCGCAGCAGCACCAGCACGCAGTAGAAGTGCGCGCCTCGCTGTTCGCCACCGATGTCCTTCAACGCATCCAGCAGCTTGTCGATATTGCGGTCGGCGTTGCCGTGCTCGCCGGCGTAGCGCGCCGAATACAGGCCGGGCGCGCCATTCAGCGCGTCCACGCAGATGCCGGAGTCGTCGGCCAGCGCGGGCAGCCCGGTCTGCAGGCTGGCGTGGCGCGCCTTGATCAGCGCGTTCTCCACGAAGGTGGTGCCCGTCTCGTCGGCATCTTCCACGCCCAGGTCGGATTGCGCGACCAGCTCGATGCCGGTGTCGGCCAACAGTCCACGGAGTTCTTCCAGCTTGCCGTGGTTGGAGGAAGCGAGGACGAGTTTCATGATGGGTCAGCCCTTGGGTTGCAACAGGTCCCAGCGATTGCCGTAGGCATCGCGGAACACGACGACGGTGGCGTAGCTTTCCTCGCGCGGCGTCTCCAGGAATTCGATGCCGGCGGCGGTCATGCGCGCGTGGTCGCGCCAGAAGTCGTCCGTCTGCAGGAAGAAGCCCACCCGACCGCCGGTCTGGTCGCCGATGCGCGCGCGCTGCTCGTCGGTGCTGGCGACGGCGAGCAGCAGGCCGGTGGTGCCTTCGCTGCGCGGCGCAACGCGTACCCAGCGCTTGCCGCCACCGAGGTCCGTGTCCTCGCGCACCTCGAAGCCCAGCGCATCGCGGTAATGCGCGATGGCGCGGTCGTAGTCGTCGACCAGCAAGGTCACCAGGGTGAGGGTCTGCATGAGATATCCGGATTCTTCGTAGGAGCGCCCTCGGGCGCGATGCGGTTCTGCGTGATCTGATCGAAGAGCATCGCGCCCATGGGGCGCTCCCACAAGGGTGCGGAGTCAGCCCGCCAGCGCTGCGCGCTGCGCGGCGAACAGTTCGCCGATGCCCTTTTCGCCCAGCGCCAACAACGCATCCAGTTCATCGCGACGGAAGGCATGGCCTTCGGCCGTGCCCTGCAGCTCGATGAACCCGCCGCCGTCGTTCATCACCAGGTTCATGTCGGTGTCGCAGTCGCTGTCTTCGGGGTAGTCCAGGTCCAGCACCGGCACGCCCCGGTAGATGCCCACCGAAACCGCCGCCACTGCGCCATGCACCACGTCGCGCTTGATCTCGTTGCGCGACTTCAGCCAGTTCACCGCATCCACCAGCGCCACGTAGGCGCCCGTGATCGCGGCCGTGCGCGTACCGCCGTCGGCCTGCAGTACGTCGCAGTCCAGGGTGATGGTGCGCTCGCCCAGCGCGCCCCGGTCCACGCAGGCGCGCAGCGTGCGTCCGATCAACCGCTGGATCTCAAGCGTGCGCCCGCCCTGCTTGCCGCGCGACGCTTCACGGTCGCTGCGGGTATGGGTGGAGCGCGGCAGCATGCCGTATTCGGCGGTCACCCAGCCTTCGCCCTTGCCGCGCAGGAAGCCGGGCACTTTGTTCTCCACCGTCGCGGTGCACAGCACGCGGGTGTGGCCGAAGCTCACCAGCACCGAACCCTCCGCGTGACGCGTGTAGTTGCGCAGGATGCTGACGTCGCGCATCTGGTCGGGCTGGCGGCCACTGGGGCGGGAGAAGGACATGGGTGCATCCGCAATGAGGGGGGCGAAGTTTACCAGTCCCTCCGGCCCCCGCCGGCCGGCATCGCGCGGACTGCTAAGATGCGCCGCTCACTGGTCCGATGGGCATCCGCATGATCCGCAGCATGACGGCGTTCGCCACCGCCGAACGCGCCACCGACGGCGGCACCCTGGCGGCCGAACTGCGCGCGGTCAACCACCGCTTCCTGGAACTGGGCGTGCGCCTGCCGGACGAGCTGCGCGTGCTGGAGCCGGCGCTGCGCGAACGCGTCGCATCGCGCGTCTCGCGCGGCAAGCTGGACCTGACGCTGCGCCTTCGGGCGCCCGAGGGCGGCGGTGCGCTGCAGCTGAATCCGCGCGTGGTCGCGCAGCTGGCCGACCTGGCATCGGACCTGTCCGACCGCCTGCCGAACCTGCGTACCGAACTCACCGAGCTGCTGCAGTTCCCCGGCGTGTTGCAGAGCAAGGGCGTGGACATGGAGGCGTTGCAGGCCGAGGCGCTGGTATTGCTGGACGGCGTGCTGGAGCAGTTCGTCGCGGCACGCGAGCGCGAAGGCGGCAAGCTGGTGGCGGCGATCCTGGAGCGCGTGGACGGCATCGCGGCGCTGGCGGCGGAAGTCCGCACGCTGATCCCGCAGATCCGCGCCGGCCAGCGGCAGAAGCTGGAAGCCAGGCTGGCCGATGTGGCGCAGAACATGGAGCAGGGCCGGCTGGAGCAGGAACTGGTGATGTGGCTGCAGAAGCTCGACGTGGACGAGGAACTCGACCGCCTCGACAGCCACGTCAAGGAAATCCGCCGCGTCTTCACCCAGAAAGAGCCCCAGGGCCGCCGGCTGGACTTCCTGCTGCAGGAGTTCAATCGCGAGGCGAATACGCTGGGCTCCAAGTCCGTCGACATCCGCACCACCAATATCGCGGTGGAACTGAAAGTGCTGATCGACCAGATCCGCGAGCAGGCGCAGAACATCGAATGAAGCGCGGAACCCTCTACATCGTCGCGGCGCCGTCGGGCGCGGGCAAGAGCAGCATCGTCAACGCCGTGCTGGCGCGCGACGCCGACATCGCGCTCTCCATCTCGTTCACCTCGCGCGCGGCGCGCCCGGGCGAACGGCATGCGCAGCACTATCACTTCATCAGTGCCGACGAATTCAAGGCGATGATCCGGGCCGGCGACTTCTTCGAGTACGCCGAGGTGCACGGTGACTGGAAAGGCACGGCGCGTCAGTCGGTCGAGCCGCAGCTCGATGCCGGCAAGGACGTGCTGCTGGAGATCGACTGGCAGGGCGCGCGCCAGGTGCGCGAGAAAGTGCCGGACGCGGTGAGCGTGTTCATCCTGCCGCCGTCGCGCGCCGCGCTGGAACAGCGCATGCGGAACCGCGGGCAGGACAGCGAGGAGGTGATCCAGCGCCGCCTGGCCGCCGCCCGCGAGGAGATGTCGCACTACGACGAGTTCGACTACGTCATCGTCAACGACGTGTTCGAGACTGCCGTCGAGCAGATGCACACCATCTTCACCGCCAGTCGCCTGCGCCGGGAAGCGCAGGACGTCCGCCACGCCGACCTGATCGCCGCGTTGCTGGCGGAGTAGCGCCGGGCTTTCGTAGAGCCGGGCTTGCTCGGCTCCGCCGTCCCAAGGTTTGGCGGGGTGCGCACGTGCAGCGGAGCAAGCTCCGCTCCACGACGATCGAAACCCCTGGCCGCCCCTTAAATCCTTGATTTTCAAGGAAAGGCTTGCATTGACGGGGCCGGCTGCCTACAATCCCGGCCCCTTTCCGTATTCACTGGGCGGCCTGCCGGTCGCCAGGAGCCCGCATGGCCCGCATCACCGTCGAAGATTGCCTGGAAGTCGTAGATAACCGTTTCGATCTGGTCACGATGGCCGCCAAGCGTGCCCGTCAGCTGGCGAATGGCGTGGAGCCGCAGATCGACAACAACGAAGCGCAGGACAAGCCCACCGTGCTCGCGCTGCGCGAAATCGCCGCGCGCAAGATCGACAACGAGCTGATCGACCGCGTCGAGAAGGCCGAACGTGAACGCGCCGAGCGCGAAGCGCTGGAGTGGGCCGCCGCCGAAGTGGTGGCCGACGACGACCTGTCGAAGGGCGACGACTGATCACCTGCTTCTGACGTTCCCATCGGAACCGACGATCACCGGAAAGCCCGCGCAAGCGGGCTTTCCGCGTTTCCGGGCACCCTGTTCGCGTTGCCGTGGCGGCGTGACTGGCATAGTCTGGCGACATGAATTCAGGCCGTACCGCCAAGGCGCTCCGCAGCCCTGCTTCGTCCCGCGACGCAAGCGTGCCGGAGTATGTCGCCCAGTTCGAGAAGCTGGTGGCATACCTGCCGAAGGCACAGCTGCCGCTGCTGCGGCGTGCCTGGGAGGTCGGTGCGGCCGCGCATGCGGGGCAGACCCGCAAGTCCGGTGAGCCCTACATCACCCATCCCGTGGCCGTGGCGGGCGTGCTGGCCGAACTGGGGATGGATGCCGAGACGCTGATCGCGGCGATCCTGCACGACACCATCGAGGACACGCCGTTGACCGGCGCCGACATCGCCGCCGAATTCGGCGAGTCGGTCGCCGAACTGGTGGAAGGCGTCACCAAGCTGGACAAGCTGAAGTTCCGCGACCGCCAGGAGGCGGCCGCCGAGAGCTTCCGCAAGATGCTGCTGGCGATGTCGCGCGACCTGCGCGTGATCATGATCAAGCTGGCCGACCGCCTGCACAACATGCGCACGCTGGGCGCGCAGAGCGCCGAAGCGCGCGGGCGCATCGCGCGCGAAACGCTGGAGATCTACGCGCCCATCGCGCAGCGGCTGGGCATGAACCTGGTCAAGTCGGAGCTGCAGGACCTGGGGTTCCGTGCGCTGCATCCCTGGCGGCATGCGGTGATCGAGAAGCACATCCGCAGCCAGCCGGTGATGCGCCGCGAATCGATGGCCCAGATCGAGGCACACCTGTCGCAGCGCCTGGCGAAGGAAGGCATCGAACATCGCCTGGTCAGCCGGGTGAAGACGCCCTGGAGCATCTACCAGAAGATGCGCGGCGAAGGAAAAAGCTTCGACCGGGTGATGGACGTGTTCGGCTTCCGCGTCGTCGTGGATTCCGTGCCCTCGTGCTACCACGCGCTGGGTGCGGTGCACGCGCAGTACAAACCGCTCGATGGGCGATTCCGCGATTTCATCGCCATTCCCAAGGCCAACGGTTACCAGTCGCTGCACACGGTGCTGTTCGGCCCCTACGGCTCGCCGATCGAGGTGCAGATCCGTACCACCGAGATGGACCTGGTCGCCGAACGCGGCATCGCCGCGCATTGGACGTACAAATTCGGCACCGACGCACCGAACAGCGCGCAGAACCGTGCGCATGCGTGGATCGTGGAGCTGATCGACAACCAGCGCGCGGCGGGCTCGTCGCTGGAGTTCCTCGACAACGTGAAGGTGGACCTGTTCCCGGACGAGGTCTATCTGTTCACGCCGAAGGGCAAGATCCTGTCGCTGCCGCGCAATGCCACCGCGCTCGATTTCGCCTACGCGGTGCATACCGATGTCGGCAACCAGGCGGTCGCCTCGCGCGTGGACAAGAAGCTGGTGCCGCTGCGCACGAAGCTGGCCAGCGGGCAGAGCGTGGAGATCATCACCGCCAAGTCGGCCGCGCCGAAGCCGCAGTGGCTGGAGTTCGTCGTCACCAGCAAGGCGCGCACCGCCATCCGCCATCAGCTGAAGCAGCTCGAACACGAGGATGCCGTGCAGCTCGGCCATCGCATGCTCGACCGCGCGCTGGAGGACCTCGACAGTTCGCTGGAGCGCCTGCCGCAGCAGCGTCTGGAGGCGTTCCTCACCGAGCACAAGTATCCGCGTCTGGAAGCCTTCCTGGCCGACGTGGCGCTGGGCAACTGGATGCCGGCGCAGGCCGCTCAGGCGCTGACCGCGTTCGCCGAATTGCGCGCCGGCGGTCACTCGAAGCATTCGCAGGAGAAGATCCTGATCACCGGTGGCGAGCGCGGGGTGGTCAGTTTCGCGCAATGCTGCCAGCCGATTCCCGGCGACGAGATCATGGGTTACCACACCGCCGGCAAGGGCATCGTGGTGCATCGCCTGGATTGCCCCAACGTCACCGAGTTCCGCAAGTCGCCGGAGCGCTGGGTGCCGATCGCGTGGGATGCGAAGGTCACCGGCGACTACGACGCGGCGTTGCTGATCGACGTGGAGAACCGCCCGGGCGTGCTCGCGCAGGTTGCCGCCGCAGTGGCCAAGAGCCAGTCCAACATCGAGCGTGTCGAGTATCTCGAGCGCGACATCAACGTCGCCGTGCTGCGCTTCTCGATCCAGGTCCGAGACCGCAACCACTTGGCCGAGGTCATGCGCCGGCTGCGACGCCTCAACGTCGTGCACGGCGTCCGCCGCCAATGACGTAGGGCGGGCCCAGGCCCGCCGTCTTGGCGCTTGTGCCGGCGACGAGGTGATTCGCTTACGTCGCTTCTTCCGATCGATGCCATCGCAATCGGATCGATCGCGATGGCGGGCCGGGGCCCGCCCTACGTAGAATCGGGTTATCCACACAGGAGTCGCGCATGACCAGGCAGATCATCCACACCGAGCAGGCGCCCGCGGCCATCGGTCCGTATTCGCAGGCGGTGCGCGCGGGCAACACGGTGTATTTCTCCGGGCAGATCCCGCTGGATCCGGCGACCGGCAACCTGGTCGACGGCGACATCGCCGCGCAGGCACGCCGTGCATTCGACAACCTCAAGGCGGTGGCGGAAGCGGCGGGCGGTTCGCTCGACCGCATCGTGCGCCTGGGCCTGTACCTGACCGACCTGTCGCAGTTCGCGGCGGTCAACGCCGTGATGCAGGACTACTTCGCCGCGCCGTATCCGGCACGCTCGACGATCGAAGTGTCCGGTCTGCCGAAGGGTGCGGTGTTCGAAGTCGATGCGGTGATGGTGCTCGACTGATCCATGCTGGGCGTGCGGGCTTCAGCCCGCCCCGCGGGATGAAGGCGACCGCCGGGTTTCGCTGGGCGTATGCCCGGTCCAGCGCTTGAACGCGCGCCGGAATTCGCGCACATCGTTGAAGCCGATCTGGCTGCCGACGGTGGCGATGGTCATTTCCGCGTCCTGCAGCAGTTCCAGCGCACGCTCGGTGCGCACGCGGTCGTGTACCGCGCTGAAGCTGGTGCCTTCCTCGGCGAGCTGCCGACGCAGGGTGCGCTCGCTCAGGTGGAGCGCCGTGGCCACATCGGTCATCTGCGGGTTGTCGCGCAGTCTAGGGCGCAACTGGCGTTCCACTGCGGCGGTGGTCTCGCCGCGCAGCGACATCGCCGTCAACTGCGCGCGGCATAGCGCCAGCGCCTGCCCCGAGGTCACCGGGTTGTAGCTGGCGAAAGGCAGCTCCAGCCAGCGCCGGTCCACCACCATCGCGTGCTGGGGTTGGTTGAAGCGGACGTCGCATCCGAACAGGTCGGCGTAACGAGCGGCGTAGCGCGGTGCTGCGTAACCCAGTTCGAGCCGCAGCGGACGGAACTCGGGCCCCACCAGCTCGCGGGCCAGCATCAGCGTGCTGGCGAACATCTCCTCGCACAGGAACGGCAGCAGGTCGGCGGCTTCCTCCGGCGCCGTCGCAACCACGGCGAGGCTGCCATCGTCGCGGTCCTGCATGTCCAGGTCCATCAGGGGGCCGAGGTTGCGCTGGTATTCCAGGCCGATCTGCACGGCGTCGCCGAACGTGGGCGCGGTCTTCATCGCCAGGCCCAGCAGGCCGAAGTTGCCCCCGTTCTGCTTCTCGCCCATGGCGAGGCCCACGCCGTCGATGGGCAAGGTGGGCAGCGCGCGCCGGATGATCTCGCTGGCTTGCCGATAGGACACGCGCGCCTGCGGGTCGTGGATCTCCTGCACGT
The DNA here is from genome assembly GCA_946886405.1 of uncultured Pseudoxanthomonas sp. The sequence continues at coordinate 48,198 of CAMPIO010000009.1, forward strand.
TCAAGCGCATGCCGGCGAACCAGCTTTCCGCCTTCACCCCGAATTCGCCGGCCAGCAGCACCAGGCCGCACAGCATGTTGGTGGGCAGGTTGGCGATCGACAGGCGATTGCCGAGTCCGGTTTTCCAGCGCATCGAAGCTCCTCCAGCTTGTCCGCTTTGCCCCCCGTAGTATGCCGCTCCCGCCCTCCGCGTCACATAGGCCGGCGCACCAGACTGGCCGGCACTACGCAGGCGTATGGGAGGGGAAACTCATGCAGCGCACCATTTCCGTGGCAGTGGCCGCCGCGCTGGCGCTCGTGGCGGGCGGCTGCCAGCCCAAGGCGCCCGAGACCGCTGCCGCTCCAGCGGCCGATGCCGGCTTCGCGGCCACCCTGCAGGAACGCCTGCTGGACGCCAAACCGGGCGATGTCATCGAAATCCCGGCCGGTCGCCACAGCTTCGACCGCAGCCTCAGCCTGCGTGCGGATGGCGTGACGATCCGCGGTACTGGCATGGACAAGAGCGTGCTGAGCTTCAAGGGACAGAAGGCCGGTGCCGAAGGCTTGCTGGTCAATGGCGACGACTTCACCATCGAGAACCTCACCATCGAGGATTCGAAGGGCGACGGCCTGAAGATCAGCGAGTCGTCGAACATCACCATCCGCGGCGTCAAGGTGCAGTGGACCGGTGGACCGAGTACGAAGAACGGCGCCTACGGCATCTATCCGGTGTTGACGAAGAACGTGCTGATCGAGGACACCGTGTCGATCGGCGCGTCCGACGCCGGCATCTACGTCGGCCAATCCGACGGCGTGATCGTCCGCCGAAGCCGCGCGGAACAGAACGTCGCCGGCATCGAGATCGAAAACACCATCAACGCCGACGTCTACGAGAACGTCGCCACCGGCAACACCGGCGGCATCCTCGTCTTCAACATGCCGGGCCTGTCGCAGCAGGGCGGCAACATCCGTGTCTACGCGAACAAGGTGATCGCCAACAACCACGAGAACTTCGGGGCCAAGGGTACGCCCGTGGCCAGCGTGCCGGCGGGATCCGGCATCGTCATCAACTCCAACGACGACATCGAAGTGTTCGGCAACGAGATCCGCGACAACGCGACCGCCAACATCATCGTCTCCAGCGTGTATTCCACCGGCTACAAGGACAGCAGTGCCTCGCCGAACTTCGACCCGTACCCGGAGCGCATTCACGTCCACGGCAACACGCTGTCCGGTGGCGGCGACTCGCCGGATGGCTTCGACCTGAAGGCGTTGAAGGTGGCCACCTACGGCCTGCGCGGCCACTTCCCCGACGTGTTGTGGGACGGCTACTTCAACAAGGATCGCGTGGTGGACGGGAAGATGGTGGGTCCGCAGATCTGCCTGCGCGATGTGAATGGCGTGGTCAATGCGGATGGGCCCGGCGGCTACAAGGCGCCGAACAAGGACGCGAAGATCCACGACTGCGAACTGCCGCGCCTGCCCGCCGTCGACCTCAAGCGCGGTTGAGAAGACGGATGCCGTGTCGCACTGCGGCGTTGCTGGCGGCCCTCGTGGCCTGCATGGTGCTGGTCGCCTGTCGGCCTGCATCGCGCGTGCATTTCTTCGCCGAGGGACAACCGGCCACACTGGCCGAGTGGGGCGTGCTGCGGATCGAAGCAGGTCACCTGCGCCTCAATGACGGTGTCGTGCCCTACGACCTCAATACACCACTTTTCAGCGACTACGCGCACAAGCTGCGCACCGTCTGGATGCCGGCGGGCACATCGGCAACGTACCAGGCGGAGCAGAGTTTCGACTTTCCGGTCGGCACGATCCTCAGCAAGACCTTCTATTACCCGCTGCCGGACGGCAAGGCCTGGGATGGGAAGTCGGTCGCCCGCACACCGCCTTCGCACTCGTCGCTGCAGGCGGAGACGCTGGACCTGGCCAAGGTGCGTCTGATCGAAACGCGCCTGCTGGTGCATCGGGCCGAAGGTTGGGTGGCCCTTCCCTACGTGTGGAATGACGCGCAAACCCAGGCCACACTCAAGCGCACCGGCGATCTTGTCGCGCTTGAACTGGTCGACGCGCAAGGCGGGCGCGAAGCCGCCAACTACCAGGTGCCCGACCAGAACCAGTGCGGCGGTTGCCACATCACCGACAACAGGTCGCGCAAGCTGTTGCCGATCGGGCCCAAGGCGCGGCATCTGAACCGGGATTTCGACTACGCGGACCGCAGCGAAAACCAGCTCGTGCATCTTGCCCGCGTCGGCTACCTGACCGGCGTGCCCGCCGCGCCACCGCGACTGGCCGATGCCATGGATCCGCAGGCACCGCTGGATGCGCGCGCCCGCGCCTACCTGGACGTCAACTGCGGGCACTGCCACAGTGCCACCGGTCCGGCGATCACCTCGGGTCTTTGGCTGGACGCGCACACACAGGACCGCCTGAAGCTGGGCTTCTGCAAGCAGCCGATCGCGGCGGGCAAGGGCACGGGCAACCGGCACTACGACATCGTGCCGGGCCACGCGGCCGATTCCATCTTCGATTACCGGCTGGACAGCGACGACCCCGCGATCATGATGCCGGAGCTGGGGCGCTCGGTGGTCCATCGAGAAGGAGTGGCCCTGATCCGGGCATGGATCGATGCGCAGTCAGGTAGTTGCGACACCGCACAAGGCACAGGCAGTGAACCGCCGGCCACCTGAGGCCGGTATCCGTACAACGCTTCCGGGAGGGCGTGATGAGAGTGATGCAACGGAATCTGGTCGTGGGGCTTCGGCGGGCGCTGTTCGGCAGTTGCGTGGTGCTCGGCACGAGCGGAACGGCCTGGGCGCAGGCGACGCCCGAGGGCGAACAGCAGGCCACCAATCTCGACACCATCACCGTCACCGCGCAAAGCCGCCAGCAGGAACTGCAGGACGTGCCGATCGCATTGCAGGTCGTGGACCAGCAGCTGCTCGATGACGTCGCGGCGGAGAACCTGGGCGACATCGATGCGTTCGTGCCCGGGCTGGTGGTGGATGCCGTCCAGCCCACCCAGCCCTCGTTCCGCCTGCGTGGCGTGGAAACCAATGACTTCGGCATCGGTACCGATCCCGCGGTGGGCATCTTCGTCGATGGCGTATACGGCGGCCGCGGCGGCGGCGTGCTGCTGCCGTTCCTCGATGTCGAACGCATCGAAGTCTTGAAGGGGCCGCAGGGCACGCTGTTCGGGCGCAACACGGCGGCGGGCGCGATCTCGCTGGTCACGCGCCGGCCGCAGGACGAAACCGAAGCGCGCTTGCGCCTGCGGCTGGGCAACTACGGCAAGCAGTACGCCGACGCCATGTGGAACATCCCGACCGGCGACAATTCGGCACTGCGCGTCAACGCACTGTTCAACCACAGCGATGGCTGGTTCCAGGATGGCGCGACGGGCAAGGACCTGGGTGGCGAGAACGTATGGGCGGCACGCGCGGCCTGGCAGCTGCGCATGGGCGACAACACCACCGCGCTGCTGAGCTGGGACCACGAAAGCCTGGACCAGAACGGCCGCGTCACCACCGGCATCGTGCCCTTGCCGGCGTATCCACAACGGCCGTCGGTGCCGGTGGATCCGGACGACTACCTGGACCCGCGCAAGGTCCCGACCTACAGCGACGCGAACAATGCCGAGTGGCGCACGTTCGATGGCGTCACCCTGATCCTGGACCACGCCTTCACCTGGGGCAACCTGACGTCGACCTCGTCATGGCGCCAGTACGACTCGCTGAACCAGACCGAAGAGGACGGCACCAACCGCGCCGACCTGTACATCGACTCGGCCAACACCGAGAGCAACGAAACCTTCTATCAGGAGTTCAAGTTCGCCGGCAGCAACGCGCGGCTGGACTGGGTGGCGGGTGCCAGCTTCTTCAAGGAGGATGCGCGGCAGACCAGCGAAGTAAACACCAACACCGAAGCGGTGGACAACATCGTGCGCAACCTCGGCATCGCGCCGACGCCGGACGGCAGCCTGTTCGGCTTCACCTCGTTGCTGGCGCAGATGAACGGCATCCCGGTGTCGCTGGTGGGCGACCGCTGGAACGAGCGCTTCAACAACACCTTGTCGACGACCGCGTATGCGGCGTTCGGCGATGTCATCTGGCGCGCGACCGACAGGCTCAACCTGACCTTCGGCCTGCGCTACACCCGCGACGAGAAGGACTTCACCTGGCTCAACACGCCGCGCAACGCGCCGGAACTCGAGGCCAAGCTCGCGCTGCTGGAATCGCTCGGCTTCTTCGCTGCGCTGGGCCAGATGGGCATTCCGATCAGTCGTGAAACCCTCACCTTCGACATGGCCTTCATCGATCCGCCGGCCATGGTCAACAAGGGCGTGCTGGTGCGCGACAAGCGCAGTTGGAGCGACCTCAGCCCGCGATTTGTGGTGGATTACCATCTCGACGACAGGACCATGGTGTTCGGGTCGCTGGCCAAGGGTTACAAGGCGGGCGGCTTCAATGCGTTGCAGATCGGGCCTGCGTTCGAGAACGAAGATGTCTGGAACCTGGAAGCCGGCATCAAGCAGTCGTTCGGGTCGTTCGCGTGGAACGCCTCGCTGTTCCACTACCGCTACGACAACCGCCAGTCCGTGCGATTGATCGATCCCGACCCGAACAATCCGGTCGACATTCCACGCTTCGTGTTCGACACCGGCGACCTGGAAGCCACGGGTATCGACGTGGACCTGCGCTGGAAGGTGACCGAGGGCTTCACGCTGGATGCGCAGGCCGAGTGGATCGATTCCAGCTACAAGGACTACGTGACACCGGAGGGCGTGGACCTGGACGGGGAGCCGACCGGCGAACCGCGTTTCACCGCCTCGTTCGGTGCGGCGTACAAGATCGATCTGGGCGGACACGGCGAACTGCGCTTCTCGGCCCGGCACGCATACCGCGGGCGCAGCCGCTGCAATGCGGGTTCGGACCTGCAGGGCGATTGCGGCGTCAATGCCTTGCTCGACATCGGCGAGGCGCGCGACCGTACCGACCTGAGGATCGGGTGGACTGCGCCGCAGGGTCACTGGAGCTGGGCGATCTATGGCAACAACGTATTCGACAACCAGTACGTGAAAGGCCTGAACACTTACGGCCGGGGGCCGCTCGGTGTGGTCGGCGCCACCATCAGCGAACCGCGTACCTACGGCATGGAAGTGGCGGTGAAGTTCTGATCCGCGCGGTGACGTGACGGACGTGGGCCCCGGCATCGTGAGATGCCGGGGTTTTTGTTTTGCGTGGTTCCCGGCATCCTTGTGCGATGCCCGTACGTCGCGACACGCCGTCCATCGACCTTTCCGCCGAACCACTGGGCCGCTTGCCCGGCGTTGGTCCGCGCGTGGCGGAGAAGCTCGCCGCACGCGGGCTGCAGACGATGCAGGATCTCTGGCTGCACTTGCCGCTGCGGTACGAAGATCGTACGGCGATCACCCCGATACGCCTCTTGCAGCCGGGCGTGCCGGCGCAAGTGGAAGGGCGAGTGGAAGCGGTCGAGCGTGGATTCCGCTATCGCCCGGTGCTGAGGGTGGCGGTGGGTGATGCGTCGGCCGGTTCACTGGTACTGCGCTTCTTCCATTTCCGCGCCGCGCAGGTTACGCAGTTCGCCGTCGGTGCGCGCATCCGGTGCTACGGCACGCCCAAGCCCGGCCAGCACGGATTGGAGATCGTCCACCCGAGCTACCGGATCCTCGGCGACGACGATGACGCAGCGCTGGGCGAAGCGCTGGATCCGGTCTATCCAGCCATCGAAGGGCTGGGGCCGGCGAGCGTCCGCAAGCTGGTCGGCCAGGCGCTGGAGCGGCTGCCGGACAATGAACGCCTGGAACTGTTGCCGGCCACGCTGCTCGATGGCCTGGGGCTGCCGTCTCTGCGTGACGCACTGCTCACCATGCATCGGCCGCCGCGCGACGCGGACGTTGCCGCGCTCGCGCTCGGTACGCATCCGGCGCAGCGACGACTGGCGATCGAAGAGCTGCTTGCCCACCACCTGAGCCTGCGCCGGCAACGGCTTGCCCTGCAGCAGCACGGAGCACCGGCACTGAAGGGCAAAGGCGCGTTGGTGAAGGCGCTGGTGAAGGCGTTGCCGTTCACGCTGACCGGTGCGCAGCTGCGCGTGTTCGCGCAGATCCGCGAAGACATCGCCAAGCCGTCGCCGATGCTGCGGCTGGTGCAGGGAGACGTGGGCAGCGGCAAGACTGTGGTCGCCGCATTGGCGGGCATGCTGGCGGTAGAGGCGGGCAAGCAGGTCGCACTCGCGGCCCCCACCGAACTGCTGGCCGAACAGCACCTGGCCAACCTGCGTGCCTGGCTCGAGCCGCTCGGCGTGCGCGTGGCGTGGCTCGCCGGCAAGGTCACCGGCAAGGCACGCGCGACCGTGCTGGCGCAGGTCGCATCGGGCGAGGCGCAGGTGGTGGTAGGCACCCACGCCTTGATGCAGGAAGCCGTGACCTTTCACGATCTCGGCCTGGCCATCGTCGACGAGCAGCACCGTTTCGGCGTGCACCAGCGGCTGGCACTGCGCGACAAAGGCGCGGGACGCAACCGCGTGCCGCACCAGTTGGTCATGACCGCCACGCCGATTCCGCGCACGCTGGCGATGGCGGCGTACGCGGATCTGGACGTGTCGGCCATCGACGAACTTCCCCCGGGACGCACGCCTGTGCAGACCGTGGCCTTGAGTGCGGAGCGCCGGCCGGAGCTGGTCGACCGCATCCGCACGGCGTGTGCGGAAGGACGACAGGCCTACTGGGTCTGCACGCTGATAGACGACAGCGACGAAGTGGTCGCGCAGGCAGCGCAGACCACCTTCGAGGCGCTGTCCTCGTCCTTGTCGGAGGCGCGCGTCGCCCTGGTGCACGGACGCATGAAGGCTGCGGACAAGCAGGCGACGATGCGGCGCTTCAAGCAAGGGGAGATCGACCTGCTGGTTGCCACGACGGTGATCGAAGTCGGCGTCGACGTGCCGAATGCCTCGCTGATGATCATCGAGAACGCGGAGCGTCTTGGCCTTGCGCAACTGCATCAGCTGCGAGGGCGCGTGGGTCGTGGCGCGACGGCATCGACCTGCGTGCTGATGTACCAGCCGCCTCTCTCGGTGATGGCCAAGCATCGGCTGGCGACGATGCGGGAGACCAATGACGGCTTCGTCATCGCCGAAAAGGATCTTGAGCTGCGCGGCCCTGGCGAGCTGCTGGGCACGCGGCAGACCGGCCTGGCCGCCTTCCGTGTAGCCGACCTCGCGCGTGATGCCGGCTTGCTGCCGCAGGTGCATGCGCTCGCGGAGCGCTTGCTGGTCGACGATCCGGTGGCGGCGGATCGCGTGATCCAGCGCTGGGTGGGCGGCGCAGCGCGTTACGCGTCGGCGTGAGGTCGTAGAGCAGAGCGTGCTCGGCTCGCGGTAGGTCAGGTGCAGGGAGGCGAGCTCCGTTCTACGCAAGCGCGCGGCGCTTCCATGGGGGCGCCGGCGGTGCGAGACTCGGCGACCGGAAAGACGAAGAGAAGAAGATGACGGACAGGATTCCCCTGCTGATCGACACCGACCCCGGCGTCGACGATGCGCTCGCGCTCCTGATGGCCTTCAACGATGCGCGCCACGACATCGTCGGGCTGACCATCGCGGCCGGCAACGTGGGCCTGCAGCACACCGTGCGCAATGCGTTGAAGCTGTGCGAGGTCGCCGGCCGCGACGATATTCCCGTATTCGCGGGCGCGCCTGCGCCGTTGCTGCATCCGTCACCGGATGCGGGCTACGTGCATGGCCAGGACGGCTTCGGTGACGTCGGTTTCCCGCCGGCCGCGCGCCAGGCGGAGGCCGAACATGCGGCGCTGGCCATCCTGCGCCTGTCGCACGAGCACGCCGGCCGACTGGTGCTGGTCGCCCTGGGGCCGCTGACCAACATCGCGCTGGCGCTCAAGCTCGACCCGTCGTTGCCGCAGCGGATCGCGCGGTTCGTGGTGATGGGCGGCGCGGTCACCTGCCACGGCAACATCACGCCGGCGGCGGAGTTCAATTTCTACTTCGATCCCGAGGCGGCGCATCTGGTGCTCGAAGCGTTCGAACGCTATGACCTGGCCGACTGGGAGGCCACCATCGCCCATGGCCTGCACCACGAGCGTGTGGCCGGCTGGCTGCAGGCCGATTCCGACCGCGCCCGCTTCTACGATCGCATCTCGGAAAAGACGCGCTCATGGTCCGCGGATCGGCGTGGCGACCACTGGTTCGCCGCAGATGCCCTCGCCATGGCCTTCGTGCTGGCACCGGCGGGTGCGCTGGAACTGGCCGAACGGCCGCTGGCGATCGAACTGCAGGGCACCCACGCCCGTGGCGCGTCGATCGTCGACTGGCGACGGGAAGGCGGGCAGCCGGACAAGGCCAACATCCTGCTGCGCTACGACCAGGCCAGGTTCGAAGCCCTGATCGAGGCGGCGCTGGCGGCCGGCTGAGCGCCGGGTTGCGTCGGGAGGGCGGGGCGGTCTACAATGCCGCTCTTCCATTCCCGCTACACGGTGTGCCCGCCATGAAGGCCGACATCCATCCCAGTTACCGCGAAGTCGTCTTCCACGACGTGACCTCCGATTTCAAGTTCCTGACCCGCTCCACGCTGGGCAGCAAGGAAACGACGAAGTGGGAAGACGGCAACGACTACCCGCTGATCAAGGTCGAAATTTCCTCGGCTTCGCACCCGTTCTATACGGGCAAGCACAAGGTCATCGATACCAGCGGTCGCATCGACAAGTTCCAGAAGCGCTACGCGCGCTGATCGAACTGTCGTTCGCCTGATTCGCTTGCGGCCGCGCCTTGTGCGCGGCCGTTCGCGTTTGCGCGTACCCGATCGTGCGTCGTGCCGGAACATTGGGTTGCGTCTGCGGGCTTAGTCTTTGGTCTGACTTTGGTGCGGTATCGAGCGACGGCTCCAAAGGCCGTGTGCGATAATTCGGGTCATCCAAGGTTCACTCCCTGGACTCCCGTCACGCGCCGCCCGGACCTCTGGCCGGCGTTACCCCACGAAGGAGCGCACACTGTGTCCGAACTTGACCAGGTCACGCTGAATGCCGGCGACAAATCCGTCGTCCTGCCAGTCCTGAAGCCCACGCTTGGCAACGACTGCGTCGACATTTCCAAGCTGACCAAGGAAACGGGTCTCTTCACCTACGACTCCGGTTTCACCGCCACGGCCAGCTGCAAGTCGGCCATCACCTACATCGATGGCGACAACGGCGTGCTGCTGTATCGCGGCTACCCCATCGAGCAGTTGGCCAAGCACTCCAGCTTCCTGGAAGTGTCGTACCTGCTGATGAATGGCGAACTGCCGACGCCGACCGAATTCGCCAAGTTCGAACACGAAGTCACGCATCACACGATGATGCATGAGTCGCTGAAGAACTTCCTGCACGGCTTCCACTACGACGCGCACCCGATGGCCATGCTGGCCGGCACGGTCGCCTCGCTGTCCGCGTTCTACCACGACACGCTGGACCAGGAGGACCCCGAACAGCGCCGCCTGGCCGCTATCCGCCTGCTGGCGAAGATGCCGACCCTGGCCGCCGCCGCCTATCGTTATTCCATCGGCTGGCCGATCCGCTATCCGCGCAACAACCTCGAGTACGTCGACCGCTTCCTGCACATGATGTTCGAAGTGCCGAGCGAGCCGCTGGAAACCAACCCTGTCATCGCCAAGGCGCTGGATCTGCTGTTCATCCTGCACGCCGACCACGAGCAGAACGCGTCCACCTCGACCGTGCGGCTGGTGGGTTCGACGGGCGCGAACCCGTATGCCTCGGTCGCCGCCGGCATCACCGCGCTGTGGGGTCCCGCGCACGGTGGCGCCAACGAGGCCGTGCTGAAGATGCTGGAAGAGATCGGCACGCCGGACAAGGTCGAGACCGCGATCGCCAAGGCGAAGGACAAGGAGTCGGGCTTCCGCCTGATGGGCTTCGGCCACCGCGTCTACAAGAACTTCGATCCGCGCGCCAAGATCATCCGCGAGATGACCCACAAGGTGCTGGGCGAACTGGGCGTCGACGATCCGCTGCTGGAAGTGGCGATGAAGCTGGAAGAGGCGGCGCTGAAGGACGAATACTTCATTCAGCGCAAGCTCTATCCGAACGTCGACTTCTATAGCGGCATCATCTACAAGGCGCTGAAGATCCCGACCGAGATGTTCACCGTCATGTTCGCCATCGGCCGTACCGCTGGCTGGGTCTCGCACTGGCTGGAACAGCAGGTCGACCCGGAAGCGAAGATCGGCCGTCCGCGCCAGATCTACACCGGCTACGCGCCGCGCGATTACGTGCCGACCGACAAGCGCTGACGTCGCGCACAGCAGGACGAAGAAGGCCCCGCGAGGGGCCTTCTTCATTCCGGTCGACAGGCGTGCCGTAGCCGACGCCGACACGCGTCAGTCCCGTGCCACATCCCGTTCGTAGCCCGCAATGTCCTCTTCGGCGAGGAGTTGGCGCAGCTGGGCCGCGGATGCCCGTTTCATCGGTTTCTCGTCGATGCTGGAGAGCGGTGCCTGGCGCAATACGTCGTGCGGCAGCACGGTGAGATCGAAGCTCAATTCCTCCGCACTGAACACCCAGACGGGCAGATCGGCCACGCGCTCACGATCTATGCGCAGTCGGCGTTCGCGCGACTCGGCAGGAATGCGATGTTCCTCCAGGAGCCGTGTGACGGCGTCCGGATCGTCGCTATGGACGTGCAGGTGGACGGGCGTGTTGGCGTCAGCCGTGCCATCCAGTACGGGGCCGACCAGGCGCGGCGAGAATCCCGACAGGAACTCCATGGCGCGCAACGCCGCCTCGCGCCGCTGCCGCAGGCCTGTTGCGTGTGCTTCGCCGGCGAACAGACGCTGGTACTCGCGCAGCGCATCTTCGATTTCGCGGTTGCGGGGCAGGGAAGCGTCGTCATGGATGCCCAGCCGGCTGGCGGCCTTGAGCTTCGCCTGGTGATAGTCGCGGATGCCGCCTTCCGCCATCAGCCGGGCGGCCTCATGGGCCAATCGTTGGCGGCGTTCACGTGTGCGCGTTTCGGCGTGCTGACGAGCGTGGTGCATGGCGAGCCTCCGCGTCGAAACTGACCGCGAATGTACACCATGTCATTGGCGTGTCCATGACGGCGCGGGAGCGCCGTCATGCGGCCTTCACGGCGGGGCGCCGCGGTCAGAAGATGTCGAAGGCTTCTTCGTCGGGCACGGCGTCTTCGGGGCCATACAGGTCGTAGTCCTGGATGCGGTCCATGTCCTCGACCTTGACCCATTCGGTTGCGCCATTGAGCGTGGCCTGCACCATGCCTTCGGGCGGATCGTTCGCTGCGACCGGCGTGTCCTTCAGCGCCGCGCGCATGTAGTCGATCCAGATCGGCAGCGCAGCCTTGCCGCCGTACTCGCGGTAGCCCAACGACTGGAAGTTGTCACGACCCACCCACACCACGGTGGCATAGGTACCGCCGAAGCCGCCGAACCACGCATCGCGGTGGTCGTTGGTCGAGCCCGTCTTGCCACCCACGTCCTCGCGTCCCAGTACCTTGGCCGCGGTGCCGGTGCCGCGCTGGACCACGTCGCGCATCATCGACACCAGCTGGTAGGCCGTGCGCTCGTCGATCGCGCGCGGCGCAGTGACCACGTTCGGATCGATCGGCTTCTCCTCGGGTTTGGGCTTCTGCGCCGCGGATGCTGCCGGCTTTGGCGCGTCGGCGGGACCGAAGTTGAATCCGTCCACGACCTGCGCCGCCGACGTGCCGGTGCCGTGCTGGCCGCCGCCACAGCCGCGGCACGCGACGGCAGGGTTCTCCTTGAACACCACGTTGCCTTCGCGGTCCTTGACCTGGTCGATGAACCACGGCGTCACGCGCGAGCCGCCGTTCGCGAACACGGCGTAGCCGCGCGCCACGGACAGTGGCGTCAGCGAGGCCGTGCCCAGCGACATCGACAGATTGGGCGGCAACTCGGCCTCTTCGAAACCGAACTGGCTGATGTAGGTGCGGGCGAACGGCACGCCGATGCCATCCAGCAGGCGCACCGACACCAGGTTGCGCGACTGCACAAGCGCTTCGCGCAGCCGCATCGGGCCACGGAAGCCGCCGCCATCGTTCTGCGGACGCCACATGTGGCCCCGACGGTCACGGAAAACGACCGGTGCGTCCAGCACGATGGATGCCGGGTTGAAGCCCTTTTCGAACGCCGCGGCGTACACGAAAGGCTTGAAGCTGGAGCCGGGCTGGCGCCGCGCCTGCGTGGCGCGGTTGAACTTGTTGCCGGCGAAGCTGTAGCCGCCGACCAGGGCGCGCACCGCACCGTTGCCTGCATCGAGCGATACCAGCGCAGCCTGCGCGCGCGGGATCTGATCGATCGCGTAGCTGCCCTCTTCCTTGCCCGCCTTGATGCGCGTCAGATCGCCGCGCTTGAACAGCTTGGCGGGCGTGCGCCCGGTCCACTTGCTCGCCGCGACCGGCAGGGTGATCTCACGGCCATCGGCCATGACCACGACGGCGCTGCCGTCATCGGCCGTGCGGGCGACGACGACGGGGATCAGCCCGTTCTGCACCGGAATGCCGCGCAAGTGGGCCGCCAGCGCGAGGGCATCCGCATCGGCAGCCACATCGAAGTGCTGCTCGACGCCGTTCCAGCCGTGGCGGCGGTCGTACAGGCCCAGGCCATCGCGGACGGCCTCGTTGGCAGCGGTCTGCAGGGCGGCGTCGAGCGTGGTGGTGACGTGATAGCCCTTCGTCAACGCCTCCGTGCCGAAGCGCGCGATCATCTCCTGTCGCACCATCTCCGACACATAGGGGGCATGCACCTCGATCGGCCGCTCGTGGGGCTTGGCATGCATGGGCTCTGCCTTCGCCTGCGCGGCTTCGGCGGCGGTCACGTAGCCGTCCTCGCGCATGCGTTCGACCACATAGGCGCTGCGCTGCTGGTTGCGGCCGGGATTGCTGATCGGATTGCCGCTGGACGGGAATTTCAGCGCGCTGACCAGGGTGGCGGCCTCGGCCAGGGTCAGCTGTTCCAGCGTCTTGCCGTAGTAGTACTCGGCCGCCGCTGCCACGCCGTAGGACCGGTTCCCGAAGAAGCTCTTGTTGAGGTACAGCTCCAGGATCTCGTCCTTGGTCAGCATTTCCTCGATGCGGAACGCCAGCATCATTTCCCTGATCTTGCGGCTGTAGCTGACCTCGGAGCTCAGGAAGAACTGCCGGGCGACCTGCTGGGTGATGGTGCTGCCGCCGGCCACGCGGCCTTCCTTGCGGCTGACGATCTGCCAGACCGCGCGGGCCACGCCGGTGGGGTCCACGCCTTTGTGCTCGTAGAACTTGCTGTCCTCGGCGGCGATGAATGCCTGCTTCACCCGGACCGGGACCTGGTCGATCTGCACGGGATAGCGGCGGATCTCGCCATACAGCCCCATCAGGCGGCCGTCGTTGGCGTAGATGTAGAGCGGCTCCTGCAGTTCGACGTTCCGGAGGGACTGGACGTCCGGCACCTTGGACGAGACCGTGTAATACAGGACCCCCAGCCCGACCGCGCCGGCCAGGCCAAGTATCAGGAACGTGATGAGGGTCCAACGGAGAAGACGACGGAAACGGGACATCCAGTGCTTTCCGATTGCAGAATTCGTAGCGGCAGAGTATAGATGACCGCTGGGATCGCCACAGGTGATCCCATGGGGAACAGGGACTTGGGGAACAACCCTCGTGAAACGTGACAAGCCGCACAGCCACGTCAACGTCGGTTGCCAAGCGTAAAAACTTGGTTATTAATGTCGGCGCAAGTTCTGCGCCCAGTGCCCGTCGGAAGGGGAAAGACCGTGGGGCTAATCCCAAAAAGCCAGTCGCCGCTCATTGGCGTCGACATCAGTTCGACTGCGGTAAAGCTGCTGCAGCTGTCGCGCGTGGGCAACCGTTTCCGGGTTGAACACTACGCCGTCGAGCCGCTGCCGCCGAATGCCGTGGTCGAGAAGAACATCGTCGAGGTCGAGGCGGTCGGCGAGGCCATCCGCCGCGCGGTGAACCGTGCCGGCAGCAAGGCCAAGTACGCGGCGGCCGCCGTGTCCGGTTCGGCGGTGATCACCAAGATCATCCCGATGCCCGCCGACCTGGACGAGAGCGACCTGGAAGCCCAGGTCGAGCTCGAGGCCGTCAACTACATCCCGTATCCCATCGAGGAAGTGAACATCGACTTCGAGGTGCTGGGCCCCATGCCCAACAATCCGGAGATGGTGCAGGTGCTTCTTGCTGCGTCGCGGTCCGAAAACGTCGAGCTGCGCCAGTCCGCGCTCGAACTCGGCGGTCTGACCGCCCGGGTCATGGACGTGGAAGCCTTCGCGGTCGAGAACGCGTTCGCGCTGATGGCGTCCGACCTGCCCATCCCGCAGGACGGCGTGGTGGCGCTGGTCGACATCGGCGCCACGATGACCACGCTCAACGTGCTCCGTCGCGGACGCAGCCTTTACAGCCGCGAGCAGGTGTTCGGCGGCAAGCAGTTGACCGACGAAGTCATGCGCCGCTACGGCCTGACGTATGAGGAGGCGGGCCTGGCCAAGCGCCAGGGCGGCCTGCCGGAGAGCTACGAAGTCGAAGTGCTGGAGCCGTTCAAGGAAGCGACCGTCCAGCAGATCAGCCGCCTGCTGCAGTTCTTCTATGCCGGCAGCGAGTTCAACCGTGTCGACCAGATTGTCCTGGCCGGTGGTTGCGCCGCGCTTCCCGGCCTGCCGGAGATGGTGGAAGAGCAACTGGGCGTCCCGACCGTCGTCGCCAACCCGTTGGCGCAGATGACCCTCGGCCCACGCGTGCAGGCGCATGCGCTGGCGCAGGACGCTCCCGCGCTGATGATCGCCACCGGCCTGGCTTTGAGGAGCTTCGACTGATGGCAAGAATCAACCTACTCCCATGGCGTGCCGAACGCCGTGTGCAGCGCCAGCGCGAGTTCTACGTGATGCTGGGCGCCGCCGCCGTCGCCGGCCTGCTGCTGTCCTTCCTGCTGTGGTTCCACTACGACCGCCAGGTGTCCGGACAGACCGCACGCAATGATTTCCTCAAGGACGAGATCGCCAAGGTCCAGGCGCAGAACAAGGAAATCGAGAAGCTCGACGAGCAGAAGCGCCGCCTGCTGGCCCGCAAGGACGTCATCGAGAAGCTGCAGGCCAACCGTTCGCAGATGGTCCACCTGTTCGATTCGCTGGTCCGCACCATTCCCGATGGCGTGATGCTGTCCAACATCAAGCAGGAAGGCGAAGTGCTGACGCTGGAAGGCCGCGCACAGTCGAACGCACGGGTCAGCGCCTACATGCGCAGCCTGGAGACGTCCGGCTGGATGACCAAGCCCGAGCTTTCGATCATTGAAGCCAAGCCGGAAGAGGTCAAGACGCTGACCAACACCGGCGCGGGTCGCGCACTGCCCTACGTATTCAAGCTGCAGGTGCGCCTGGCCAATCCGACGGCCGAGCAGGAAGCGGAGACGGCGGCTGCGGGAGCCACCCCCGCCGACGGTACGGCACCTGCGACGTCACCCGCTGCGCCGCTGGAAGGTCAGCCCGCCGCGCCGCCGCCCGCCGCAACGCCCCCTGCAAATCCGGCACCGGCCACGCCGGCCGGCAG
>CAMPIO010000010.1 GCA_946886405.1 uncultured Pseudoxanthomonas sp.
TCCTGGACGGTGATGCGCCACGGACATCGACGCACCGCGATGCTGGGATTCCGCGATGCTCCATCCCAGCCTACGAAGATCTCTTCACGTCCAGCCGTAGGCTGGGATGAAGCGAAGCGCAATCCCAGCACTCCTGGACGGTGATGCGCCACGGACATCGACGCACCGCGATGCTGGGATTCCGCGTTGCTCCATCCCAGCCTACGCATCGCGTCCGTGGAAGCGCGGCGCGATCCCGGTTACCCTCATTCGATGAGGACATATCTTCGGGACAGGACGCCCGGCGGCTGTTACTTCTTTACCGTGAATCTGGCGGATCGGAAGCGCAGCACGCTGATTGAACACATCGATGCGCTGCGTGACGCCTTTCGCAGGACGTTGGCCGATCATCCCGTGCAGGTCGACGCTATCGTCGTGCTGCCAGACCACCTGCATTGCCTTTGGAAACTTCCGCCCGGCGACACGGACTTTCCAAGGCGATGGCGATTGATCAAGGCACGTTTCGCGGCGCAGGTGGCAGATGACGTGCTACCGAATGCGAGTCGGCGGCGGAGAGGCGAGCGTGGCGTCTGGCAACGCCGCTACTGGGAACACCTTATCCGCGACGACGCCGATCATGCACGCCACTTGGATTACATCCACTTCAATCCGGTCAAGCATGGCCACGCAGCCAGTGCGCGGGATTGGCCGTATTCCTCATTCCACCGCTGGGTCGCACGTGGGGTGTATACCGAGGATTGGGGCAGTGCGTCGTACCCGCCTCCTCCGTAGGCTGGGATGAAGCGAAGCGCAATCCCAGCACTCATGAACGGTGATGCGTCCCGGACACTGATGCGCCGCGATCCCGGACGCTGACGCCTACTCCAACTCCCCACTTGCGATGCCCTGCCCCGCGCCCCGCAGGAATTCGCGCAGGTGATCGTGTCCGTTCGCCTGCAGGCTGTGGTCCGCGCCGGGATACACCACCAGGCCGATGTTCTGCTTGCCTGCCGCGTGCGCGGCACGGAGGAGGTCCTGCGCCGAGGCGGCCGGCACGCTGCCGTCGCGCTCGCCGAATCCGATCAGCACGGGGATCTGCAGTGCCAGGTAGTCGGGCAGTGGTGCGTGATCGAAGGTGTCGAACCAGTAGCGGTGCGCGTGGCCGAGCCAGAATGCATCGGCACGGTCGGGCTCTCGGGCGATGGTCTTCCATGCGGCCTCGACGACATCGGCGCCCATCAACGCGGACAGGTTCTCGCGCATGCTCCAGCCGCCATCGCCTACGACGATCAGGTGCGTGACGTCGGACCGCGCACGTGCGATCCGGGCCGCCAGCGCACCGCCTTCCGAACCGCCGACCAGGACCACCTTCTTCCAGCGCCCGGGTTGCGCGTCCAGCGTCCGCGACAGGAAAGCCATGTAGTCGGACATCCACTGGCGGGGGGTGTCGTGGACATTGAAGGCAGGCGAGCAGGCCGCAGCGCCGCCATCGCCGATCGCTCCCGGATCGACGTGCCGCTTGTCGAGCGCCACGTAGCGCGCGTCGATACCCAACCCGTCCGCCAGCCGGGGAAGCCACTGCTGTCCCAGATCCGTGCAACCGGATCCGCCATACGTCGCCACCAGCGTGTCCACCGTGGCGGCGCCGCCGACCACGATCTCGTGCACGCGTGCTTCGCCCCCGTCAGCGAAGCGGAAGGTCGCGGTCGTCGCGGTCGGCTGGGCCATCGCCCCGCACGGCAGCAGCGACAGCATCAGCCAGGCGAAACGTTTCATGTCGCTCCTCATCCACGGCTCCATCCGGATGAACGCGATCATCGCACCTGCCGTGCCTGCTGCGCGTCGCGTGCCTCGCGTGCCATCCGCTCGTAACGCTCGCGGAGCGCGTCGAGTTCCTTCTCTTCCAGTTCTTCGAGGTCGAGCAGCGCATTGTTCGCAGTACGCGAGACGCGGATCAGTTCATCCAGCTTGATCTGCATCGCTTCGGTGTCGCGGTTCTGGGTGTTCTGGATCAGGAAGACCATCAGGAACGTGATGATGGTCGTGCCGGTGTTGATGACCAACTGCCACGTATCGCTGAACTTGAACAGTGGACCGGTCACCGCCCACACCAGGATGGTGCCGAGTGCCAGCGCGAAGCATGCAGGGCGACCGGTGAAGGTGGAGGCCTTCTTGGCGAGGCGGGTGAAGGCGGATGCGGTAGTCATGACGAGCTCCGTGCGAAACAGGGATCCGAGACAGGGCTCAGATTACCTTTTCCAGATCGCCGTACATCGTCAGAACCACACTGTGTCCCTACTTTCCGAACGACTGATTGCAACAAGGTCCCCTGACGCGGGCCTTGTGCTTTACGGAAAGAGGAAAACCATACTCTGACCCCTGTTTTTCAGCGCTCTCCAGCCAGAGTTATTCGAGAGATGCCGCCTTAAAAGGAATCCAATCAGTCCGAGATACAACTTCATTGCCTGAAACCAGTAAAGCTCTGAACAAGTAATCCTCTTCTGGAGCAAGGCAGCGCGTGGCTGTCAGCGCCGTCAACTGAACGCGGAGGACTACTTCATCGCCATTCGACAAAGAAAAACGAGACCCAGTGCCCACGTAGTCAAGGTAACCGCACGGCGCGACAACCCTCCGCCAGCACGCGCAACCTCCACCTTGACGGAAGACTCCGCACTCAGACTAAACAAGCGGTCATCAATCACCAGTGCATCTTCAGATCTGTTACTCACAGTAACTATGAACTCTTTTCCTTCGACAGTATCAACTTCGACGTCCGAGCCATATCGCTTACAGGAAAGAATAGATGCGGCACATGCCAACGCCATGAGAAAACACAAGACCGTCGACTGCGAAGCGACACCTTTTTTCACTGCACTCATCTTGAATGCTCCCGATTTTCTGGATCTCTTTCAGGCTCTTCCTTACGCATTGGTTCGTCCGGACCCCTTCTTTCCCTAATGCGATCCTTGCAGGTATTGATCTGATCCTTGAACCGCTGAACCTCCTCCGGAGTGTTTCCGAATCTGTCGGCGTTTTCCAGATTGTATTCGTATGCGTCAATCTTATCTTCCCAGTTATCGCCCGAAACAGGGGTGCGAAACAGGGGTCCGAAACAGGGGTCAGAGTACCTGTTCCGCATCACCACACATCGTCATAAATGGGAACAACCGGCGCGGTGTACTCCGCGAGTTAGAACGACGGCACCCGCTCTAGGACAACCCCCGCCCTCGACCCACACCGTCTGCACACCATGCAAGCCATCGCGGCGCTAGCATCAGTGCATGGACGTCGCCACCCTCAAATGCCACTGCCGTTCCCTCCCCGGGTCCGTGGAGCAGCGGTACGCCGCCCCCGCCAACATCCTGGTGTATGCCGTCGGCGGCAAGCGCTTCGCCTACTTCAAGACCAGCGAACCGGAGCGCTGGCGCTTCAGCGTCAAGGTCTCGCCGGAGCGCTTCCTGGAACTCACCGACCAGCCCGGCATCAAGCCGGCGCGCTGGCTGGGCCATCACCGCTGGGTCACGGTAGTGGACGTGTCGACCATCCCCGCTGCCTATCTGAAGGAGCTCGTAGCGTGGTCGTACCGGCACGCCTTCGGGCGGTTGACCCAGCGCCAGCGAGCGGCAATCGGGCAACCCGTCCTGTGAGGGCGACGCTTGCCGAAACCATCTTCACTTCCATCGCTGTCGATCCCGGCCCTGCCGGTTCGTCGGAAGACATGAGCAGGCCATGCCGGCCCTGCATCCGTCCCACCCCTGGAGTCCACCATGAACGTCAATCCCTACCTGATCCTCAACGGCGACTGCGAAGCCGCCTTCACCTTCTACGCGCAGGCCACCGGCGGCACGCTGGGGCCGATGATGCGGTTCGACGGCGCGGAAGGCTGCGAGGACATGCCCGCCGAGTACAAGCAGAAGATCATGCACACGAACGTGATGTTCGGACAGACCGTGCTGATGGGCTCGGACAATCACCCCAACTATCCCTACGAGGGCGTGAAGGGCTGCTCGGTGTCGCTGTCGGTGGACAGCATCGCCGAGGCCGAGCGCGTCTTCGGTGCGCTGTCCGCCGGCGGCCAGGTGACCATGCCGCTGGCGCAGACGTTCTGGGCGGTGCGTTTCGGCATGCTGGTCGATCAATTCGGCGTGCCGTGGATGATCAACTGCGAAAAGGATGCGTGATGGCGACGGAGGCGCGTCGTGGACACCGTGACGCCCTCCTTCGCTGCGCCGCGACTTTCACCGGTCGCGGCGCCGTGGTCTGATGCAAGGCATGTCGGATTCCGCTACCCATCGCGCCATCGACGCCGTCTGGCGCATCGAATCCGCGCGCGTCATCGCCGGCCTGGCACGCATGCTGCGCGACCTGGACCTGGCCGAGGAACTGGCGCAGGACGCGCTGGTGATCGCACTGGAAACCTGGCCCCGTGACGGCGTGCCCGACAATCCGGGGGCATGGCTGATGACCACGGCCAAACGCCGCGCGATCGACCGACTGCGTCGCCTGCAGCTGCTGGACCGCAAACACGAAGAACTCGCGCGCGAACTGGACGACGTGCAGGAGGATCGACGCGCGCGCGACGAGGACGCACTGGACCACGACATCGACGACGACCTGCTGCGGCTGGTGTTCGTGTCGTGCCATCCGGTGCTGTCGATGGATGCGCGCGTGGCGCTGACGCTGCGCCTGCTGTGCGGGTTGACCACGGACGAGATCGCGCGGGCGTTCCTGACCTCCGAGCCCACCGTCGCGCAGCGCATCGTCCGCGCCAAGCGCACGCTGGCCGATGCCGACGTGGCCTTCGAGGTCCCACGCGGCGACGAACTGCAGGAACGCCTGGCGTCCGTGCTGGGCGTGGTCTACCTGGTCTTCAACGAGGGCTATTCGGCCACCAGCGGTGATGGCTGGACACGGCCGGCGTTGTGCGAGGAAGCGCTGAGGCTGGGCCGCATGCTGGCCGCGCTGTCGCCGCGCGAGCCGGAGGTGCATGGCCTGGTCGCGCTGATGGAAATCCAGGCGTCGCGCCTGCATGCGCGCACCGGCAAGGACGGCGCACCGGTGCTGCTGCTGGACCAGGACCGCAGCCGATGGGACCACCTGCTGATCCAGCGCGGGCTGGAAGCCCTGTCGCGTGCGGAACGATTGGGTGGCGCCTTCGGCCCTTACGCGCTGCAAGCCGCCATCGCGGCTTGCCATGCGCGGGCGCGCACCGCGGACGCCACCGACTGGACCCGCATCGCGGCCCTGTACGCGGCACTGGCACAGGTGAACCCATCGCCGGTGGTCGAACTGAACCGCGCCGTGGCGGTGTCGATGGCGACCGGCCCGGCCAGCGCGCTGCCGCTGGTCGACCGCCTGCTGGAAGAACCGGCGATGAAGCAGTACCACCTGCTGCCCAGCGTGCGCGGCGACCTGCTGTTCAAGCTGGATCGCCGCGACGAAGCGCGCGCGGAATTCGAGCGCGCCGCTGCACTGACGCGCAACGCGCAGGAACAGGCGTTGCTGTTGGCGCGGGCGCGGGACTGCATGGCGTGACGCCAACGGCGTTCACAGCCCCCCGAACAGCATCGTGGTCAACTGCTTCAGGGTGGAATCGAACATGCCGCCGCCCAGATTGATCACGCCCGGGATCTGCGTGATGGCGATGACAATGGCCAAGACCAGGAACGGCACGGCGATGTAGTTGAACAGCGTGCCGGACCATTCCATCTTCGCGCTGCGGTTGCACAGCAGGTTGCTCATCACGTCGTTGCGCTCGAACGACATCGCCGTATGTCCGGCAAAAGCACCCGTCAGCGCCAGCACCCCCAGATTGAACAGGATGAAGGCATCCGCACCCGAGACGGGGAACAGATAGACGAAGCCGGTCACGGCCAGGCACGACGCCACACCGCAGAAGGTGGCCCAACGTACCAGCGACACTTCGCTGGCCAGGAGGACGTAGAGGGCCAGGCGCGCGTCGCGCATCAGCGGCGTGGAAGTGCCACCCTCGGCCGGGGTCGTGAGCGGCGACAGGGCGCGCGCGAATTCCGGGCGGCCCGCGGGCGTCAGCAGATGGACGGCCTTGCTTCCTCCATCCTGCACGCGGGCCACCGCCGGCGTGCTGGCGAAGCGCACGCCCGCCATGGCAGCCGTCGGCCACAGGCCGAGCGCCTCCTCGTCGCCGTTCTTGACACTTTCGGCTGCGCGCACCGCATCCCTCAGCAAGCCAGCTATCCGGTGCGCGCGTTGGCGCATTCGGATCGCGGTGACCAGGAACAACAGCGACACGTAGCTCATGGCGATGACACAGACCAGCGCCAGTACCGATGCCGGCTTGCCGAAGAGGGTCAACTTCACCGGCACCGCATACAGCACGCACAGCGACAACGCCACAAGGCCTACCGCCATCAACGGTGAAAGAGGCAGCAACGAGCACTGGAACATCCGTCGCAAGCGCGCGCGTTCGTCGGAGTCGTCGTCCAGTCTCAACGCCTGCACCACCACGCCGGCATTGCGGCGCGATGCGCCGCGCGCAACCGTAAGCGCACTGTCCGCCAGCAGAAGAAGCAGGACCGCCAGCATCACCGCAATGCACAGCGCCATGCCGTAACTGGCCGCAAAGCCCAGCCTTGCCATCAACGCCTGACCGAATGCGTCGGCGCCGACCCACAGCGCCACCGCAGTGGCCACCAGCAACAAGGCGACCCCTGCCAATCCATGGCCCATCATGGCCCGGAGATGGGAGGCGCGCGCGCGCCGGGGACCCGGTCCGCCCAGGGTATCGAACGCACCTGCCAGATAGGCGATGGCCCAGCAATAAGCAGGGCCCACCACCAGGACGATGGCACCCAGCACACGATTGTCCAGAACGGCCGCCATCGCCAGCATGGTCGACAACGCCAGGAGTGCCCACAGCGTGCGCGGATTGACCGCAGGATCGTAGCTGCCCACCGCGCCGCGCAGACGCCGGTAGCCGGCTTTCCACCAGGTCGGGGGCCTCGCACCGGCCCGCCCGAGCCGGGCGATAGGCGCGGTCAACAGCAACAGTCCGAACGATGCGACTGCGAGGGTGGGCGCCGCGTAGAGACGCAGAATCCGTTCTTTCCTGCTCGGGCAGATGATGGGCAGCACGGCTTTGCGCCCCACCACGTGCATCACCGGAGGGTTCTCGAGCGCTCGTGTGCACGTCGGCAGCTCGGTGCGATCGCTCCCGGTGCCGGTGGCGTCGATGCCGCGAACCAACGCACGCTGCAGGACCTGGGCGTCGGTGGCACCCACCGCCATGTTGACGCCGCCGGCTGGCACTGCCGTGAACCAGGTGATGCGCTCGGAGGCCATGAGTACCGCGCCGCGTGTGGCGTGTATGTACTGGGGGTGCGCACTCAACGTGTCGGCTTCCAGATCGGCGAGTTGCGCGCCGGGCAACGCTTCGCGTAATTGTTCGAACAGGAACATCCGGTCGCGAACGTCCGTCCCCACCACGATGACCAGTTGGGGATCGAGGTTCTTGAGCACATTCATCGTGCGCTGCAACTGGATGTAACCGCCGGCGGCCGTCAGTTTGGACTGCCGGCCATCCGGAAACTCGCTGCCGTTGCCGGCGCCATGGTCCAGCGGCAGGTATTTTCCCAGGGCCACCTTGCCTGTCAGGGAGGCATCGCCTTCCATGTCCGGCTGCAGCGCAGCGCGCATGTCGGCGATGTTGGAGGGGTAGGAAATCTGGTGGGAATTCGTGCACAGGCAATGGCGTGCGCTGGCAGCGTCACGCGGCGCATCTCGACACACGATCGGTTTGTTGGAAGGTGCAGCGCTCGGGCAGACCTCGCCCCCGAAAAGGGACGTGTCATGCAGGATTGCGATGCCGGAACCTGTCTTGCGCACTCCGATGCGCCGCGCGAGGGTCCACAGCGCAGCCAGCTTGGTGTCGTCGTCGACCGCCATCGAGCGGAAGTGCAACGCGCGGGACCCGCCATTGGCGAGACGGTTGGAACTGGCCGTAGCGGATGGCGAAATGGCGCACAAGGGAGGGGCTCCGTCGGCGACCATCAGCGCATTGAGCTGCAGGATCGACTCCAGTGATCCGGAAAAGTGGGGTCCCGAGAACAGCAGGTGCGGCGCTCCGCCACACATGCCATGGGTTGAAAGCCGTCCCGTGGTGCGTCCCGACGCGGCAACGCCACCCGCCACTCCGTTGACGGGGTTCGACCCGACCGCATCCTGCGTTCTTGGCGCCACGCAGGGCGCGGGCAGCGGCGCGTGCGGGAGGGCTTGGGCCAGGATACGTCTTGCAGCTGCATGTGCGGATGCCAGCGGTATGCCGTACGTCGCGGTTTCCGGTACGACATAGAGCGCGCGGAGTGATGGCGCCGCTGGCATCCCCGCACGTCGCTCACCCTGCCGCCACGGATCGCGCCGGAACAGCATGAGGCCGAAACTGCAGTCGTCGGTTGCCTGCACCACGGACGCCCCGTCGCCGGACAACACGCTTTGCCAGGGAAAGCTGTAGCGATCGAGCGAGTACCCCTGGTCCTGCATGCCCTGCATGATCGCGCTGACACTCAGGTCGTACATGCGCCGGTGCCGCGGCACGCGCGGGTCGGGCACGCTGGCCATGGCAAACGATACCTCCGACACGCGCGCATACGCCTCGACGACATCGGTCTCGGGATCGAACTGCCGGTATATGACGCTGCCAGCAGATGCCGGTTCGTCCGCGACAGGGACGTTTGCGGTATCGACCTCCGGCATGGCCGCCGACACGGGCAAGGCCGACAACAGCATCAGTCCCCAACCGCACAGCACCCTGTACCTGCGACGACGTTGCGGGCCCTTATCCATGTCGCGCACCTCCGTGCAGGAACGTCAGTCGTCCAGGATGATCGATGCCAATCCGTCGAGTGCGTGGTAGCCGGCAGGCTGTCCACCGGCGATCGCCGACTCCTGCGTGCGCACCCGGTTGCGCGACGTGCGGCGACGCGGGGCTTCGAGGGGATCGAGATTGCGCAGCAGGCCCGCCTTGCCGTAGCCGAACTGCAGATCGGTGAGGCGCTCGATCTCGGAGATCCTGACCTGGAACGTGCCGTACGCGCCGTAAGGCGCCTGCGGCGCCGCCTCGATGCCGTGCTCGGCGATGACATCGCTCTGGTCCAGCAGGTAGGCCGTGGCGGAGAGCTTGCCGTCGCTGCGTTTGGCGACCACCACTTTCCAGAAGCGCACCGGATACTGGATCTTCGGGAACGCGTCGTACACCGGGTCATCCTCCTCCAGCAGCGGACCGGTGAAGACCTGCACGCGAAGCTCGTCGTCCTCGCCTGCGGTTTCCTCGAGGATGTAGCGCTCCAGCCCGTGCCAGAGCTCATGGTTCTTGTTGAACCGCTCATGCTGCGGCGTGCAGTTGGTCCAATGGCAGGTGTCGGCGGCCGACAGCAGCGCGGCCTTGCGCGTGGCGCCGTATTCCAGGTCTTCGCGACGGGTCAGGTGCCCGCGGTCGAAGCGGTTGTTGCGGTAGTAGAAATTGCCGACCTGCGCTTTCTCGGCAATGCGCGGATCGAAGCGCCAGACATCGGACGGCCGTGTCATGTGGTAGCGATTCGCGGCATCCAGGTTGGCGGCCGTATAGATGGCGAAACGGCGTTCGGCATGCATGACCACGCTGAAGTTGTGGTACTTCAAGACGCAGTCGTCCTTGTCGCCGGCCTTCTGCACGATCAGTTTGGCAGCCGCCGCCTGCAGCGCGGGCGACAACCGCGGCAGCGGCACCAGGCGTTCTTCGCGGCCGAGGAAGTCGGCACGGTATCCCTTGCGGTCCGCGTAAGCGTCGTCGAACGGCAGTTCACGCTCCGACGCGGGCGCCTCCGGCCTGCGACGCGCCTCCTGCCATGCGATGGCGGATTCATCGGCGCGAGCGCCCTGCCGGGCGATGCTGACCGTGCCCTGCGGGTCCACTGCCAGCGTCACGTTGATGTAGCGGGAGGATGGCGTGGTCATGGCGGACTCCGTGGGTTCTTCGAAGGTGGATGGCACGGGTGCGGCGGCATCGAGTTGCAGCCGTGTGTAATCGGGATCGGCGCGCAGCATCGGCTGCAACAGCGGATGGGCGGGCAACGCATCGCGCAGCGTGTCGACGATGCGCGAGACGCGGATGCCTTCATTGGCGATCCACTTGATGTCCGACTCCGCATGGCGCGCGGGATCGAACGGTTGCCCGTCGTGGGTCAGCATCTGGCCGTCGCGCGTTTCCGGTATGCCGGAGTGGTGCAACGCGACGACGTGCCAATCGTTGTTGAACACCGGCGATCCCGACGATCCGCCCAGCGTGTCGGTCGAGTACCACAGCACATCGTCGGTGCGCTTGAGCAATTTGTTCTCGCGCACGCACAGTTGCTTGCGCTCGCCATTGGGGTGCTGCACGACGGTCAGCCATTCGCCATCGGCCACTTTTCCCGTGATGCCGATCAACGGCAGGAACCCGAAGGCGTGCAGCCCGGTGTCGGCATTGTCCGAGCGTGCGGCCACCGCCACTACGGCGAAATCCAGCGTTTCATCAGCGAAGAACAAGCGCTGCGGCTCCAACACGAACACCTGTGGCGCCATCGGTTGATCGTGCAGGTCTGTTTCGTAAAGGAAATGCGCCTGCGAGGTGGCCGCCGCCGCCGCGTCCGGCAGCACGTGATGGTTGGTGATCAGCACGCCGGGTGCGATCAGGAAGCCGGTGCCCCACCCGCGCAGTCGGCCGGCGCCATCGCGGATGGCGATGCGGGCGACCGCCTCGGCGACCCGGACACCCTTGGCGAGATAGTTGACGGGCTGGATCTCGTTGCCATGGATGATGCGCTCGTAGACCCGCCGGGCTTCCCCCGCATCGCCCAGGCTGTCGCGCAGGAAGCGCAATCGCTCGGCCTTCTGTCTGGCGGTGGCGATCTCGTCGGGGGGCGCATCGCGACTGCTGGACGCGATCTTCCTGACGTCGACCCCGGCGTCACGTTCCAGTGCTTTCTGGATCTGGTCGGTCAAGACGCTCAACGCGCGCTCCCTGCCAGGCGACGCCATCGAACCGATGGTGCCCACCCGTGTCTGCCCCTGCACCCCAGCCAACGCGCGCCCATTGGGCCAGCGGCCAACCGTTCATGACGTAAATGCATGTAGTCGTCATGCGCGCATGCATGCTGTCCGCATCACGCGCGCCGCCGCGTTGCCATCGCAAGGATCGCAAGGCGCGAGATCACGCCGGGCGACACTTCCCTCCCGTTCCTGCTGAGAGGTCCGTCATGTCCCCATCGATCGCGTTGAGTCTTTCCGGCGGCGGTTACCGCGCCACGCTGTTCCATGCAGGCGCGCTGCGTCGCCTGGCGGAACTGGGAGTGCTGGACCGCATCACGCATGTGTCGGCGGTGTCCGGCGGCGCGATCGCCGCAGGCGTGTGGGCTGACGACCTGCGTACGCACCCCGGCGGCGATGCACGTGATCGCGCGCGACGCATCGAGGCGCGCATCCTGGCGTTCTGCAAGGAGAAGATCGATACGGGCACGATCATCGGCGGCATGATCAACCCGTTCAAGAGCGTCAACGAGACGCTGATCGGCGCCTACCGCAAGCATCTTTTCCGCGACAACCCCCGACTCGACCAGTTGCCGACCGCGCCACGCTTCACGTTCTGCGCCACCAATCTTTCGACCGGAAGGCAGGTCTATCTGGAGCGGGACGGCATCAGCGATTACCGCGTGGGAGAGCATCCCTACGTCGCCACGCTGTGCGAAGCCGTGGCGGCATCCAGTGCGTTCCCGCCGTTCCTCTCGCCGATGGACCTGGCGTTGGATCCGGCGCTGTGGCGTCTGTCGTCGCATCGTCGCGCCAGCGGCTTCGGCGCCCCGGATACCTTGCACCTGACCGATGGCGGTGCGTATGACAACCTGGGCCTGGAACCGGTCTGGATGAAAGGCTACGACTACGTACTGGTCAGCGACGCCGGCGCGCCCTATCTCGAGGAAACGGAGGTCAGGACCGACTGGTTCTCGCTGGTCAATGCCGCGATGGAGATCGCCACGGACCAGTCGCGCGGGCTGCGGAAGCGCTGGCTGCTTTCGCGCTTCAACCAGGCACCCGGAACGCCGGGCCACGCACTGGGCACGTACTGGGGCATCGCCAGTGATGTGGAGGATTACGGACTGGCGGGCGCCATGCCGGTGAAACAGGCGAAATCGCAACCGTTGCGGCGCATCGCCACCCGCCTGGCACCGTTCGAGGGCGGTGTGGACGAGCGCCTGGTCAACTGGGGCTACGCGATGGCGGACACTGCGATGCGGAAATGGCGCGGCGACCTGGTCGCCGTCACCGCACCGCCACCCGCGTGGCCGTTGCCGGCGCAGTCCCTGGCGTAACCCTCATCCGCCCAGGTAATCCCGTTTGCCGAGAGGTACGCCGTTGTGCCGCAGGATCGCGTGCGCCGTCGTCACGTGGAAGAACAGATTGGGCAGGGCGAAACCGAGCAGGTAGCCACGGCCATCGAACGTCATGTCGCCGCGCGTGCGTGTGGACAACGTAACGGTGCGCGTCTCGCTGCCTTGCAGGGCGCCCTCGTCGAACGTGCGCAGGTAGTCGCTCACCGCATCGAGCCGCGCGTAGAGCTCGTCGAAGGTGGACTCGACATCTTCGAAACGGGGCGACTCCACGCCCGCCAGCCGTGCAGCGCCGAACTTGGCCGTGTCGGTGGCGATCTGCACCTGCCTCACCAGCGGCAACATGTCCGGAAACAATCGCGACTGCAGCAGCACGACAGGTTCGTAGCCTTGCGCGCGCGCGTGGGCTTCGCCCTTCTCCAGTGAATGACGCAGGTTGTTCAGTGCGCGCAGGAATGCGGGGACAGAGGCTTCGTACATCGACAGGGCGGCGCTCATGCAGGTTTCCGACGTTGACTGGAGGCGCGAGCATACCCGTGTGCATGCATCCCGATTAGCCGGCCGCGACGGGAGACTGCGTCCCACCACGTGCATGCACATGCGTTCCGGTGCGGTCCTCGCGCATGCGCTAGCATCGCTTCCCCGTTCTCACGCCCCGCCACCATGCCTGCCTGGACCGATCTGATCCGCGATGTTCCCGATTTCCCCAAGCCGGGCATCCTGTTCAAGGACATCACGCCGGTGCTCGCGAACGCCATCGCATTCGCGGACGCCCTCCATGCGATGGCCATGCCATGGCGCGAGGCGGCGATTGATGCGGTGGTTGGCGTGGAGGCCCGGGGCTTCATCCTGGGTGCCGCGCTGGCACGCGAACTGGACATCGGCTTCGTGCCGGTGCGCAAGCCGGGCAAGCTGCCGGCGCACACCCTGTCGCTCGAGTATGGACTGGAGTACGGTCGCGACCGTCTGGAGATCCACATCGATGCGATGCCGGCGGGCTCGCGTGTCATCGTGGTCGACGACGTGCTGGCCACGGGCGGCACGCTGAAGGCCGCCGTGCAGCTGGTCGAGCGGCAAGGCGCCATCGTGGTCGGCACAGGGGTGCTGGTGGAGTTGGGCTTCCTCGGTGCGCGTGCCACCTGGCGCCACGCCGCACCGCTGCACGCAGCGGCGGTGTACGGGCATCCAGGCCCTCTCACCGCGTAAAGGCTGCTTGCATGGTCATGGGAACGCTTGCATGTGCCCCATGGCATCCCAGCACTGACATGGCGTCAGGAAACGCCGCCGCGACGCGTCATCCATCGCTGGAGAAAGAGGGGGAGGCATTGCACCTCCCCCTCCGGCGCCGTAGCGCGATGCCGGCCATGTGTCGGGCATGGACGGCTGCGAGCCGCTTCTTGGGGATCGAAGCGGGTCGCCTAAGCCGCAGACAGGGGATCGTCGGCGGTTAGCGGAGCGCGTATGACCGGCCATGGTCCTTTTTGCTTCACTGACATCGGCCGGCACCGCGTGTTTCGTTGATCTCTTCAGCCCTCGTCCCCCTGGCCGCGCAAGTCGCGTGGCGCGTTCAGGACGCGCGCATGGCCCGGCTGAGGTGCTTCGTGTTGTTGCGATGGAGGTAGCGCTCGACCAGCGCATTCAGGTCGATGGCGCGCTGGTCCTTCGGATCGAATCGTGCGAGGACCTCGTTCCAGTTGCCGTCCTGGGACCAGCGGATGAAACGCACGTAGATGCCATGCCAGGAACCGAAGTCACGCGGCAGGTCGGACCAGTAGGCGCCCGTCTGCGCGACCCACAACACGGCCTCGATGAAACGGCGGGCATTGCCCCCATGGCGCGCACGTGCGCCGACGCGACCCGGGAGGGCGTTCATCATCAGCTTCCATTCGTCGGCGCTCAGTCTTTGCATGATCGACCACTGGCTGATCGCGCGCGGCCCTACTCCTTGCGGAACGGGCAGAGTGGTGGCCGGCACGACCACGGCCGGCTCCTCGCGCGCCGTGTCGCCCGGGGCCTGCTGGGCAGTCGTCGCTCCATCCTGCGTCATGCGCCGTCCCTCAGCGCCATCACGGCGACGCCTGTCGCCGTCGACCCGAATATGGCGATTACTGCCTGCCCGACCTTGTTCACACTACGCATGACATCCCCTTGTGGATCCCGTTCTATCGATGTATCCCTGCCGTCCAGGCCCTGCCTCCGCGCAACTCCGGTTCTGATGGGCAAACAGCTGCGAAGCCGGCATTACGGCTTGCACGATGGCCCTGCGGCGGTTCATATATGCAAGGGACGAGATCGTGATGAAGGGCACAGTCCGGACATGGCAACACAGGCAGACATCGACGGATCACCGCCTGCGGGGACCGGCATGCCTGGCGCTCTGGACGTAGCCGCGATCCCGCCCCCGGACCCGGAGTCCGTCACCCAGCTGCTGGGGGATGTGGAAAACGGCCAGCCCGAGGCGTGGAACCGCATCTACGCCCTGCTGTACCGTGACCTGCACCAGATCGCACGGTCACAGATCCGGCAGCAACGGCGTGGCCACGTGCGATCGCCGACCTCACTGATCAGCGAGACGTGGCTGAAGCTGGCCAGTGCCGATTTCAGCGTCGAGAACCGGGCCCACCTGGTCGCGCTGGTTGCGCGCGCGATGCGTTTCGTCCTGCTGGACGAAGTGCGCCGTGCGTTGGCGGAGAAGCGGGGCGAAGGCATGGACCTGCTGCCGCTGGACGAGAGCACGGAGCCGGGCCAGAGCCCGCGACTCGAGCAGTTGCTGATCCTGGACCAGGCGCTGAACGATCTCGCCAAACTGGACGCGCGACTGGCGCAGGTGGTGGAGATGCGTTACTTCGGCGGTCTCAGCGAGCTGGAAATCGCCGACGTCCTCAAGGTGACCGAGCGCACGGTGCGCCGTGACTGGCGCAAGGCACGCGCTTTCCTGTTCAGCCACCTGGGTGACGGGGAGCTTCCCGACCCGCCGTAGGCCACCCACGCGGCGCAGATGCCATGTGGCACACGTCCGGAAAACACGCCAGGAATCGAAACCTCCTGATGTGGACCCGTACCCCCCATTCTCAAACCCTCCCGGGACAGCGCAACTGCCTGTGCGACACCTCATCGTGTGCGCCGGCATCCGTGGATTGCCGAACGCATGAAAGACTCGCGCGCACTCGCGATGTGCCTGTTCGACCTCTATTCGGACATGGCGGATGAGGAACAGGCACGCGCCCTCGCATTGCTGAAGACCTCCGACGTCGCGCTTCACGACGCCCTGGTGCGGTTGCTCGTCGCCGACGCCCTGGCGCACGACCTGGACGTTCAGCCCTGGCTCCATCGAACCGACCTGCAGGAAGCCCTTCGCGACTTGCAGGACCCCGCGCCTTTCTCAACTCACACTTAAGGCCCATGACCCGCGCGATGCCGGCGTCGTGGACCGCCGTTTCCTTGCACCGTGCCAAGCCGCTTGCTGTGGCGGCCATCGCACTTCGCATCATGGCCGTCGCATCGGCCGTCATCCATCCGGCCACGACGTGATGCGCGCATGCGGAATTGAGACCGTGTTGGCAGCCGCCCCTCAGGGGGGGCTCGTTAGCATGACCACTCCTTCCCAACCAGTCCTCGCGCACAAGGAGTGCAGATGACGATCCATGCCGCCAACGCCTTCGAAGGCACCTGGCATCTGCTGCCCGACCAGTGCGACTACCAGCTCGGTCACGCGCCTCGCAGCGGGCACTACCGCCTCGCCTGCGCGGAGGACGGTGCGCTGTCGATCGCGTCGGAGTGGCTGGGACGCAACGGCAAGCGCCATCGCGCCGCGTTCGATGGTCGCGCCGACGGCACGCCCTACCCTTACCACGACACACCGCACGCCGACGCGTTGAGCTTCGAGTCCGTGTCGCCCACCCAGCTGCACTCGACCACCTGGCATGAGGGCAAGGAAGTGCAGTGGTCCGAACGCGAACTGGTCGACGCCGACACGCTGGTGATCCGCATGCGCGGCCA
Organism: uncultured Pseudoxanthomonas sp.; assembly: GCA_946886405.1. The sequence continues at coordinate 16,356 of CAMPIO010000010.1, forward strand.
CCTGAGCGATGGCCGAAGCTACACCAACGTCGGTGTCTTCCGTCGCCAGGACAGCTGACGCACGGCCAACCGCATCCACGAAGCAGACGAAAAAAGGGCGCCGCAAGGCGCCCTTCTCGTTCCCGCTACCGGCTGGGCCGCATGCGCCAGCGGAGGTGCCTCAGCGCGTCTGCACGCAGTTCTGCAGCCACAGGACGCGCTTGGCGTCGTCGTAACGCAGGAACTGGCCCTTGAACGTCACCTTGTCGCCCTTGCGGAAGGTCAGCACGTTGGCCAGCTGGTTGGGCTTGAACAGGCACGCCACGCCCACGCGCGGCTCATTGTCGCCCGGCACCTGCAGCAGGCCAGCGCCGGGCTGCGGGATCTCGAACGACACGTTGTAGTCCTCGCCGTCTTCCTGGACGTAATCCACCCGCCCGCGCAGCGCGTAGTTGCGTCCCTTGTGCCGCGCGGTCACCGCCACCGCATTGCCCTTGGCTTCGCGTGCGATCTCGCGCGAGAACACATAAACGTCCTTCACCGTCACGTCGGCGTTGTTCTGCGTCTTTGCACCCTGCGCGGCCGCCGTGCGGCCTTCCTTGCCGCCCTTCACCTTGGCCAGGATCTGGCACATGTAGGGGCGCATTGCGTCCACCTTCGCGATCTGGCCTTTCTCGGTCTTCACCGTCATCTGGACGACCGCTGCCTTTCCCTCGGCACTGATATTGATCAGCGTGGGAATCGCGCGCGTGGTGCCGGTGGAGCGCTGCTCGACCAGCATCGTGCCGGTCTCGGCATCTTCGGTGATCACGTCCATCTTCTCGCCGATCATGATGCCGCGCATCTGCCCCATCGCATCCTTGAGCGACAAATCCGGCACGGTGACGCGGCTGGAGAAATCGTTGCCGGAGAAGATGCTGCCGGACTTGCTGAAATTGTCCTCGCATTCACCCGCGATGGCGGCGGGCGCCACGCTCGACAGGGCGAGCGCGATGGCGGCAAGTAGTCTGTAGGTCATGTGGTCCTCACATAGTGGAAGTAGCGGGCATCCCGGACACCGCGCGGCGTTGTCCGCCCGCGCCCGATCCGTCCCCGCGGCATTCTGGCAAGGCCAGGCAGCGCACCACAAGCGCCACGCGTCCTAGAATCCCGTCTCTCCTTCAAACACATGTCAAAACTATGACCACCCTCGGTATCACGCATCGACGCCGACGACGCCACGCCATCGCCGCCGTCGCAAGCCTGCTGTTGTCGGCGGCAAGCGCGCACGGCCAGGACACGTCGCCGCCCCGCGCCCTGAATCCGGACGTGCAGGCCGATGCCAACGCGATCGCGGCGCACCTGGCGCAGGTCAGCGATACGGACGTGGCACTGGCGTGCGACAAGGCGGTCGAAAACGCGCGCTACGGCGTGGAGACAATGCTGGAGGTCGGCGAGAAAAACTTGCGGGATGGCTACATGACCCAGGCCGCCTACGACGCCGTGACGCCTGCGCTGCAGTCATTGCTGAACGTGCTGACCGTACAGGACTGCAACGCCGCCAGCGGCACGCGGCGCGATTTCTACCAGTGCATGTCCAGCGACTACAACCACATCGTCGCGTGCGGGAAGGCGCACCCTTTCCACCCCTGACATTGGCCTGCGATTGACCATCCGTCGCCACCGGGCCACCCTTTCCGCATGAATGCGCTCACCCATCCGCTACCGCCAGCCGTCGTGCACCACCGTCCTGGATACCCCGCCTGATGTCTTCACTCCGAACCCCCGACTGGCTGATGGAATGGGCCGGCTTCGCCATCCCGGTGGCCCAGGCGCTGGCGATCATGGTGGCGGCCTGGCTGCTGCTGCGTGTGCTGCGCATCGTGGTGCGGCGCATCTGCGAGCATTACCGCCTGCCTGCGCAGGTCGCGGTCAGCGCGCGGCGATTGTTGGGCGTACTGGTCTACACGTCGGCCTTCATGGTGGCGCTGGGCCGGCTGGGCGTGTCCGGCAGCGTGCTCTGGACTGCGCTGACCGGGTTCACCGCCGTGGCGGCGGTCGCGTTCTTTGCTGCCTGGAGCGTGCTGTCCAACATCTTCTGCAGCGTGCTGATCCTGACCACGCGGCCGTTCCGCGTGCACGACCACATCGAAGTGCTGGAGAACGGCGACAAGCCCGGTTTGCGCGGCAGGGTGATCGACATCAACCTGCTATACACCACGCTGCTGGAAGAGGACGCCTTGCGTGGCGACACCGTGCTGCAGATTCCCAACAGCCAGTTTTTCCAGCGCACGACGCGACGCTGGCGCTCAGGCTCGCCGCCGTCCACGTCCGCGCCGGAATAGCGGGCGCACGCGTCAGCCTGCGTTTTCGCATGCGACGGCGGCCGACGACACCCTGCCCCGCAAGGTCCGCTGCGCCCACAGATAGATCAGCAGACCGGCGACCGCCATGGCGGCGCCGACATAGCCCGTGGACGTCCAGCCGTAGCCCGCCGTGATCGCCATGCCACCCAGCCACGGACCGAGTGCGTTGGCGGTGTTGAAGGCCGCGTGGTGCGAGGCGGCCGCGAGCGTCTGCGCGTCGCCGGCCACGTCCATCAGGTGCGACTGGAGGATGGGACCCAGCGCGCCCATCAATCCGATCATCACGGTCGCCAGCAGGATCGTCGGCAAGGTGTTCGCGAGCCACGGGAACAGCAGCAGCGCCACCATCGCCCAGGCCAGCACCATCCACGCGCCCCGCAACTGGAAACGATCGGACAACCAGCCGCCGGCGAAATTGCCGATCACGCCGCCTACGCCGAAGCCGGCCAGTCCGAGCGGGATCCAGGCGGGCGGCACGCGCGTCACTTCCAGCATCGTCGGTGCCAAGTAGCTGAAAACCGAAAACATGCCGGCGAAGCCGATCGCCCCGACGGCCAGCGCCTGCCACACCGGCAAGCGGTTGAACGCACGCAGCTCGTCGAGGGGCCTGGGCTTGGGGCCGTCGATGCCGGCCGGCAACCAGATGGCGAGCAGCAACGCCGTGCCCAGGGCGACCAGGGCAACTGCGGCGAACACCCATCGCCAGTCGATCACCTGTCCCAGCCACGTGGCCAGGGGATTGCCGATCAGGATGGCCAGCGTGAGGCCCAGCATCACCAGGCTGATCGCGCGGCCGCGCTTGTTCGGTGGACTGATCGCCACCGCCGTCAGTGCCGCGACACCGAAGTAAGCCCCATGCGGCAGGCCAGCGATGAAGCGGAACACGAGCAGGCTCTCGTAGGTTGGCCCGAGCGCGCTGGCCAGATTGCCGACGGCGTAGAAACCCATCAGCGCCAGCAGCAACGTCTTGCGCTTCCAGCCTGCGCCCAGGATCGCGAGCAGCGGAGCGCCGGCCACCACACCCAGCGCATACGCGCTGATCAGATGGCCGACCTGCGGCTCCGTGACGCCCAGCGAAGCCACCATGTTCGGCATCAGGCCCATGCTGGCGAACTCGCTGGTGCCGATGGCGAAGCCCCCCAGCGTCAATGCGAACAGGATCAGCCCGACCTGTCGTGGCGGCAGGGGAAGGTCGTTGGGCGCCATGGCCGGCAGCGGAGAGGACGTGGTCATGTCTCATTATGCTGCATGGCAGCAATCGGACGTCCTGCCGATCATGGAACGCTGTGTCGGCGGGTCGCGAATCCTGATTACGCTCGCATGTGACTTGAGCCCGTTTCGTTCACAGATGTGTACGCCATGGAGTACAAGGAGGCGCGAACGCGACCTTCACGCGGAATCCCTTCCGCGATGGCGGGACAGCGTGGTTCCGGGAGCAGGGATCCGCCGCTTTGTCTTCCAGCTCGCCACGAACGCCACCTCCATGACCCCCCACGCCGCCGCCAAACTCCGGGCACTGTCGTTGTTCGAAGACTACGTGGCCTTCGACCCCGGCACGCGCGCACAGGCGATGGAACGGTTGCGTGCGAGCGAACCCGACGTGCACCTGGCGCTGGAGGCGATGCTGGAGGCGGACGCCCGCACGCAACTGGTGGACTACGCACCGCCCGAACTGCTGCTGGGCGAGATTCCGTCCGTCGCGGCATCCGCACTCGACCTGCGGGTGGGCAGCCACATCGGACCCTGGCACATCATCGCCGTCCTGGCCAACGGCGGCATGGGCACTGTCTATGAAGCGCAGCGGGACGACGGCCAGTACCGGCAACGCGTGGCCATCAAGTGCATCCGGCAGGAGCTGACGTCGCCCACGCTCGTCGACGCATTCATCAACGAACGCAGCACGCTGGCCCAGCTTGATCACCCTGGCATCGCCCATCTTCTGGACGGCGGCATCAATGCCCATGGCATGCCGTGGTTCGCCATGCGCTACGTGGAGGGCGAAACCATCGACCAGTGGTGCGACCACCGTCGCAGCACGGTGCGGCAACGGATCGAACTGATGCTGCAGGCATGCGAGGCGCTGGCCTTCGCCCACGACCACATGGTGCTGCACCAGGACATCAAGCCGTCCAACCTGCTGGTGACCGTGGAAGGCCAGCTGCAGGTGGTCGACTTCGGGTTGGCGGCTACCTTGGCGAGTGACCGGCCGTTGCGCCGCATCGCGGTTTCCCATGGTTACGCCGCGCCGGAATCGCTGTCGCCCGAACGACCGACGATGGCGGTCGACGTCTATTCGCTGGGCGCGGTGATGTACCAGCTGCTGTGCGGACGCCTGCCGCATGCGTCCGGAACGCTGCGTCTGACAGCGGCAGCGGCGGGTGTCCACGCCGAACCGGCCTCGCGCCTCGCACGGGGGGCGACGCTGCAGATGGCGCAGGCGCGAGGTGCGCGCGATGGCCGTGCCTTGTCGCATCAGCTCCGCGGCGACCTGGACGCCATCCTCGCGCGCTGCTGCGCGCCCGACCCCCTCAAACGCTACGCCTCGGCCGCCGAGCTGCGCGACGACCTGCAGCGCTGGCTGCGGACACAACCCGTGGCCGCCCGCGAAGGGGCCGTGGGCTATCGGGCACTCACCTTCGTACGTCGCCACCGCATCGCCTTCGGACTGGCGGCGTTGCTGGTCGTATCGCTGGGCGTCGGTGCGACGGCCGCGCACCTGCAAGCGCGAAAGGCCGCGAGGGAGTCCGAGTCCTACGCCGCCCTCTCGACCATCTTCGAACAGACGCTCGGCAATGCGACCCTGTCGGGGCTGGGACGCCAGGCCTTCTCGTCCAAGGAACTGCTCGAACAGACCGAAACGCAGGTGCGCGCACTGCCGTTGCAGGAGCACCCCGATGTTCTGGCCCGCGGCCTGCTGGTCCTCGCCCGCAACCACGCCGTGATCGGCGACTACCAGCAGGCGCAGGCGTTGACGGACGAAGCGGCGCGGCTCCCCGACACGGACGCGGATACGGCATTGGAGGTGCAAGCGACGCTGGCCGCCATGCAGACCGTGGCGGGCAACCCGCAGCAAGCACTCGCCACCGCCAAAGCGGCCCTGGCGAAACTCCACGAGGTTGACGACGACAATGCATCGCGGGTGCGCGTGCAACTGCTCGCTCGCGCGGCGGAAGCGCAATGGAATCTCGCACAGCGCGACGAGGCGGTCGCGACGTTGAACCGCGCGCTGGGACTCGCCAGTGCGAAGCGGGACGGCGCGTCGAGCGACGCCATCGCGCTGCTGATGCTCCGTGGCCAATGGAAAATGCGACTGCAGGATTTCCGGCTGGCTGATCCAGACCTGCGCAAGGCGGCAGCCATGGCATTGAATGCCTACCCCCTGCAGGCCGCAGATGCGGAACGCGCGCTGGCCGCCAGCCTGCTCGCCCAGGAACGCTTCGACGAGGCCCTTCCATTCGCCGTGTCGCAATGGCAGCACACCCTTCAGCTACTCGGTGCCACCCATCCCAAGACCGGCAGTGCCCTGATCGCGCTAGGTAACGCACGCTGCGTGAGCGGCGACCTGGCGGGATGCAGGGAGGCGATCGAGCAAGGCGAAGCCCTGCTCTTGGCGGCCTATGGCGATGATCACCCGGCTTACGGCGAGGCCATACTCGCCCACGCAGCGCTGTCGCGTCTCGAGGGCAACCTGTCGAAATGGCAGGAACTGCTTGCGCTTTCCCGACGGGCGCTGGCCATTCTGGAACGCCACTACCCGCGAGCGAACGACATCGTGCTGGATGCACGCGCGCAGCTTGCCAACCATCTGACCATGACACCACGAGGCTCACCCGAGCGGACGTTCCATCTGCGCGAATCGAAAGAGATACTCGAACAGGTATTGGCCGACGCCGAACAGGCGAGTCTGCCGCCGCCGCCGATGACACGGACCCTGCTTGCCCGCCGATTGCTCGATTCACCCTCCGACGAAGACAACGGACCGGCAGAAGACCTGCTCCGGCGAGACGCCAGGTTCCTGGCCGAACACTATCCGCCAAACCATAGCTATCACGACTTCGTACAAATCGTGCTGGCGAATCTTCTGGTCGATCAAAGAATATTCGATGAAGCCGAGAGCATCCTCGACACGGTGGACAGGCGCAATCGTCCGCAACTTCCCAAGCCGAAAGCCCACTCCCGCTTGAACGCCGTCCTGATGATACGTGCCACGATCGCGGGCGATCAGGGCGACCGGGAACGCGCACGCCGGATCCTCGAGGAAGCATTGGCCATTGCATCCAAGGACTATCCGACGAACCACCGCTTCGTGGTGACAGCCAAGCGCGCACTGGAGAACCTGCGGACCAAGGGCCATTTCCGCGAGGACTGACTGTCGCAAGGCGACAGAACGCGACCGTCCGGGCTTAGAATGCCGCCATGAACACCATCCTGATCCCCGTCGCCGTCGGCGAGCTGGCTGACAAGCTGTCCATCCTAGAGATCAAGGCCGAACGCATCGACGATGCGGCCAAGCGCGCCCATGTCGACGTGGAACGCGAAGGTCTGCTGGTGCTGTGGCGCGAACTGGCATCGGCGCAACCCGAACTGGTCACTCTGAAGGACGACTTGCGCCGCATCAACGAGCGCATGTGGGACGTACAGGACGCCTTGCGAGCGAAAGAGGCCGCGCAATCCTTCGACGCCGAGTTCATCGAACTGGCGCGTTCGGTGGCGAAGCACAACGGCGACCGGATCGGCGTGAAGAATGCGATCAACCGCCAGGCCGGTTCGCGTTTCATCGAAGAGAAGCAGTACCAGGCCTGATCCGCCTCGCCCGCGACCGGGCGATCAGCGTGCGTCCACCCGGAACGGCAGGTTGGCGTAGGCGGCATGACCCTTGCCGTCATGCACGTCGACGAACAGGCGATACGTGCCAGGCGCCACGGGTGCGGTGAAACGCAGGCCTCCCTTGCCATCGTCCTCCATCGCCAGGTCCAGCTGCGGTGGCACGTCTTCGCGGTCGCCGCCGATGCTGGTGGCGGTGCTCTCCTGCAACACCGTCCACCGGTAGCGCAAGGCGTCGCCATCCGGATCGCGCGCATCGACCTGCGCGCTGGCGGCCTGGCCCGCCTGCACCACGACGCTGTCCAGCGCACGGCGTCCGTTCAAGATGAGGGGCTTTATCGAAGGTGCGCGGTTGGTGGGCCAACGCCCCGTCCACAGGTACTGCATCGCGTCCACCGACGGGGTGCTTTCGCCGCTCGGCAGGAACAACCCGTACCACGTCGGCGTACGCTCCTGCTTGTCGCCCCACAGGAACACGTACGACCCCAGCCCCTGTTTCTTATCGGCGGCGATCACCTGCTCGTAGCGCTGCTGCAGCAGCGCCGCCTTGCTCGACGCATCGTCTTCGATCGGCGCCTTCCAGGCCGTCAATGGGCTTTCCCAGTGGCCGGTCGGGCCCCACTCGGTCACGACGTAGGGACCGGTCCAACCACTGTCCGCGAGTTTCTGCGGCAGCGCGCCGATGTCGCCATACAGCTGGATGCCGATCAGGTCCAGCGATGGCGCACGCGCCTTGAGCAGGTCGATGAGTTTCCTGTCGAAGCCCGCGAGCGTGGTCATCACCGGATGGTTCGGATCCTCGGCGTGGATCATGTCGGCGATATCGCCGATGGCATTCCACACCTTCGGGTTCTCGTAGTGCAGGTTGAGCTCGTTGCCTGCCACCCACATCAGCACGGCGGGATGATCCTTGTACAGCCGCACTTCCCGGCGGATGCGTTCGCGCTGCTTCGCGACAGCGGCGCTATCGTCATAATCGAAACCGTGGCGCTCGTTGCCCACCTCGATGCCCATCGCGACCTTCAGCCCGTTGCGCTGAGCGCGATCCAGCATGGCGCGTACCGCGACCTCATCGGTACCGGTGCCCCACGTGCGGAAGGAATTGCCGCCGCGCGCGGCCAGCGTTTCCTGCCCGCCGTCGGCCATGCCCGCCCCCCTCACCAGGAAGGCTTCGCCGTCCACACGCATGAGGTAACGACCGTCTTCGTGGACGATCCGCACGTGCGAAGGTGTTTCAGCGAATGCCGTGGTGCTGGCGATGCACAGCATCGCCACGAGTCCTCCGGCCAACAACATGCGCATGCGATCTCCAGGGCGTCCGACGGGTGCCGGCGCATGATGCCATGCGACGCGCGCGCAATGCCCTGCGTCAGGCCACGCCGTGGCGTTCGCGGATCACCTGCAGGCGCTCGCGGTAGTACAGCGCATCCGCCGCCTTTTCCGGTGAATGCGCCGCCAGCCAGTCGAGCGCATCGCGCAGGATGGCGGTCTTGTCGGCCTCCGGCGCTTCAAGCGCCGTATCGACACGATCGAGTTGCAGGATGACGTCTTCCCGGGTGGCCTGGGTCATGACACGGCTCGTTATTGGAAAGTCGCCACCCTACCCGTGCGGATGTGTTCGCTCCGTCATGGCAGGCCACTTGCGTTGACAGTGCACTGCACGACCAGGGTCACCTGACCACCGACCGGCAGACTGGGGATGGTCACGCCGCCACCCAGCAATGTACTCACGGGCACCGTAGGCGACGGACAGCTCGCGCCGCCCGTGGCCGTGCAGGTGGCCGTCGGGCTGGGTGTCGTGCAGTCCTGGCCCGCACCAGCCGTGTCCGTCAGCAGCACATCGGTTGCATCCGTCGGGCCCTCGTTGCTCACCACGAGGGTGTACGTCACTGCATCGCCCGACACCACGGCCATGGGCGCGGCCGTTTTCACCACGCCGATATCCGCACGCCGCAACGTGTTGGTGAACGTACAGACGATATCGCTGCCTGGTGCGGTGGCGGCGGCGTCGAGCACGACGGTGCGTGCGGCAAGATCGGGCGTGGCGCTTCCGCCCGCGCCCAGCCCGGTGCACGTGATGTCGGTAACCTGGTACGTCGCAGGCGAAGCGCTCTCGGTGACGGTCGTGGCGGTGGATGCGGCCGTCAACGTCTGGGTGGCGCCGGCTTGCGGCGTACCGTCGGTGACCGTGGCCAGCGTCTGCGGCGCTACCCCGTTGCTGCCGCTGAATCCGAAACTGTCCACGCCACCCACACTGATCTTCCGCAGGGTCAGCTGGGCGACGACATCATCGGTATCGGTGGCGACATTGTTGGCCGGCGTGGCGTCCACGTAGTCGTCGGGTACGCGGATCGCCGCGGTGTTGGCGACCGACGAGACGCCGACCGCCACCGTCGCGGTGACGGCGAACGTCATCGTACTGTTCGGCGGCAAGGTCGGAAGGGCGATGCCACCCGCGCTCTCCAGGGCGGCCACGGTCATCGCGCCCGAGGACGGGCACACCGCTCCGCCGGTCGTTGCGATACACGCCACCGCCGTCTTGGCCAGCCCGGCGGTCGCGGGGTCGACGAGGATCGCCAGGTCGGCGTAGTTGATCGAGTGGTTGGTGACGACGAGGGTATACGTGGTACTGCTTCCCGGCGCGACGGTATCGCTTGCCTGGTCGACGTTGCCATTGAGACCCGGCGTATTGGTCTTGGTGATGGACAGGTCCAGCAGCGCCCGTGTCAGCGTGAACTTGGCCGTCGTACCACCAGAGGTGCTCTGGGCGGAGGTCAGTGCGCCGTTCTGCGACTGCATCGTGACGTTGGCGCTGGGTATTCCGCTGGCGTACTGGAATGAGGTGCTGAAGCCGTCCGACTCCGTCGCCGCCAGGAAATGTGCGCCGGATGCGCCGGAGGTTCCCGGGTCGGTATTGATGACCGAAGGATTCAGCAGCTCGGCGAAGCCCGGGACCGTGGCGAAATCGAGAGGGCCGCTACGGGCGTAGCCATTGAAGCCGACCAGCAACACCCCGTCGCCGGCATTCACCGGCGCCTGGCCTGCGTCGTATCCGTTCAGGCATGAAGACCAGGTTCCGGGAGCACTGACGCCCGGCACGTATGCCAGCCCCGTGCCGCAGTTGACGGAAGAGGTTTCGACACGGGACCGCACGATGCCGGTGCCGGGGTCGCCTGTCGCGAGTTGGTTCACATGGTTGAACTGCATGGCGGAAAGCAACGCTTCGTCGCCGGCGCGGTTCGGGGAGTCCACGTTCGGCAGGCTGATGCTGAGCGTGCCGCTGCCCGTCCCACCGAGCAGCGTGCGGAGCTGGGTCTCGTACAGCGCGACGAAGTACATCTCCTGTGAGTAGCTGGTGCGGTCGGCACCGGATGATCCTGGTGCTGTCGCGAACACGTTGGCCAGACGGAGATCCCCTGACGGAGGCGCCAGCGGATTGGTCACCGTCGTCGTACCTCCCGGGCCGGTCACGGTGAACTGGATCTGCACATTCGCGCCAGCCGTCGCACCGAACGTCGGGGATGCGAAATTGCTGTTGGCGGCGGTTTCGTCACTGCAGGTAGCGGATGTTTCCGTCGTATCGGTCGTGCAGTGGTCGCGTTCGAAAGCGGCGGTGATGAACACGATACGGTTCTGTCCTGCCGCCACGTTGAAGCTGAGCGACGGGGTACCCGCAGCGCCGGCGCCCGTCGTGCTCGCGCTGGTGCCATGATCGAACGCCACCACCTGTGCCGCCGCCCTCGTGCTCACGCCCAGCGCAAGCATGAGCACAGCCGCCAACCCGGCCAGGAATCTTGTCTTCATGCAGGTTTCTCGTCTTTTCCTTCCGATGGATGCCTGTCGCGATTCCGCGAGAGAAGACGCGTACAGCATTGCGCTGGACGCGTCTTCGCCGTGGACGCGCACCCGCAGGCACCTGGGCGCCCCGCGAGATCTGCGGGGGTTCAGCCGTTGCCGCCGCTTCCAGTACCGTTGCCGGCACACTCACCCGTGCCGATCAGGCCGTTGTTCCAGTCGTCCAGCACACGCGACAGGGCGATCAGTTCCTGTCGCAGTTCGCTGCTCTTCGGCAGGGCCAGGATCTGGGCGGGCGTGTACTGGGCCATCAGCTGGCTGGCGCGTGCCAGCGCGTCCGAAACGACGAGCGGGGCCTGGGCACCCAGCGCATAGTTGGCCTGTGCGGCTACCAGCTGGTGGGCAAGGATCCAGTACGCATTGCCACGCGAGGGTTCCTGGAGCACTTGCTGGTAGGTCAGGCCCGACAGGTAGAAGGGCTGGTAACGCAGGGTCAGCCAGACGTCCGCGCTCAGGTCGCCGGCATTCTGCGCGCGGTTCTGCCAATACCCCTGGGTGAACTGGCAACCGCTTTCCGCGCGGGCATCCGCAGCGGCCGTCAGACCGGCGGCCGCCATCAGCAGGCTCGCCGTTACGTTACGAAACAACATCATGCGTGTGATCCTTGATTCGGGTGATGGTGGAACACGGCGCAATCGCGCCCATGCTGTCGACCTCCACTCACCTCACGCATACACCGCCCGCGTTGTCCGAGTGACGTCGACCCCCGTTCAATTCGTGACGGCCGTCAAAAAAAGGACAGCGCCCGCACACGAAAGTGAGTCGGCCACGCGCAGTGGTCGACTCACTTTTACATCGTGGTGTTCACGCAGCCTGTGGCGTGACGGAAAGCCTGTCCGGCATCACGGCGTACCCGTGGCCGTGACGGTGCACTGCAATCCAACCGTGACCAGGCCGCCCACCGGGAGGCTGGGGATCGTGATGCCCGCACCCAGCAGGCTGCTCACCGGTACCGTCGGCGACGGGCAACTCGCACCACCGGTCGCCGAACAGGTCGCGGTCGTGCTCGGCGTCGTGCAGTCCTGCCCTGCCCCCGCAACGTCGGTCAGCAGGGCGTTGTTGGCCGCCAGCGGACCGTTGTTGCTGACCACGATCTGGTAGGTCACCACGTCACCACTGACCACCGGATCGGGCGATGCCGTCTTCACCACCTGGATGTCCGTCTGCTGCAGCGTGTTGGTGAACGTGCATTCGATGTTGGCACCCGTCGCTGTCGCTGCGGCATCGAGCGCCACGGTGCGGTTGACCAGGTCCGGGGTCGCCGTACCGCCTGCGCCCAGGCCCGTGCACGTGATGCCGGTCAGCTGGTAGGTGGCCGGCGTGGTGCTTTCGGTGATCGTGGTGGCGGTGCCGGCCGCCGTCAGTACCTGGGTGGCACCGCTCACCGGGCTGCCGGCCGTCGTGGTGGTCAGGGTCTGGTCGACCACGCCATTGGTGCCGGTGAAGCCGAAGCTGTCCACGCCACCGACACTGATCTTGCGGATCGTCAGCTGCGGTGCGGACGGGTCCACATCGGTGGCGGTGTTGTTGGCCGTGTTGGTTTCGACAATGTAGCTCGGCGGCGTGATGGTCACCGTGTTGGTCAGGTCACCGGTGAAACCGGCGGGGACCGTCATCGTCACGGTGTAGGTCGCCACCGAGCCCGACGGCAGGTCCAGCGCGGTGTCGTTGAGTGCACCCGTGCCGCTGGCGGCACCACAACGCGAACCACCCGAGGTGTTGGCACAGGTCCAGCTCACCGTGGCCGCATCGATGCCTGCGGGAATCGGATCGCTCACCGTGACGTTCTGCGCGCCAAAACTGGTACTCGGATTGCTCACCACGATGGTGTACGTGCGCGTCGCACCCGGCGTATAGGTGTCCGTCGGCAGATCGCTCGGCCCCGAGGCGGGCGTGTTGGTCTTGGTGACCGACAGGTCGCCACTGAAGGAGATGTTGGCGGTGGGGCAGTTGGCACCGTCTCCGTTGTTGGCCGAGGGCGAGATGTTGCTGAGCAGCGTGGCCGCACCCGAAACAGGGTCCAGGGCAAAGATGGTCGAACCGGACGAACCCAACAACATGTTGTTGAAGCCCCACATGGCCAGCGCATTGGTCAACGGGAAGGTCGGCCCAAGGGTCGTCACCGCGCCGCTGACGGGGTCAATGCTGACCAGCTGGCTCGGGCTCGTCGTGATGTCGACGCCGTACAGGCGCCCGTTGTGCCAGGCCAGGTCGAAGGTCTGGACCGGCTGGCTCAATGTGATCGTGGTGGCGGTGTAGGGCGTGGTGGCCAGATTCACACGGTAGAGCGTCGTGGTCGACAAACCGCTCTTCAGGTAGTAGTCGCCGGCCGGTGAAATGACGCCGTTGTTCCAGACGGTCCCTGCTGGCAGACCCGCGATGGCGCCCAGGTTCTGGCCCGTGCCGTTGGAACCTACACGGATGAGCTCGACGATGCTTCCGCTCGTCGGCCAGCGGATGCCGTAGATGTAGTTGTCCAGCACGTTGTAGCCCACGCCGTTGCGACCGGTCGTGGAGGTGGAGGACCCCAGCGAGGTCAGCGTGAACGGCGCCGTGGTGTAGTTCACGTTGAACAGCGTCGAGATGTTCGAGGGAACCTGGTCCATGAACATCCGCGCATCGCAGGTGCCGAAGGTGGGTTGCGATGTATCGGTATCCGACGCCGTGTTGTTGCCCGGCACCGGATCGGCCTGTCCGCTCGGCGTGGCGATGTTGGCGACATTGGTCAGGTTGGCCGTCGTGCCGGCATTGACCGTGGCGGTCAGCTGGAACGTCACACTGCTGCCCGACGGCAGACTGGGAATGACGATCCCGCTGCCCTGCACCAGCGCAACCGTGGTGTTGGCGGCCGTGGGGCACGTGGCGCCGCCGGTCGGACTGCCGCAGGTCACGCCGGTCTTCGTCATGCCGGTCACCGCAGGATCGGTGAACACCGCACTGTTGGACGCGCCCGGGCCGAGGTTACTGACCACGATGGTGTAGGTCATCGCCTGGCCCGCCGTGTATACGGCCTGGTTGTTGGTCTTGGTGATGGACAGGTCGGCCGGCACGGGACAACCGTAGAGCGCGGGGCCGGAGAAGAAGAAGTCGTCCGCCGTCGCACCGCCGGTGTACACCATCTGCACGCTGGTGATGGTGGTGACCGAGGCAGGCAACGTGACCCAGAAGTTCTCGTTCGAGGTCCGGTTGGTCTCCACCGTGGTGGTGCCGTCGAACAGGCTCGCGCCGTTCTGGGCCACCAGGGTTGCGTAGCCGGCATAGCCCGCCTGCGTGGTCATGGTCGCGTAGTCGATACCGTTGACACGCAAGGACATGGTCGAGGCATTGGAGGGCAGCGGGAATCCGGGACTCCAGCGCCAGTTCATGTCCACGACGAAACGCCCACCGGTGCCGGTGCCCACCGAGTAGCCGCCCGCGGTGGCGAGCAACGTCGCCGTGCGTGTTTCCGTGGCGTTGTCAGTGAAGAAATTGCTTTGGAAGGGTGCGGTCGCGAACAGGTTTACCGCCGTGGCCGCCGCGCAGGAGGCAGGCGCGGGCGGCGAGGCCGTGATCGCGGTCGCCACGCTGGCGCAATGGTCGGCATCGGTACACGTGGCGCCCGCAGTGGGTGCGGTGCCGCCATTGAACGGATCGCCGCCACCACCGACGGAGGCATGGTTGGTCACGGAAGCCGGCGATGCCGACGTCACCAGCACCGGGATCGTCAGTGCCACCGTGCCACCGGCCGGAATGGCCGTGGTCGAGGTACAGGTGACCAACATGCCGGTACTGGGAACGATGGTGGTCGCATTCTGCGCCGCCTCGTCGGAGTAGCTGCAGGTCCATCCCGTGGCCGCCGTGAATCCGGTCGCGGGACGGATGCCGATGCCGGTGGGCAGCTGTTCGCGCACGGTGACGGTACCGGACGTCGCACCGGTACCGCTGTTGCTGACGTTCAAGGTATAGGTGGCGCCGGTCCGGCCCACCGTCCACGGCCCGTTGCTCGCCTTGGTGATGGAGAGCGCAGGCACCGCCGCGGCGATCGTGAGGCGGTAGTCTTCGACCTCGCCACTGTCGGCACGGCCCTTGCCGTCGGCGGTCTGGATCTGCGCCGTGGTATAGCCCGCGCGCAGGCGCACATAGTTGTTGCCGGCGCTCATGCCCGTGGGCGCATTGCCGTTCGCGCTGTTCCAGGCCAGGGTGACGCTGCTCGCACTGCTCGCGAAGGTCGAGCATGCGCGCTCGGTGGCGACGAAGGCGTTGTTGCGGTTGAAGTCGATCCAGCCGCATACGATGCCTGCCTTGCTGGCGCCGCTGATGGGCACGACGAGGCTGTAGCTGGTGACGGCCGAGTGGATGGAGGGGAACGTGGTGATGGCGTCTTCGTCGGCACCCGTGAGGTTGTCGCCCACGCCGATGGTGTTGTCGGCACCGGCAGCGACCGGGAACGGGCTTGCAGTGGCTGCGGTCACGTTGACGTTATCCGCATCGAGCGCGGCGCCGAGCCGCAGGTCGCCCACGATGTGGGTGGGTGCCTGCGCCGAGTTGAAGCTGGTGGTTGGCGCGTCGCTGAAATCCTCGTCCACCGTGACGGTGATGCCGAAGGTGTCGAACTCCGTCGAAGCCAGTGCGCCCGACGCGCGCAGGTCCACCGCGAACGTCAGCGAAGTGACCGTGCCGTTGACGCGGATGCTGCCGCAGCCCGCACCTGTGCCCGTCGCATTGCAGGCGGTGGCGCCGTTGAGGGTGCCGCTGGTGAACGACGTGGCCGTGATGTTCATGTTCGTGGGCGCGCCCTGGCTGCTCAGGGTCACGCCACTCGCCGGCGATGTCAGGCGGAGAACCGGCGCGTGGTTGTCCCCGCCACTGGCGCCACCCAATCCCGACACATGCAGTACGGGGTCAGTCACGGGTTGGCTGAAGGTGATCGTTATCGTGCCGCGATCGAGGCAGACTCCGCCCGACGGTGTGCAGGGCCCGTACACGCCGATACTCGATGAAGAATTTCCCGCCCCCACCGCAATGCCGGGCGAGTAGTACGCCGTTGCCGGGCTGCCCGTCTGGTTCAATGCCCCCTGGCCGGCAAACTGGAACGGCACCCCGCTCGCGCCGGACAGCGTGAGCGTGTAGCTGAGCCCCGACGGATAGGTCTTGGTGACCGTGGTGTTGGTGGCGACCGTTCCTCCCGAGGATGTCGTGGGAATCTGGTTGGCGTTCGCGGGCATGACCCACGCGATCAGTCCAAGGACCGTCAGTTGGAGAAAGCGTCTTGTCATCGATTTGCCCTGATATGCAAGGGTGGTCATCGCTGCTTCCCCTTCTGCCACGTGTCAGCCTTTCGCCCGCCGAGGGCGCCATCGCCTTTCTGCCTTCCCGTCGGAGCAGGATTTCGCAGATGCACCGCCATCAGCCATGGCACACGTCGAATACGAGAGCGGGATGTACCCATGCCGTCCATCAGCATGGCCCCCGTCTGTTGCACCGTCATACCTCTTCCCCTGTAACCATCGGATGGTGCATCCGATACTCGACCAGAGCGACGGCATGGCCGACGACTCTCACAATTGGCAAAGATATTCGCACCAATGGTGTGTTCACCGGACACCACGGAGCCGCGGACGTAATGGAATTTACATAACCGTGCCGACGACCATCGGCACTCGACTTGTCAGCGCAACACCCAGCTACAAGCCATCTGCGGACACCGAACATTGCACGCTGATGGTGACTTGGCCGCCCACCGGCAGGCTGGGGATCGCGATGCCCGCACCCAGCAGGCTGCTCACCGGTACCGTCGGCGACGGGCAACTCGCACCACCGGTCGCCGAACAGGTCGCGGTCGTGCTCGGCGTCGTGCAGTCCTGCCCTGCCCCCGCAACGTCGGTCAGCAGGGCGTTGTTGGCCGCCAGCGGACCGTTGTTGCTGACCACGATCTGGTAGGTCACCACGTCACCACTGACCACCGGATCGGGCGACGCCGTCTTCACCACCTGGATGTCCGTCTGCTGCAACGTGTTGGTGAACGTGCACTCGATGTTGGCACCCGCCGTCGTTGCTGCGGCATCGAGCGCCACGGTGCGGTTGACCAGGTCCGGAGTCGCCGTACCGCCTGCGCCCAGGCCCGTGCACGTGATGCCGGTCAGCTGATAGGTGGCCGGCGTGGTGCTTTCGGTGATCGTGGTGGCGGTGCCGGCCGCCGTCAGTACCTGGGTGGCACCGCTCACCGGGCTGCCGGCCGTCGTGGTGGTCAGGGTCTGGTCGACCACGCCATTGGTGCCGGTGAAGCCGAAGCTGTCCACGCCACCGACACTGATCTTGCGGATCGTCAGTTGCGGTGCGGATTGATCCACATCGGTGGCGGTGTTGTTGGCGGCGTTCGTGTCGTTGATCGTGCTCGGCGGCGTGATGGTGACCGTGTTGGTCAGGTCACCCGTGAAGCCGGTCGGCACCGTCATCGTGACCAGATAAGTCGCCACGGCTCCGGCGGGAAGATCCAGGCCGGTATCGTTCAGCGCGCCGGTGCCGCTGGCGGCACCACATACCGCGCCGCCCGAGGTGGCCGCACACGTCCAGCTCATCGTTGCCGCACTGATCCCCGCCGGCACCGGGTCGCTGACCGTGATGTTCTGCGCACCGAAGGGCCCCGCGTTGGTCACTACGACGGTGTACGTCCTTGTCTCGCCCAGTATGTAGGTATCGCCAAGCAGATCGTTGGGACCCTGCGTCGGCGTGTTGGTCTTGGTTACCGAAAGGTCTGCCGCGAACGTGATCGGCGCAGTGGGGCAATTGGCACCATCGTTCACATTGGAACCGGGCGAACCGGAAATCAATGTGCGGGCGCCGGTAGCAAGATCGAAACTGTAGAAGCCGCCACCGTTCGCGCTGCCGAACAGCCCCGTGGGCGAGCCGAACATCGCGCCATAGTCGACGGCCGCAGTGGGTGCGCCGATGTTCGTCACGGCGCCTGTCGCAGGATTGATCGATCGCAACTGACCATTCCCCTGCACGGTGTAGATCAATCCGCCGATCCAGGCCATATCCGAGGCCTGCACGCTTGACGAAAGTGCGATCAACGTTGACGTGTTGGATTGCACGTTGATCGCCCGCAGGTTGGTCGAACCGCCACCCGCCAGCACGTACAGGATGCCCGTATCCGAGAACGTGCCCATGATCCAGCTGTCGGTCACCATGCCGCCGGCCACCGGACCCAGGTCGACTGAACTGCCGTCCGCACCCACGCGAATCAAACGATTGCCGGAGCCGCCGCCCGCATTGATGCCGTAGATGAAGTTGTCCACGGGATTGAAGCCGATCGCGTTGTAGACGTTCGCGCCCTGCCCGATGGCGGGATACGTGAATGGATTGGTGGTGGTAACGATGTCGTAGAGCGTGGTGTTGGTGTTGGTATTCGGGCTTTGCGACAGGTACATGCCCGCAGGACACGTCGGGAACACCGGCTGGCTCTGCACGCTGTTGGTCACCGTGCACGCGATGTTGCTGCCCGCCGCCACGGCGGCGGCGTTGAGGGTGAACGAGTTGGCGCCGGGCGTCACCGTGCCCCCTGCCCCCATACCCGTGCAGGTCACGCTGCTCAGCACGAAGCCGGTCGGCATGGTTTCGGTGATGGTCGTCGCGACGCCCGGGTTGCCGAGGACCTGGGTGGCGCCGGTGACGCCCACGCCCGCCACGGTCGTGGTCAGCGTCTGGCTGGTCCAGCCATTGTTGCCGGTGAACGTGAAGGCACGCACGCCCCCCTGGCTGACCTTGGTCAGGGTCAGGCTGACAGCCGCCTGGTCGACGTCCGTCGCGGTGTTGTTGGCGGTATTGGTTTCGACGATGTAGCTCGGCGGCGTGATGGTCACCGTGTTGGTCAGGTCACCGGTGAAACCAGCGGGGACCGTCATCGTCACCGTGTAGGTCGCCACCGAGCCCGACGGCAGGTCCAGCGCGATGTCGTTGAGTGCACCCGTGCCGCTGGCTGCGCCGCAACGCGATCCGCCCGAGGTGTTGGTGCAGGTCCAGCTCACGGTGGCCGCATCGATGCCTGCGGGAACCGGATCGCTGACCGTGACGTTCTGGGCACCGAAGCTGGTGCTGGGATTGCTCACCACGATGGTGTACGTGCGCGTCTCACCCGGCGTGTAGGTGTCCGTCGGCAGGTCGCTCGGCCCCGAGGCCGGCGTGTTGGTCTTGGTGACCGACAGGTCGCCGTTGAAGGCAATGTTGGCGGTGGGGCAGTTGGCACCATCGCCGTTGTTGGCCGAAGGCGAGATGTTGCTCAGCAATGTGGCCGCGCCAGTGTCCGGGTCTATCGCATAGATGCTCCCCCCGGATGAACCCAGCAACATGTTGTTGAAGCCCCACATGGCCAGCGCATTGGTCAACGGAGAGGTCGGCCCGAGGGTTGTCACCGCGCCGCTGACCGGGTCGATGCTGACCAGTCGCGGAGTTGTCGTGATGTCCACGCCGTACAGGCGCCCGTTGTGCCAGGCCAGGTCGAAGGTCTGGACCGGCTGGCTCAATGTGATCGTGGTGGCGGTGTAGGGCGTGGTGGCCAGATTCACACGGTAGAGCGTCGTGGTCGACAAACCGCTCTTCAGGTAGTAGTCGCCGGCCGGTGAAATGACGCCGTTGTTCCAGACGGTCCCTGCTGGCAGACCCGCGATGGCGCCCAGGTTCTGGCCCGTGCCGTTGGAACCTACACGGATGAGCTCGACGATGCTTCCGCTCGTCGGCCAGCGGATGCCGTAGATGTAGTTGTCCAGCACGTTGTAGCCCACGCCGTTGCGACCGGTCGTGGAGGTGGAGGACCCCAGCGAGGTCAGCGTGAACGGCGCCGTGGTGTAGTTCACGTTGAACAGCGTCGAGATGTTCGAGGGAACCTGGTCCATGAACATCCGCGCATCGCAGGTGCCGAAGGTGGGTGGCAGCGTCACTGGCGTCGTGCTGGTCGCACTGTTGTTTGCCGCCACCAGATCGTTGGACACGCTGTTGGTAACGGTGGCGGTATTGGCCAGGCTGGGAATGCTGTAAGCAGACGCCAGGGTGCCACTGAGCGTGACGACAATGCTCTGCCCGCTCGCCAGCGGCGAGAATCCGCTGCACGTCACCGCATTGCCCGCGCCTACCGTGCAGCTGCCACCCGTGGTGCCTCCCGCGTTGGTCACCGTGGCAGTCAGGCCGGTGACACTGCTGTTGACCGTGTCGCTGAGGGTCACCCCGTAGGCGGGTGTTGGGTTGCTCAAACCCGTGATGCCGCTGGCCACGGCATTGTTGGTCGCCGTGAGGGTCCAGCTGACGGGACCGCCCGGGAGCAACGGATTGGGGGTGGCCAACGACTTCGTGATTCCCGGATTGACCGGCGGCAGTGAAAAGTAGGTTTCAAACGTACCGCCACCGAAGGTGCCCGTGTACTCGACGCGGCAGACCGTGGCATTGCGGATGACCACCGCCACGAGGGGTTCAGCCTGGTTGGTCGCACCCGTGGTGTTGGTCAACGTCACCGTTGTTGTACCGAACGTCGCCGTTGGCGCGGAACTGGTCGCAGCGATCAGATAATCGAAGCCCGATGGATTGATCAGCGTACCCGCACAGGTATAGAACTGCAGCGTGGCGATCTCGCCTTGATCCACATCCTGCATGTAAACGTGCGTGCCCAGGGGCAATGCCTGGCTGAAGGTGTAGCGGATGCGGCCTCCCAATCCCAGGCCGTTGATCGCTCCCATTTCCGCCATCCGCGGTGTGGTCGCCGGATAGCCCGAACCTGCGGGAAGAAGTCCCGTCGCGAATTGCGACACGTTGCCCGTCCCCGCAGCGCTGCCGATCTGGGTGACGGTGAAGGTATGCAGCGGGGATGCCTGCCCTGTCGTCACCGCCGCACCATTCGCGCCCGTGAACGTGCTGAAGAGGTGGCCGTTGAAGTAGTTGGAGCCGGCGGGCATGGTGAAGGTCGCCGCATGGACGACGGCAGACACCAGGAGCAGGAAGACCAGCGGCAACCGGATCGACCGGAGCCGGCGCGTCATGGCGCGGGAAGCCGTGAGTGCTGCCAGCCGTGACAACGGTCCAGCGCTCTGGTCGAGCGAAACGTCGTCACGAGGTGCGGTTTCCATCTTGTTCCCCAGTGTTCTGCCTACAAAGCCTGCACCTCGTAGCTCGTTTTCACGATGCCGCTGGCAGGCCGCTTGAGCAGTGACGGGGCGTCGGCGAGACCTGTCACATTCGACGGGGTTATTCGCACCGACAGCGTCAGACCGGACATTACCCGACCTAAGGCGTAACGGCGTTTACAGAACCAAGGCTGGGTCGAGGCGACCCCACCATTACCGCATCGGCTCAAAGGCCATTGGCCGATATCGAGCACTGCACGGTCACGGTCACCTGCCCGCCCACCGGGAGGCTCGGGATCGTGATCCCCGCACCCAGCAGGCCACTCACCGGCACTGTCGGTGACGGGCAGCTCGCACCACCGGTCGCCGAACAGGTCGCGGTCGTGCTCGGCGTCATGCAGTCTTGCCCTGCCCCGGCCACGTCGGTCAGCAGGATGTTGCTGGCCGCCAGCGGGCCGTTGTTGCTGACCACGATCTGGTAGGTCAACACATTTCCCGACACCACCGGATCGGGCGACGCCGTCTTCACCACCTGGATGTCCGTCTGCTGCAGCGTGTTGGTGAACGTGCATTCGATGTTGGCACCCGTCGCTGTCGCTGCGGCATCGAGCGCCACGGTGCGGTTGACCAGGTCCGGGGTCGCCGTACCGCCTGCGCCCAGGCCCGTGCACGTGATGCCGGTCAGCTGGTAGGTGGCCGGCGTGGTGCTTTCGGTGATCGTGGTGGCGGTGCCGGCCGCCGTCAGTACCTGGGTGGCACCGCTCACCGGGCTGCCGGCCGTCGTGGTGGTCAGGGTCTGGTCGACCACGCCATTGGTGCCGGTGAAGCCGAAGCTGTCCACGCCACCGAGGCTGATCTTGCGGATCGTCAGTTGCGGTGCGGATTGATCCACATCGGTAGCGGTGTTGTTGGCGGCGTTCGTGTCGTTGATCGTGCTCGGCGGCGCGATGGTGACCGTGTTGGTCAGGTCACCCGTGAAACCGGCCGGCACCGTCATCGTCACCAGATACGTGGCCACTGCGTTTGGTGGCAGGTCCAGGCCGGCATCGTTCAGCGCGCCGGTGCCGCTGGCGGCACCACAACGCGAACCACCCGAGGTGTTGGCACAGGTCCAGCTCACCGTAGCCGCATCGATGCCTGCCGGAATCGGATCGCTGACCGTGATGTTCTGCGCGCCGAAGGAACTGCTGCTGTTGCTCACCACGAGGGTGTAGGTGCGGATCTCGCCGGGCGCATAGGTGTCGGTCGGCAGGTCGTTCGGCCCGGATGCCGGCGTGTTGGTCTTGTTCACCGCTAGGTCGGCGTCGAACTGGATGGCTACACCCGGGCAATTGACGCCATCGGCATTGCTGGTGCTGGGTGAACTGCTCAGATACGTGGTGAGACCCGTCACCGGATCAATCGCGTAAATGGAGGTGCCGCCGTTGGCAGCCAACAGCAGATTGTCGAACCCCCACATGGCAGGAACCAAGTTCAGGCTCGGAGTAGGACCAATCGACGTCACCGTGCCGGCCGTGCTGATGCTGACCAGGACACCGCCACTCACGCCGTACATCATGCCGTTGTGCCACGCCAGGTCGAACACGCTATCGAGGGACTGGGTCAGCGGTACCGCCGTGGCGGTCCTTGCCGCGATGTCGATCCGGTACATGGTGGTGCCAGAGCCGGCCGGCACCACGAAATACTCACCCGTCGGCGAGATGACGCCATTGTTGTAGTTGGCCGCCGGGAGTCCGGTGATGGTGCCCAGGTTGACGCTGCTACCATCCGATCCCACGCGAATCAGCTGGTTCCCACTGAAGCCGCCCCACTCGATGCCGTACATGTAGCTATCCAGCGGGTTCAAGCCGAGTCCGTTTCGGGCCGAGCCGCTCCCCAGCACGGTGTAGGTGAAGGGCGCGCTGGTGTAGCCCACGTCATGCAACGTGGACGAAGTGGCGCTCAGATTCGTCTGATCCAGGAACATCCGCGCATCGCAGGTGCCGAAGTCGGTCTGCGTCTGGGCATTGGTGATGGTGCAGACCACACTCGCGCCCGTCGCTCCACCGCTGATGGGAATGTTCACCGGCGTGCCCGGGAAGACGTCGCCCTCGGCCACGACGGCATTGCCGTTCGCCGTGTCCACGCATTGCCAGCTGCGCGCGTAGTTCGTCAGGAGCGCGCCGCCCGATGCCGTTTCATCGATCGTGAAGCTTGTGCCGTCTATGGCCAGCAGCGGACCCACGATCGGTGCCTGCAGGCCGGACGCACTGCCGGTGGTGGTGGCCGTCTGGGTGGTAGCCAAGCCGCCCCCGGACAAGCGCAGCGTGAACTGATCCGTGGCCAACACGCGACCTTGCGGCAGGTTCTTCTGCACGCTGATGGTATTGCCGCCAACGCAGGAAGCGAGATCGAAGATCGCACCCGCACTGGCCGTCGCACTGGCGATCTCCGCACCGGTCAGGGGATTGATCCGCCTGATGATCGAGCCTGCCAAGCTCGTCACCATCTCGCCCGCCGCGTTGAAAGCGATGCCGGCCACATTGTTTGTCGACGCTACCGATGTAATCTGCGTCGCGGGCAACGCACCCGATCCGGCAACAGTAGGAACTTGCCCGACACGGTAGATGCGGTTGCTGGGCGCCGGCAAAGACCCTGCGCCCGAAAGCAGATAGAGATTACCCAGACTGTCGAACGCGATGTCGCCGTTAAGCCCCAGCGTCCCGGTGATCACCCCAACCCGGAAAGGCGCGGCGGCAGGACTGGCCGGATTGAGCGCATAGAGCTGCCAACTGGTTGTGGTAGCCGCGTCAGTCCCACTGGCACCCGCCATGTAGAACCAGCCATTGACAGGGTTCACCGCGCCTGAAGGAAATCCCAACATTCCCGGCTGCAGCGCGGTGGCGGCGGATGTCGCGACGACGGTATTGGTGACCGTGTTGTACGTTGTCACCGTCGCAGGTGAACCATTCGCCTGAGACACCAGATAGGCGAGTGTGCCACCTGGCCCGATACCGAAGCCATTGACGGCCCCCACCGTACCCGGCAGGGTTTCAACCAGCGTCTGCGTGCCATTGTCCGCCGTCGCATATATCCCCGTGCCCGCGTTGGTCGCATACACGGTGCCGCAACTCAACTGCGCGAACGCAGGGCTGGCGTGCAGACCTGCCGCCAGCATCACCGCCAGTACGACCATGACACGCGCAGGCGTGCGACGCGGTACTGCTGCCATCGTTGCAGCCGTATGAACGGCCGCGGATCGTATCGGGACAAGCGCGCGCCATGCACGCGTAACCCGCGTTTCCGCCCGACGTTCCTGCACTGCCTTGCTGGTCATACTCATTCCATCGTTCTTCGTTGATCCCACCCCGCGACCCGGCGTGGATGCCTGCCGACCGACAACATCGAAGGCACTCACCCGGCGCGCACCTGGCCCCCGGTCTCCCGTGGCCTTCCGGCAGCGGGTCAACCGGATGCCGCTTCAAACCCCCACGACCTCACCGCGCATCCGACGCAGCGCGGATTCCATGCGACAGCGCCCTGCTGGCGATGCCGACGACACCTCACGAACCCCTCATCCACCGGCCTCGACCGAAGCCCTCGATGTCATCACGACACCCATCGGCAGATACGTGTCCGCCGCGTCGTCGCGGTCTCGCCGGATCGCGCATTTCGACCCTGGCACGGTGTCCGTACGAGTGACGGTCCGTACCGGCAGTCGATCCCCTGCACAACCCACACTCTTCACATCTCGTAATGCCTGTCCGCAACGGGACAGAACGCGCGCAGCATGCTGCGCGAAGCGCGGGCACTGCCCGCCTGCGCCGTCAGGGCTGCCGACACGCCGCGTCTCCCATGAACAAGGCGCAGGCGCCACTCCACCGCTTCCGGCAAGCCATGCGGGCGGGTGCGTGCAAAGGCGGGAGGGCGGTGGCCGGATCGGTCAACACGGGTCAGCCCGCATATTTCGATCGCGCCGGGAACGTCACCGGCGCAGCGCTTCCGTCTCTTCTGTCACATTGAGCATGCCCACGTCACCCGCGAGCGACTCGACATCCGTCACTCGACGGACATGCGTGCAATCCGGGGCCACCGCCGGAACTGCCCGCGCTCGACACCATCGCACCATGCCGCAGGCCGCGGATGCCATGGCCCTTCCCCCAACACCGCTTCAACGAGATGCGCGATGGGAAATCCGAGGTGATGCTCGGCGGCCAGGCCCGCGTCCTGCTGGTGCGCCTGCGCGACGAACGCACGGAACGCGGCTTCATCGCGCGCCGCCAGCGCGGTGATCTTCTTCGCCAGGTCGTAGGACAAGCGGTTGCCCTCATCCGTGGCGAGAAACGACTTGCCCGACCAGAACGCCTGGATGCTGTCGGCATTCCAGTACGCCGCATGCTGCGCGGCGACTTCATGCGGGAAGTAGAGCTGTGCCGACGGCGCGGCGAGCTGCGGGAACATCGTGTGCTCGGTATTCACCGCCAGGCCTTCGTTGAGCCAGGCGGGGATCGGCAGGTGCGCGAGCAGGCAGTGCGTGAGCTCGTGCGCGATGACCGGCTCCATCGCATCGATCTGCTCCAGCGGCATCACGAAGTGCCCGTAGCCGGCCTGGATGAACATGCCGGACGACATCGCGTACTCGCCGCCGTCCGGGTAGTAGTGACCGACGTAGTCGTAGTAGTCGTCGGCGTCCTCGAACACCATCACCACGTGCCGTCCCCACCCGCCATCGTCGGCCAAAGGGCCCAGGTTGCGCCGGATGCGCGCGCGCATGCGCTGGCACGTCGCCAGGAAGACCTGTGCCGGCCGCGTCTCCAGCGTGGACAGCAGCAGGAAATCCTCGGAACCGGTGACGTGGTACGGCTCGCCGAGCGCGTCGCGCAGCGCGTCCAGCCAGGCCTGCGCGGCCGAATCCCAGTACGCGTGCGCGTCCTCGCCGTCCGGTGGTGCGTTGCCTTCTTCGTGCAAACGCTCCCAGTCGGCGATCGGCAGGCGCGTGTCGGCCAACCAGTGCATCGACACCGGCACGCGTGGCCGCGCCACCGCCGTCGAAACCGTGCGCTCCTGCGGCGAGAACAGACGGGTCAGGTAGCGGAGCATCAGGTCCTCGGCGTGGTGTCGGTCATGGGGAACTTCTTCTCTCTTCCTTCGTACGTCATCCTGGCAACAGTTCGCGCAACATCCTCCATGACCGCCACGCACGACGCCAGAGCGGGCGCCTGCGGGGTCGCACGGGCACGCGTTCGCCGCGCAGCACCGACGCTACCGCCTCCAATACGCGATCCGCCGCGCCGCCATCGCGCGCGGGATGCAGCACGGCCATGTAGGCATCGGCGTGCGCGCGGCGCTGCTGCGGGTCGGCGAGCGCGGCGGCGATCGCGGCGTCGATGGCCTGCGGTGTCGATACGGCATGCATGAACGCCTGCGGACGACGGTGGCGGACGGCGACCACCGGTTTGCCGAGCAGCGCGAATTCCTCGATCACCGACGACGTGTCGCAGACCAGCACATCGGCCGCCTGCAGCATGTCGGTCATGCCTTCCGTTTCCACGAAACAGGCATGCGGACCTGCCAACTGGCGATAGCGCTCCAGCAGGTCGGGCGGCGCCATCGGATGCAGGGTCAGCAGCCAGTAGCGGTCGCCGCGCGCCACCAGCGCGCCGATCACGGGCAGGCACTCGCGCGCCTGGCTCAGCGGCACGTTGAAGGTCGATGCATACATCACCACGGGACGCCCGGCCGCGGCGCGACGCATCGCCTGCGCGCCCGCACCGGGCGTCCGGAACAACGGGTCGAGCTTCGGCCATCCGGTTTCCGCCACGACGAATCCGCCGTACCCGTGCGCCAGTGCCTGCAACGGCTGCGTGGTCGCAGGTCCGTGCGTGCAGTAAAGATCGTAAAGGTCCTGCATGCGGAATTGCCCGAGCGACGGATCGCGCTTGTGCAGGTTCAACCCATGGAACAACTGCACCTGCAACCCGGGCAACCACGGGGGAATGCGGTCGACCGTCGCGAACACCGCTTCCGGTGCGAACGCCCGCAAGGCCGCGAAGCTGCGCACGCGCGTTTCGTCGGGGCGCAACAGCGGCGCCAGCATGTCGCGCACGATCCACACGACACGATCGCCACGAGCCAGCGCGCGCGCCGCCAGCGGCCGCAGGATGGGCAGCGAATAACGTTCGGACACGAGCATCGCCCAGCGCCCCGGCGATGCGGCGTCTTTGCGCACCGGCGCTGCCGGCAGCATGACGCGGCGTGGTACCGCCGCGAGCTCGAACATCAGGCGCGTAAGTCGCACCCAGCCGATACGCTCGCCCCGCCCGTCGACGTGTCCCTGCTCCATGCCTGCATCCCTGCACTGCCGCCTGGCCCATACTGCCGGGGATCGGCAGCGCGGCGCGGCCCTGCCACTGTGTCGGGTACGGCCCCGGCCTGGCAAGCGGTCGCCGGTCGTGCGCCTAGTCGCGCGCGTGGCGCGGCCAGCGCAGCCACGCTTCGTAGAGGAACGAGGCGGCGATCAGCGCGCTGGCCAGGATACCAAGCAGCTGGAACCACCGGTTCTCGAACACGCGCTCGGCCAGATCCTGTTCCTGCAGTTGCAGGCGCAGCAGGCGCAACTCGCGAGCGATCGCTTCCGGTGGGCGGCGGCCATCGGTGATCGCCGCATCCTCGTGCACCTGCTCGCGCAACAGCGCCACGCGTTCGCTGATCCGGCTTTCCTGGCGATGCTCGGCCACGCCGACCACCAGGCTGGTGAGCAGCACAAGGGTGAAGCCCAGGCCGCGCAGCAGCGGCGGCACGTGGTCGTGCGTCTTCGGCATCGGTGACGACGGATCAGGCAGCACCATGCGTCAGCGCGCCGGCGCGTGCGCGCGCTTGCCCAGTTCGATCAGCATCCGCGAGGCCAGGTACAGACGCGGCGGAATGGAATCGATCTCGATGTACTCGTTGCGCGCGTGGTAGCCCCATCCCGCCAGGCCCAGGCCTTCCAGTACCGCGGCCTTGCCGGAGCGCCCGGCGAAGCCGGCGTCGGTACCTCCGTTGGTGGTCGGATGCATCAGCAGCTGGCGGCCATCCAGTTCGCCATAGATCGCGCGCGCCAGGTCGGCCAGTGCGCGGCCGCGCTCGCCGGCCACATAGATGGGGCGCAAGGGTTCCAGCGTCACCGTGGTGGTGGTGTCGGGAATCAGCGGGCTTTCCTTCACCTTGGCCTGCAGCGCGGCCAGCAGGTTGTCGTTGCTGTCGGCCTGCATCACCCGCACGTCGCCCCCGGCTTCGGCGCGCTCGGGGATCTGGTTGCGCGCGGTGCCGGCACTGGCCGTGGTCCAGTTGAGTTGCGCACCGGGCACACCCGCCGCCACGTCCTTCGTCTGCACCACCCGGTGTGCGAGTTCGACCAGCGCATTGCGGCCCTGCTCCGGTGCCGCGCCGGCGTGCGCGGACAGGCCCTGCACCGTCATCCGCACCTGCGAGGTACCGGCCGCGCTGAGCAGCACGCCTTCGTGTTCGATCACCGCCTTGGCCGGCGACGGTTCGAACGACAGCACCACGTCGTGCTCGGCCGCCAGCGTGGCGATGGCTTCGCCGGAGCCGGGCGAGCCGATTTCCTCGTCGGGATTGAACAGCACGGTCACTGTGGCGTAGTCGTTCCATCCGCGCGCCCTCAACAGCGCCATCGCGTGAAGGATCACCGCGATGCCGCCCTTGTCGTCGGCGATGCCGGGGCCGTACAGCAGGTTGCCTGTCTGGTGGTAAGGCTCCTTCGCCAGCGTGCCGCGGTCGTACACGGTATCGGCATGGGCGATCAGCATCACCTTCAGCGCGCCGTTGCCGGTGAACACTCCGCGCACGAGGTCGGGGCCGCCGGTGGCCGACGCCACGCGATCGACCTTGGCGTCGAGCGCACGCAGTCGCTTGTCCAGATAGGTCATCAGGGTGGCGACGCCTTCGTGGTCGGTCGACCCGGATTCCGTCGTCACCAGCTCGCGCAGCGTGTCGATCACCGCCGGCTGTTCCTTCGTGGCGGCGCTGCGCAGTGCGGCATCGGCCTGCGCCGCACTGGCCTGCGCGGCGATGCCGACGGCGCCCAACATCCACGCGGCGGTGCAAAGCGCGGTACGTGCGATCCCCATGGCGTCACTCCTGTGGCCGCGAGTGCGGCGCGATGATGGCGGTCAGAAACGGTATTCGATGCCGAGACCCGGGCCCTGCATCGTGGAATCGAAGCGGAAGCCGCCCGAGGTCTCAAAGTCGGTCGACAGCCGCCGGTAGCCGGCGATCACCGCTAAGCGCGCGTTGATGTCGTAGCCGGCCAGCAGCATGACGTCGGTGGACAGGTCGGATTCGCCCGCACCGGCGAGCGCCCAGCCGCCGACGAACAGGCCATTGCCGAAGCCATGACGCCCCTTCACGCCCACCTGCGCATCCACCCAGCGGTGCGACTGCTCGCCGGCGTACTGCTGCGGAATCGGCGGCGGTGTGGGCACGGGCACCGCATAGGCCATGCGCACACGCGCAGCCCACACGCGCACGCCGGCCACCAGGTCCAGGTGCGTGGCGTCGCGTTCGACCAGGCCGTAACGCCACGCCACCAGGCCGCTGGTGGTGCGTGTCTTCAAGCGGATCGGCAGTGCCGCACCGGCGACCGGCACCTGCACGGTACTGGAGAGCTTGGCGAACTGGCCGTCGAGCAGCAGGCCATGCCGGCCCTTGCGGGCTTCGAACGCGCCCATCGCACCGGCATCGAGTTCTTCCAGCGAATCGCGGAAACTTTTCGAGGTGCGTACGTCCACCGGCAACCGCGCATGCGCGAACGTGCCCTCGGTCGATGAGCCCCAGACGTACGGCGTCAGCCGGAACGTCCAGGCATCCGCATCGCCCGCATCCTGGGCCAGCACCGTGACCGGTGCCATGCACGCCCATCCCGCCAGCACCCAGCCGCGCCCGATGATCGTCATGCCGTTCCCTCGTGGTGGACGCCGCGCCAGCCCCCGCGACACGGGGACCGTCGACACGCGACGGACGGCGGCACCGCGACCGCGTCGCGCTCCCCGCCGGCGCCTGTTTAACACCGATGGGGAACGCCTGCCACCGCGAGCGCCTGCCGGCCTGCTGCCGTCCATCGCTTGCGCCTGCAAGTGGCCACGCAGGGACAAGGGCGGAGTACAGTCGCGGCATGAGCGTGAAAACGATCACCGAAGACGGGCGCCAGCTGACGGTACAGACGCTGCAACGCGTCGATGCACTGGGGACCACGTACTGGCAGGGCCGCGCCATGTTCCGCATCGCCGACGGCCGCGCCCGTGCCGATGTGGTCACGCGCAGTCGCCATGCGACACGCGAGGCGGCGGAACATGCCGCCATCGCGCTGGCGCGGGCGAACGGATGGAACGCGGGATGACGCCGACCCTCGGCGGCCTCGGGTGCGACGTGGCGCAACCGGCGCGCGTGTACCGGGCGACGCGCGGCGAAGAGAACTACCAGGTCGAACTCGCGGAGACCCGCCTCCGTTTTTCCCGCGATACCGGCACGCGTGAGTCCTATGGCGGCAACGACATGCCGTACGCGCGCTTCCTGCGCAGCGCGAAGTGGCAAGCGCACGTGCGCGAGATCTTCGGCGAACACGTGCTGCAGGCCCTGCTCGCCGCCGCGCGCGACCGGGTCGGCCAGCCGGGCTGAGCCGGGAGCGCCGTCCTTCCGTCCGGCATCACCCTTCTGACGATACGCCGTCGTCGTGCAGCGCCACGTTCAAGCGGTCCACCACCATCGCCCAGTCGGCATCGTCCAGGCGTTCCTCGCGCAGCAGTTGCGCTTGCGCAGGGGTCCAGAACGGGGCCTCTTCCAGGCGCACGTCGTTGGGCAAGGGGGAATGCGTGGCGATGAACTGCTGGATGCTGGCGTTGTCGTCGGGCAGGCCGAGTTGAGCGAACAGCGCGGAGAACGGGTGGACGGTCGGTTCCATGGCGTTGCCTCAAGGGGGAGAGGTCCAGCCTAGCTGGCGTGGTGTGAAGCCCGTGACTGATGCGCGGCGCGAGCGCCGAATCACGACGTGCATGCTTCCCGGGCGCCCTGCGCATATCCAGGCCAGGCAGCCCCGCGCCTGCCTTCCTGCACGCGAGGACCCGGGATGAAAGTGGTAGCGTGGCAGCCGCCACCTGCAGGCTGTCATCCGGGGGGATGCCACGATGAAACCGTTCTTGCCGGGCCCGTCGATGTTGCCGGTCTTCCTGATGCTCGGCGTCATGCTGTTGCGATCGGACGTGCCGCGGGCGGAGCCGATGTTCACCGTCCGCGTGCCTGCCGCCGTCGCCATGCGAGGCAACGCGCCTCGCGCTGGCGATGCCGCAGGAACGTCCCACCTGCATCGCGCCCCTCCCGCCGGCATGGTCGCACCGCACGCGACGACGGCGCCGTCGCAGACCGATCCCTTCGCGCCGGTATACATCGTGACGTCCCGCGAGACGCATCAGGGCATCCGTGGCCTGGTCCGCCGTGCGGTCGCGCGGGGCGACAGCACGGGTAAAACCGTGGTGGTCGCCGAAACCCGGGCCGATCGTCTGGGCGAGATCAGCCATTACGTGCACACGCGCGAGCGCCGCTGCGGCGGCTACTTCGCCTTCCCCACGCGTGCCGAGGCCGAGGCGTTCGTAGGGGCCGATCGCGCGAAGCAGGCGATGACGAAGACGCTGCTCGCCCGCTACACGCTCGACAACCAGGCCACCGTGGACCGCTGGCTGCCGCAGGTGCAGGAACGGCGCCTCTACGACACCATCAACCACCTCTCCAGCTATCGCAACCGCTACTACGCCAGCGCGCACGGCAAGACCTCGGCCGAGTGGATCCGCAGCCACTGGCAATCGCTCGCCACCGGTCGCAGCGACATCACCACCGAGCTGTTCACCGCCTGTGCGAACTGCAGCACGCAGCCGTCCGTCATCCTCACCATCCAGGGCAGCGACTTGCGCAGCGAGGTGGTGGTGCTGGGCGCGCACCTGGATTCGATCAACGGCAGCACCTATACCGATCCCAACCAGCTGGCGCCCGGGGCCGACGACGATGCGTCCGGCATCGCCACGCTCACCGAGACCTTGCGCATCGCGCTGGCGGATGGCTGGAAGCCGCGACGTACGGTGAAGTTCATGGGCTACGCGGCGGAGGAAGTCGGCCTGCGCGGCTCCAACGCCATCGCGCAGTCGTTCCGCGCCAGCGGCGTCAACGTGGTCAGCGTGTTGCAGGTCGACATGACCAACTACAAGTCCGGCGCGGTGACGGACATGAAGCTGATCAGCGATTACTCCAACACGGATCTGAAGAATTTCTTCGTCACCCTGTTCGACACGTATCTCGCACCGATGGGGCTCACCCGCAGCAATACCGCGTGCGGTTATGCGTGTTCCGATCACGCATCGTGGACGAACGCGGGCTATCCGGCGGCGATGATGTTCGAGGCCGGCGGTCCGGGCGGCAGCTTCCCCTACATCCACACCACGCAGGACACGCTGGCCACGATGGGCGAATCCGCGCAGCACAGCGTCAAATTCGCGCAGTTCGCCCTAGCCTATCTCGGCGAGACCGCGAAGACGGATGGCGCTCGCGTCACCGGCGGCCCGGCGCAGGTGTTGCAGACGCAGTAGGGTGGGCCCTGGCCCACCGTGCGACGATACGGATGTGGTGCGATGGCGGGCTTGAGCCCGCCCCACGTCTTTGGAGACCCGGATGATTCACGCGTTCGCGAACATCGCTTTCACCCCCGCGGTCCGCGACGTGCAGGCGCGCGACGGCAGCCGCGCGCAGTACGCGCGGGCTTTCGAATCCGGCGAGGAGGTGCGCAATGCCGAACTCGGCCCCGACGAAGCGGCCTTCATCCACGCGCAGCGCAGCTTCTACATGGCCACCGTGTCGGAAACGGGCTGGCCGTATGTGCAGCACCGCGGCGGCGCACCAGGCTTCCTGCGCGTGGTCGACGCGAAGACGCTGGCGTTCACCGACCTGCCCGGCAACCGGCAGTTCATCAGCGTGGGCAACGTGGCCAACGACGAACGCGTGGCGTTGATCCTGATGGACTACACGCACCGCCAGCGCCTGAAGCTGCTGGGCCGGTTGAACGTGGAAGAGTCCCCCGGTGCGGGACGTACCGAGCGCACGATGACGATCCACGTGGAAGCGTTCGACTGGAACTGCCCGAAGTACATTCCCGTGCGCTTCGAAGCGGAAGACGTGCAACGCGTACTGGACGAGCGCGACCGGCGGATTGCGGAACTGGAAGCGCAGCTGGCGGAGTCGCGCGGTAAGGCCCACCCGTAGCCCGGGTAAGCGAAGCGCACCCGGGGCCCACGGACGACTACCGTTCGCCCAATTCTGCCTTCACCTCCCCTCCTGCAGCCCAGTCGTGGGGCAGCACGCCTCGCGCCACAAAGCGATGAAAGCTGGAGTGCGGCCACGCCGCGACGGTCTCCACCAGACCATGCTTGACGGGATTGATATGCACGTAGTCGACAAGCGCCTGCAGCTCGGCCTCGTCACGCACCGTGCGTTCCCAGTAGCGTGACTGCCACGGCGATGGTCCACCGGCCGCAACGACACGGCGCGTGAACCCCTTCTTGATGTCCTGCCACAACCGCGGATAGTCGGCGGTCGCATCGGTCATGCGGATCACGGCATGCAGGTGATCGGGAAGCACGACGGCGGCGATCACCCCATGCGGTACGCGTTGGGCGGCCGCACGCCAGGCGGCGCGCAACGCACCGATCTCGCGAACGAGAAGATCACTCCTGCGGTCCCGCAACGTAACGGTAAAGAAGTACGTTGCGCCTGCAATCCGATTGCGGCGATACCTGACCATGCCGCGACCATAACGGAAACCCGTAGCTCGGGTAAGGCCAACGGCCGCACCCGGGGATCGGAACGATTCCGTGTCATGCACCCCGGGTGCGCTGCGCTTACCCGGGCTACGCGGTTCGCTTGCCTCAGGTGCCCAGCAATTCCACGTCGAACTTCAGCGTGGCGTTCGGCGGGATGACGCCGCCGGCGCCGCGGGCGCCGTAGCCGAGGCTGGCGGGGATGATGAGGGTGCGCTGGCCGCCGACCTTCATGCCCTGCACGCCTTCGTCCCAGCCTTTGATGACCATGCCGCCGCCGAGGGGAAAGATGAAGGGTTCGTCGCGGTCCTTGCTGGAATCGAACTTGGCGCCCTGCGCGCCGTTCTCGTACAGCCAACCGGTGTAGTGCACGGTGACGTTGCTGCCGGGCTTGGCCTCGACGCCGCTGCCGACGATGGTGTCTTCGAATTGCAGGCCGGAGGCGGTGGTGGTGAATGCCATGAAGTGTTCCTTGTGGAGATGGGGATGTTCGTGGCCGTAGTTTATCGCCCGACACAGGCAGGGTGGGCCCTGGCCCACCCTGCGAGGGGTGCAAATGCCATGGAAAAGTGGTCGTCGTACACGTCGCCCTGCGCGAGACTGGAAACGTACTCCGACCACTATTTCGCCCATTACACGCGCATGGCCGGTCCTTGCTGAGCCTGGCCGCGTTGCTGCTCCTCCGACAGCTGCTGCTGGGCCAGCATCTGGTCGCCCACCTGCGCCAAGCGCTGCCCCTCTGGCGATCGGGAAAACTCGGCGACGATACGATCCAGTTCCTTGTCGTCGCCGGCCAACAGAGCGGAGTACATGCGGTTGAGAAAGGGATCGTCGAACGCGGCACGCGCCGGGTCGTGGCCGCTTTGGCGATCACCGACCTCAGGAGCGGAGGCCGAGGGAAGCGGGACGGCACTGCCCATCCCACGCGCTTCCTCAACCGGACCGTCCGGGCCTGCCGGCGCTCGTGCGACGCCGCCGGGTTCGCTCAGGGTGATTCCCAACTGACCGCTCTGGAAATTCTCGATCACCACCGGCTCGCGGCCCGCCTGATCCGACGCCAACGCGTCGGTAACCGTGAGCGTCGTGTTCTGCAGGGCGTAGATGAAGCGTCCATCTTCGCTGCGGAAGGTATCGGCAGGGTCGGACCCGGTGCGTGCGCCACCCGTCAGCGGCTGCCCACCCCAGCGCACTTCGCCCACACCGTCGCTGTCCCGCAGGGTGTCGCCGGCATCGATCACGTAGGTGTCATGGCCCTCACCCCCTTCCATCCGGTCCCGGCCGTGCCCACCGATCAGGATGTCATCGCCACGATGGGATCGCAGCGTGTCGTTGCCGCCTTCGCCGATCAGCAGGTCGTTGCTTGCGATCTCGGCAGTGCCCTGCATCCTGCGCGAGTCGAGGGTAGCGGCATGGTCCTGATCTACCCCTTCAACACTCGTATTGCGCTGTTCTCGACGTACCGCGTTCTGGGTCCGGTTGTTCCCGGGGTGGGCGCGAGCCACCGCTTCCGCATCCTGCAGGTCACGGCCCGCATCGAGATGGACACGCCCCGCATTGAAATTGGCGTCGGTAAGTCGATCTGACAGCTCCGGGTATTGTCGGCGCAGATCCTGTAGCAGCGCAGTACGCGCGGGCGCGAGCGCGTCTGCGATGGTGGATACACGACCGTACTCGTTCACCAGTTCCGGATAGTCTCTGTTCGCTTGGGCAACCCGGTTGCGGCGTGCGGCTTCCCCCTCGACGGTAACGCCGAACTCCCGCTCGACGCGATCTACTTCGTCGCGGTGCAGCTGAAACGCGCGATACACGTCCCGGGCCTGTTGGGGCGTAACGTTGTCGGGATCATCGTACAAGCCGAACACTTCGGCTTCCGCGAAGCGTCGCTTGCGAAGGCCCGCCTCGTTCGAATCCGCATCCGGATACTGCTCATCGAGCTCGTCGCTTCCCCAGCAGTTGTACCGCATCTGGAACCACGCTTCTGCGCGGTCACCACTGCGCACCGCATCCATAACAGGATGCTCCGGAACATTGCGCTGTCGCGACCCCGAAAGATTGCCCACTCCGCGGTTGTAGGCCAGCGACACAAGCGCCACCCTCTCATCCGAGAGAGGCATCGCAAGCCTGTTTGCCGGACCCTCATACTCTGAAAAGGAAGCGCGCAACAAACTATCCGACTCCCTCGCGTCCAGCTCTCGCGTGAACGTAAGTCCGATCCGAGTCCTCTCGGGATCTGTCGCAGCCGCATCAATGGCCGTCAACGTCCGCCATTGGTCCTGCGTCAAATCGATACCCGACTCTCGCCATATTTCAACGTTGTTGTTTCGGTTGAATGTGTACCCCCAGCCGATCGTCGCCATGCCATCGCCAATATTCTGGGCATGCGCATGCAACCCCTCAGCCCCTACCACGACGAGTCGCAGCTTTCGCTCGTACTCAGCCTGGCTCAGCTCCCGATAGTCCATCATCGATTCTCCTACCTTCCCAGGACCGCATCGCAGCCCTGCTTCTCTCTCTTGTGCGCGCCAGCTTGCGAGGGGGTCTTAGGCGACTTCACCAGCACCTCGTCCGTAGCAATGATGGCGATATCCGCCCCCCCGCGCAGGATGCTATCCACTTGTTCCCAATGCAGATCGCTTCCCTGCAGCGTTGCGCGCACCAGCGTAATTGACCCGTTACGGTAGCTTTCTACCGCGAGGACGGCGGTTTCACCTACCGCTGTGCCGACAATGCTTCCGTCGTCGACCTGCCGCAGGTTGACGAGTGCGCCGCCGAAGTCGCCACAAATGCGGTCACCGTCCTGCACAAGGGTCACGTTGAAGCCGCCGCAATCGAGCGCCGGGTTTGTTCTGTCGCACCACTTCACCGACCATCTTCCCGTGAAGTCTTGCTTCGTCGCTTGCATCGGTTGATTGAATGCGCAACCAACCAATCCAGCGCAGGAAGCGATCAGAGAAAGCGCAAACGCCTGAACTTTTGATCTTGGGATTGCCATAGGGTCCTCCTGACCTTGTCCTGGCAGTTGGCAGTCTGCCAGAGATGAATAAGCGTCACATTGATCTGGCCTACCGCGGATCGCATAGATTCTTGGCACGACACTTCTGGTGCGCTGCGCCCTGAATCAGGGTTCGTCAGACGGAATCTCATCCGGCCATCGACATGGAAGCGCCTTTAGATCATGCAACGCCGACAGTGCGTGCTCTGACTTGTCTTCGCTCAACATCCACTTCCCGCCGATGATGCTGTCCCCAGGCCACGCGCCTCGGACCGCCGTGCCGATCACGCGCCATTGCAGACCCTTGGGCGTAAGGGTCACGACGGCGACATTCTTTTCTCCGGTTCGCGCGTTGTCGATCAACAGGACGGCCGTGTTGCCAACGGCGGTGCCGAGCACCGAGCCGGGCTCCCCTTCCTCAAGCTTGGACAGTCTTGGCGTTGCAGCGAAGTGTTGGCCACAGATTCGCTCGCCACGCTGAGTCAGGTGCAGGGCGAAGGTGCCACATGGGTCGCTGGGATACTCCCGGTCGCACCACGGGGCTGACCAGGCACCATTGAAATCCGGCGTTGGCGTTTGGGCGGATTGATGGGAAGCACACGCCACCATGCCGGCACACAAGCCGAGCGCCGTACCCGCTCGCAGACGGCTGGCTGCACCACGATGTCCATTGACCATGCGCCTGCTCCTTGCTTGGTTTCGATGCGCTTCGACGGCGGATAGCTCTATCGGCGCCGTACTGTCCGGCCAGGCCGGCGGCCTGGGCCGGCATCGGAAGGCTCCGTGTAGCGCGCTCCCGGGTGCGCTGCGCTTACCCGGGCTACGTCTGATGGCGACTTCACAAGAAGGGCGAGCCGAAGCTCGCCTTTCTTGCATCGTGCCGCACTCACACGGCCGGCTCAGGCTCCTGTCGGCGCTTGCGATTGAACCGGGCACCCAGTGCGTCTTTCAACGTGTCCAGGCCATCGCCGCGGCCGGCGACCTTGAGGTGGGCGTAGCCTTCCAGCGAGGCGACCATCAGGTCGCTGCCGAGGGCCATTTCGCTGTCGACCATGCGGTCGTAGACGCGTTGCAGGCGGGCGAGCAGTGGGCGCAGGGCGTCGAGGGCGGCCAGGTCGGCGCGGTATTCGTCCACGTCGAAGTTGCGCGGCAGTACGTCGGGGTGTTTGCCCAGGGTGATGACGGCCTGGCGGCAGAAGGCTTCGGACTTGTCGCCCATCTTGGTCAGTTCGCGGCGCTCGTCGGGGGTCAGGCCGATCAGGCCGGTGAGGCGCTGCTCCAGGGTGGCGATGGCGTCTTCGACGGCGACTACGTCTTCGTCGGCGAGGCGCAGGGAGATGCGGTTCTGGGTCATGTTCACTCCATTGATCACGTTGAAAGGACACGTCGGCGTTCATCGCCGACGACCGCAGCCTAGCGCGCATGCGCGCGCATTTCCTTTCACATTTGCGGGGTGCGCGCGCAGCGAGATGGCGCTCGGAATGCCAACGATCGCGCTCGGAGAGCGATCGATGGCATTCGGAATGTGAGGTCTGGAACTCGAAGCCTTGCAGATGGCTTTCGGAAAGCCAGGGTATGGCACTCGGAAAGCGATCGATGGGTCTTTGAAAGCGATCGCTGGCTTTCAATGTGAGAGCGACGGAGCTCGGAATGCCATCGATGGGTTTGGGAGAGCGATCGATGGCTCTCGGAAAGCCATCGATGGCATGGGGGAGCCCGGCGCTTGGGATTCCGAGCTCGATCGATGGGGATCGGAGCACCATCGATGGAGCTCAATGTGAGAGCGATGGGGCTTGGAATGCGATCTCTGACGTAGGGTGGGCCTTGGCCCACCATCCACCGCATACCGACGGATGGTGGATGGGCTGACGCGCCCTGCGGGCCTACGCCCGCGTCGCCAAGAACCAGCGGCCACTGGCCGGAAGGAGCAGCCACGTAGGGTGGGCCTTGGCCCACCGGCAGGATCGTCGCGGGACTAAAGGGAAGGTGGGCTTGAGCCCACCCTACCCCGCCTTGGCAGCGAACCAGCGACGGCTGGCGGGCAGCAACAGCATCACCGCCACGGCGATGCGCAGCACTGCGGCAAGATAGGCATGCCAGTGCTCCATCGAGACGCCACGCCAGACCATGCGGACGAAGATGAAGGCGGCAATCGCAGTGGTCAGTACCAGCCATAGCCTGGCCCACCGCCAGCGCCGCCACAGCGCGAACGTCATCACCAGCGTGTAGACGCCCAGTGCCGCCATGCTGGGCACGAACAACTCGAACCTCGACATGGGCGTGCCGATCAGCGGGACCACTTCGAGCGGATAGACGGCCAGGTAGATCGCGAGTGCAGCCATCATCGTCGGCGGCATGCGCATCGGGGCGTGATCCGTGTCGACCAGCACGGCGCGCGGCGCATCGTAGGGGTTGGGCGCATCACTCATGGCGCTGCGGCGCAGGCGATGACTTCATTGCGAGCGCTTCGGCCAGTAGTGATTCGTAGAGTTGCAGGCGGATGCGTTTGAGGTTGGCGACCATCATGGTGAAGTAGAACAGGATCAGCCCGAAGCCAATGATGAGTTGCCAATAGGGCATGTCCATCAGCTCGTGCCAGTTGCGAAAGAACAGATAGGCGGACACCAACACGGGCAACACGCCCAGTCGTTCCAGCCCACCCGTGAACATGCCGATCTTTGCGGACATCTGCCCGAGCGACAGCCGCGCCACGCGCTGATGATCTTCCAGGGCTTTCATGGGTCGCTCGCTCAGCCATGCCAGGAGGGTGCGGAACTGCGGCAGGTCATGATCCAGTTGACTATTCAGATCCGCACGCCACGTCCACAGCGTCCAGGTCAACACGCCATAGGAACGGACGATGCCGGGCAGCAATGCAAGCAGGAACACCGAGAAGCCGATCTGCGCCCACGTGATCATCCATTTGCCAGGGGTCATGAAGTGCACCAAGACAAACGGAATCACCATAAACACCGCCGCGACAAAGCCGACGATGTCGGCGATGCGGAAACTCTTTGGCGTGTTGAGCATGCCGGCCGGGCCGTCGGGCATCTTCCGCAGGCGGCGATCTAGTTCTGTGAAGCTCAGAGTGTCGTTCGATGACATGCCCTACCCTCCCTTCAAGGCACCTGCGCTGACGCGATCCTTTCCCCGTGCGCGGGACTATGCCACGGGCTGAAACCCGTCAGGCGGTCACGGCAGCGACGATGTGGTCGGCGGTGTCGGCGAGGTGGGTGAAGCAGTGGGCCAGGCCGGCGCGGGTGAGGACGAGGTCGTCGGGGTTCTGGTGTTCGGGGGTGCTGAGCTGGGCCAGCAGGTGCAGG
The DNA here is from genome assembly GCA_946886405.1 of uncultured Pseudoxanthomonas sp. The sequence goes on from CAMPIO010000010.1 coordinate 56,598, forward strand.
TGGTCGCGCAGGGCCTGGAGTTCGGCGTGGGCGGCGGTGGGCAGGTGGTAGCCGGGGTCGGTGAGCATTGCATGCTTCATGGCGAATCCTTCCGCGTGCGGGGTGCAAGGCGTGCCTGCGGGCGCGGCATGCGCCCGCAGGGTGTCGGGAGGTTCGAAGCTGGAGTCAGACAGCCGGGCGTATTTCCCTTGCGGGTGTTCTATTCCGCCACCCTCCCGACGCAGAACGGACTGCGTCGGAAGCGCCCGATGCCCTGGGCACAAAAAACCCACCAGATTGACGTAGGTGGGTACCGCTAACTCTCGGAGATTCGACGCTCCTTGGAAGCAAGTTTGCGTCGGGGATGGCGGGGTGTCTATTTACATTTGCTCAGTGACGGCGCCGATCGTCATTCGAGCAACTTCTCCACGGACTCAAGAATGTTCTTAACGTTCTGAAGAGCCTTCTCCTGCTCCATATCCATCAGGTCAAGCTGAGCAACCACTCGTCGCTTTGCTCTATTAAGATCACCCGTCATTCTCGGCATTCCATTAACTACATCCCGAAAGCCAGAAAGGGATCCTCTGGTAGTGAACGTAGCATCTCGGAATGTCGTCAATCCATCGCGCAGCCCTATGAGCTGACCCCTATTGCTCTCCAGCTCTGCTTGTACCACCAAGGCGCTACTGAGTGCCGACATCGCTGTTTCTCGAGACGCACTGAGAAGCGGGATGTTCGCGGCGAGAATGTCAGCGTAAGACTCCATGTCATCGGCTGACTTCTTGATTATCTTCTTCGCCAATGCCGGACTCGTGACCCCCTCAATCTCGAGCGTCCTGGCGCTCATCTGCTCACCTATTTGCTCTGTGGCAGCAGTCATGGTCGCAACAATTGTTGACATCTCTTGCATTCTTGAATCATAGATCTCGACGTAGTCCAGGTAGCCGAGATCCTCTTCGTCAGGCTCTTCCACCGGCCCTTTAACTCCACCTAGCGAGCCCTCCCCCTCAGTAGCTCTAACGGAAAATTTCTGGGCCAGCATGGAAAGATGAGCGCGAACGGACGATTCGAAGCTCGCTGCATCGTCAAATACCGAGTACACACCAAGGCTTTCGATCTTGCTCCTGAATTCCTGCACTTTCGCCAGCTGGCCAGGATCAATTCTTGATGGCGACAGAGGCTGATCCTTGAAGTAGATCATGATCTCGGGAACCGAACCGTTCTTGCGAAATCTCTCGTAAGCCCGCTCAAACTCCTCGGCCGTTCCTGAGGCCGCCCGCTGGGTGGCAGTACCGAACCTTCCCCAGAGTATTCCTATAAAAACGTCGTACTCGTCACCAACTTGGGCGTTGATGACGGCCTGCGCGTCATCACCAAGGGCGGGGCGTACGTTCTCCTCCCATCTTACAAGCTCGAAAATTACTCCAAGTGTTTTCGACCACGTCCTGTTCAACTCCAAGATAGTAGTTGCAAGCAGGTCGCGCTCGTCACTGACATCCGACGGCGAACCGATGAACACTTGAACGACAATGGCGCTTCTAGACATGAGCTTCCTCTCCTCACTCTATTGAGCATCCCTTTGACCTAAATCAATCCTTACTAGATCTAGCTATCGGGTACACCCCACACTGCGTGGCGTAATTTGGTAGCAGTCATCCACCGACTTCCCATCGAGTGGACAATAGACATGATTGGACCGCGCAGTGATCTGGGTCCAACTATTGCCGTCGCGATACAGCAGCGTGCCGCCCGCGCAGCGGTAGCCGGGCGGGACGGGATGGATAACGGGGACAGATCGGGGCGGAGGAACGGCGACCGCGCGGACGGCGGCCTGCATCTCGCGCTCCAGCTTGACGTTCTCCTGCTCAAGCAAGCGCACAGTCTCTTCCATGTCGCGCCGAGCCTGATGGCGCTCATAGGCATTGAAGATCAGCAGCGCAGCCAGCACGCCGACGCCAACGGCCACGCCGATCTTCCAGGCGAAGCCTTCACTGCTATGGGAGGGAGAGGGCTGTGACGGGCCACGATAGGAGCGCGGACGAAACTCCACGTCCTTCATGTCCTTGTCGGATCTGGGCTCTTGGCGTTTCATGGCTTCCCCTTGCCGTGTCGTCCCGACGGATGCGTGTCGCTTCTTCCAATCTGACCTACGCGCTACTTCTCGATGTTGGGGTTCGCTGGCTCACCCCAACCTATGGCCCTGACGCCTTTCCGCCAGATCAAGGCTATCCAGCTACGCCTTACCTCGCGGTGGCTTCGCTTGCGACACAACGGCCTCTTTCCCCATTGCAAGGATGGTGTTGTCCGTCGGCGCCTCGGGCCAGTAGCGATGCACTAGGGGACGAAGGTCAACAGGGATGTCTACAGTCTGCGTTGGCGGCAGCGTCAAGAACCTATTTAGATCACGGACGGGCTGCGCCGGAAAGCCTGAATCCCAAAGCATGGCAAAAGCTACCGGATAGAACTTCATCTGCCAGATCATTGATGTGGAACTGGCTGCAATATCCAGTATTGCCGCGTCGCGCATCAGGACTTGATCCATATACGGATAGGGCCAGTAGAGGAAGCGAATCGGGCTCGGTAGCGGAGCGTTCTCATTCAAGAACCAGTCGCGCATCGGGACCGTTAAAGGGCCCTTGAGGTAGCGCCCTACGCCCTGTGCAGCAATATGACCAAACACAGCACGCGTGATCCGCTGAGGAAGGCCAGGGATGTGGATCGTACTAGGAAGCACCAAACTCGAGTTAAGGGTAGCTGCTACGCCGTTGCAAAAATAGGCCAGCGCCGGGTCATACAAGATTCCTAGCAAGTGATTGTTGCATCTTGAACAGAGGGTCCGGTAGCGCACGCCGTTCTGCAGAATGCGGCGAGCTCCATTTTGAGCTTCGATAGATAGCACCTGCGAAAGGTGCCGCATCACCATCGTAGTTGGACGTGCAGTTGATTTCGGCGGCGTGTGATCTTCGGTCAGCGGACCGTGGTCACCGCATATATTGCACTCACCTACCGAGGCGCCACGCGTCGCCATGACTGGCATATAGAGCTCTCTCGCCAACCTTCAGTGGACAGTTAGGCGCGGAATGGGTGCGTCAGAATCACCGGCCACAGTCAACATTACTAGCCCAAAGAATCCAGCAACACGCCTACAGCATCGATTTGCGTCAACTCAAAGAAATAATCCCCTTGAAGTATAGAAACCGGCGGCCAGCCAAGAGGGGTCAACTGAATCTCTTGACCATCTTCCTTTCGCGAGTACGGATGAAGCCCCTCTTCCAGTCTTTGGGAAACAAAGATTGATGGATACTTTCTCGATCGCTCTCCGAGCATCGAATGCATCTCAAGAGACTCATATCCCCACCAAAGTAAGAAAGCAACAGGATCATGACGTGGCCCACATCTCATATACCAACCATTACCCTCCGCATCTCCATTCGAAAGGAGATGGAATGATGCCAAGTCGGGAATGCCATCAATCTTGCACACCCAGTCTCGCTTCTGCAGCACCTCAGTTATGCGCACCGTAAATGCATCTACAGCATTTCGCCAGATGCCGAACCGCGAACGCAGATCTGATAGCAATCGCTGCTCTACAACTTCGCTGACGTATTCGTGTCGCGCCATCACTCTGACCTGGCGCCTAACGACCTGAGAGAATAATTCATACAACGGAAGAATGTCGCCCTCATCGCTTCTCGCCAATGCATCGAGGTATTGCCCACGATCAGAGTCCGATCGCAACAGCAACGGTGGATAGCCATGCTGCGCCAAGGCGATGTTGGCGAGAAGCCGGGCCATGCGACCATTTCCGTCGTCGAATGGGTGAATTTGTGTGAGCCACGCATGGACTATGGTCGCCTGAAGAACAGGCGGAGCGGCACTAGCGCTCCACCACTGAGAAAGCTCTCTCATGTGTCTTGGAACGTCCATCGGAAATGAGGTCTTTAAGACGCTCCCCTGAATACTGTTCTCTGCCGACTTGTAACGACCCGCGTAGATCTCCCCAACCGCCACGAGTGAATGCAGGGCCCTAACGTCAGACTCATTAGGTATCACCTTGTCTTCAGCCCACTCCTCGGCTAGCTGATGCGCCTTGTATAGACCTAGAGCTTCGTAGACCCGGGGATCATTCCTAACTCCATCGGTAAAAGCTCGCAATGGCAATGACAGAAGTTCGCGATGTAGATCAGCAGCAGACTTGACCGTCTCTGTAGACCAGTCGTAGCCCTCTATACGGTTACTTTCAGCAACCATCTCGCTACGCTGAAAAGAAGCAAACTCACCAAAAAGAGCGCCAGCGCGCTCTTTTATTCGATCTTGGGCTCGCTGAGCAATGGCGGCACTGTCCTCACATCGCTGATTAGCGAGATCAAATCTCCGTGCAGCCTCCGACGACTCTAGTACATATGGCGTGCCAGCCAGCAGGTCTTCGGACATGAGTTTCTAACTCAAGCGAGGCTTATCAACCGCACTTCGAATAACCACAGTTCAAGCACGTCGCGCACCCGTCCATGATGACGAGCGCCTTGGTGCTGCACTTGTGGCAGAGGGTCGCAGAGGGCGGGAAGCTGGCGCCATCGCCGGTGACGGCGATGTCTTCCGAAGAACCGGGCATGACGGCAGAAGCGCCCTCATCCGCCCTTCGGGCACCTTCTCCCGCCGGGGCGGGAGAAGGAACAACGCTTACGTCAGAGTTTTTTTTTGCGCGGTCTTCGTACTGCTTGCGCTTCTCGGCCAGGATGGCGCGCTGGTGCGCGCTCATTTCCGGGTCGTGGATCAGGCCGATGGACTTCATGTGCTCTTCCACGATGGCGCCCAGCTCGGCGACCAGCGACGGCATGTACACGCCACCGGCCTTGAAGTAACCGCCGCGCGGATCGAACACGGCCTTCATCTCGTCCACCAGGAACGTCACGTCGCCGCCCTTGCGGAACACCGCCGACATGATGCGCGTCAGCGCCACGATCCACTGGAAGTGCTCCATGGACTTGCTGTTGACGAAGATCTCGAACGGACGGCGCAGCTCGTGCTCCGTGCCCGCATTCAACACGATGTCGTTGATGGTCACGTACATGGCGTGCTCCACCAGCGGCGACTTGATCTTGTAGGTGCTGCCGATGAGGACTTCCGGGCGCTCGATGCGCTCGTGCATCTGGATGATGTTGTCCTGGGGCGTTTCCTTTTCCACCGTCTCGCGCGCCACCGACGCCGTGGGAATCAGCGCAGCGGCTTCGCGCGCCTTGTCTTCCGGGGTGAGCACGCTGTAGCCCTTGATTTTCTTGTCGATCTTGACGGCCATGACGGTGGAATCCTGTTCGTGTTCTGAAAGTTGTCATCGATGGGCGGGGCCTGGCCTTCCGGGCCGGCGACCGCCCCAACCCTCCCCCGGACCCGGGGGAGGAGGGGTGAAGCATCAGGTCTTACTTACGGGCCGCTTTTTTGGTGGCTTTCTTTGCGGCTTTCTTCGGGGCTGCCTTGCGCACGGCCTTCTTGGCCGCTTTCTTCGGAGCGGCTTTCTTCGCCGCCTTCTTCACGGGCGCCTTGCGGGCGACCTTCTTTGCTGCTTTCTTCACCGACTTCTTGGCGACAGCCTTCTTGGCCGTAGCCTTCTTGGCGACCTTCTTCACGGCCTTCTTGGCGGCCGTCTTCCTGGTGGCTTTCTTCGCTGCCTTCTTCGCCGTCTTCTTGGCGGGCTTCTTGCCGGTCACCTTGCTCTGCAGGCTGGCGGCTTCGGCCTTGGCGGCGCTGCTGGCGGCGGCCAGCTTCTTCTTCGCCTTGGCGACGGTCTTCTTGACCGCCTTGGTGGCCTTGTCGGTGCGCTTGGCCAC
>CAMPIO010000011.1 GCA_946886405.1 uncultured Pseudoxanthomonas sp.
GCACCAGGATGTTGCGCATCCCGTAGAAGCTGAACCGCTCGCAGGCCTCGTTGCCGATGATGTAGGGAATCTGGCGGGGCATGCGGCCCTGGCTGGCTTCTGCAGTCGTGCTCATCCGATCTTCCGGTGAAATAGTCCCGGAAGGGTACCGTATCCGCCCGCGCAGGGTCGAACCACCACATCGCCCGCATCAGGCGGAAAGGGACTGGGACTGACCGCGATTGCGGGGCATCATGCGCCCCTGCCCTGTTCAGGAATTCCCCATGCTGCGACCGCTCTGCGCCTCCCTGCTGCTCGCCCTGGTGCCGCTGGCGAACGCCCAGTCCGCGTTGAGCACGGTGTCCGAGCGTTCGGGCTTCATCGAGACCGGTCGGTACGACGAAGTGACCGCGCTCTGCGACGCTTTTGCACGCCAGTATTCCAAGGCCGTCCGCTGCACCACGTTCGGCACCACGCCCGAAGGAAGGCCGATGAAGGCATTGGTCGCCTCCACCAGCGGCGCCCTGACGCCGGAACAGGCACAGCGGCGCGGGCTGCCGGTGGTGCTGGTCCAGGGCGGCATCCATGCGGGCGAGATCGATGGCAAGGACGCGGGTTTTCTTGCATTGCGCGAAGTGCTGGAAGGCAAGGCCGCAGCCGGCGTGCTGGACAAGCTGGTCTGGGTGTTCGTGCCGGTGTTCAACGTGGATGGCCATGAGCGTTTCGGTGCGTGGAACCGACCGAACCAGCGCGGCCCGAAGGAAATGGGCTGGCGCACCACCGCGCAGAACTACAATCTCAACCGCGACTACCTGAAAGCCGATACACCCGAGATGCAGGCGATGCTGCAACTGGTGCAGCGCTGGGATCCGCTCGTCACCGTCGACCTGCATGCCACCAACGGTGCACAGTTCGAGCACGACATCTCCATCCAGGTCGAACCCGTGCACGCCGGCGATGCCGGCTTGCGCAAGGCCGGCCTCGCGCTGCGTACGGGCGTGATCGACGATCTGGCGAAGCAAGGTTCGCTGCCGCTGCCCTACTACCCTTCGTTCGTCGTGCAGGACGACCCCACCTCCGGCTTCGAGGATGGCGTGCCACCGCCGCGCTTTTCGCATGGCTACTACCTGCTCCGGAACCGCATCGCGATGCTGGTCGAGACGCATTCGTGGAAGGAGTACCCGGTCCGGGTCCGCATCACCCGCAACACGGTGGTGTCCGTGCTTGAGCATGTCGCGCGCGAAGGCACCGCGTGGCGAACCGCTGCGACGCAGGCGGACGCTGCAGCGGCCTCGCTGGGTGGCCAACAGGAGCCGCTGACCTATATCGCCGCGCCCACGGCGCGCACGGTGGACTTCCGCGGCTACGCTTACACGCGCACGAAGTCCGACGTCTCCGGCGCCCTGATGACGCGCTACGACGAGACGACGCCGCAGCTATGGAACGTGCCGCTGAAAGACGACATCGTGCCGGGCATCGTGGCCACGGCGCCGAAGGCCGGCTATGTGGTGCCTGCCGCCGATGCGGCATGGGTCGCCGCCGTGCTGAAGACACATGGCCTCAGCTATCGTCAGTTGGGCAAGCCGTGGCAAGGCGATGCGGAAGCGTTCCGGGCGACCAAGGCCGGTTTCGGCGCGGGCTCTGTCGAAACCCACCAGCGACTGACGGTCGAGGGCACCTGGCGGCGTGAAGCGCGGACCGCGCCGACCGGCTCGCTCTTCGTGCCGATCGCCCAGCCGAAGTCACGCCTGGTGATGGCCCTGCTGGAGCCGCTGGCACCCGACTCCCTGCTCGCGTGGGGGCGCTTCAACAATGCGTTCGAACGCAAGGAATACATGGAGGACTACGTCGCGGAGGCCGTGGCCCGCGAGATGCTGCGCGATCCCGCAGTGAAGGCCGAATTCGAGCAGAAGCTGCGCGAGGACAAGGCGTTCGCCGCAGATCCCAACGCGCGCCTGGAGTTCTTTTACCGCCGCCACCCTTCATGGGACGAGCGTTACCAGGTGTATCCCGTATTGCGCGTCGATACGGCCCCGTAAAGCCGGGTCGCCCTTGTAGGAGCGAAGTAAGTCGCGACCACGCACCACCAGCGCTGGTGAAATTTCGACCACGCGTTGGATGTGCGGTCGCGACTTACGTCGCTCCTACAGAAGCGCAAAAAAGCTCGCTCAGCCAAGCCGCCGCAGCCCGTAACGCGCCGGCGCATTGCCGCAGGTGGTCTCGGTGAGCGGTGCGCCCATTGCAGCCAGCACGCCCCGCTGTTCCGATAGCGGCGTGCGCAGCATGCCGTCTTCGTAGGTCGCCAGCGCGCGAAACGCCGGCAGCGCCCATGCGCGCTCCAGGAAGGCGGACATGCGCGGCCAGCGTTCCGCATCCACCTGGTAGCGTACGAACACCGCATTGCGGAAGAACGCCGCCACACCGACATCGGCGATGGAAAGTTCGCCAAAGATCCAGCCCTGCCCGGGCAGTTGCGCTTCCAGGTAGTCCAGCGCGACCGGCAATTCCTCCTCGCGCGCCTTGCGCACGACGTCCTCGTCGGTGCCTTCGTTGAACAGGAAGCGGCGCACGCCTTTCTGGAAGAACATGCGCCAGACGATGACATCGCCCAACTGGGAATCGGCGTACTCCTCCAGCCAGCGCGCCTTCGCACGCTGGACGGGATCGGCGGGATACAGAGGAGTCTCTGGAAAGCGGTCCTGCAGGTATTCGCAGATCACCGTGGAATCGTTGAGCACCAGATCTCCGTCGAGCAGCACCGGAATGCGCCTCAACGGACTGAGTCGGCTGAACTCCTCATCACCCACGAACGGCGCGATCGGGTCGATGCGGTACGGGATGCCTTTCAGCTCCAGGCACACCAGCACCTTGCGCACGTAAGGCGACAGATAGTTGCCGATGATCGTCAGCGGTTCGCTCATGCAGGGACTCCCATGGGTACGGACAGCCTGCGCAGGCCGCAATGCCAGGTCAAGCCCGTTCCCGGCCCATCGCCGTCGCAATGCGGAAGAACGAGAGAGGGCGCGTCCGCGCGATCCTGCTTCCTGCGTTGACGAACCATTACGTCCGTCGCCCGTAAGCTGGCGACCCATTACCGCCATCCGAGGAGCGCGCCATGTTCCGTCTGTTGCCGACCACGGTCTGCCTGCTCGCCCTCGCCGCCTGCCAGTCCCCCGCCACGGCGCCGACACCCGACGGCACGCCCACGTCATCGCAGCCCGCCGCTGTGATCCAGGGTCGCGCCCTCTATCTGCAACGCATCGCGCCACCGCCCGGCGCGGTGTTGAGCGTGCAGTTGATCGACAACCAGCTCGCCGACACACCCGCCGCCGTGATCGCCAGCGCGGAATTCACCGACGTGCAGGGGCCTCCCTTCGCCTTCTCCCTGCCCTACGACCCTGCCAAGCTTCGGCCGAACGGACAGTACGGCCTGCATGCCGGCCTGCGCGACGGAGAGGGCAAGCTCTGGTTCGTCACCGATACACGCGTGCCGGTGACGCCGGGATCGGCGAAGCCCGTGGAATTCCGCATGGTGCAGGCCGGTACCGATCCGGCCATCGCCCCCGCCACCACCTATTGGCAATGCGGTGACCAGCGCATCAGTGCGCGTTTCGACACGGCCATGCATCAGGTAGCGCTGCACGTCGGCGGCAAGGTGCTGACCCTGCCACATGCCGCAAGTGCCTCTGGTGCGCGCTACGCGGACGCGGCCGGCAACACGTTCTGGAGCAAGGGCATGGAAGCCACCCTGACGCTCGCGGGCGCGGCCGACCAGCCCTGCCGGCAGACGGATCAGGGCTCGCCGTGGGATGCCGCCAAGGCGCGTGGCAGCGTATTCCGGGGTATCGGCACCGAGCCCGGCTGGTCCGTGGAGGTCGGTGGCGGGGCGTCGCCGCGTCTGTGGGCAGAGTTGGACTACGGCGAGCTCGAGATCGATGTGCCCGGAACACGCAGGACGGCCGAAGGCTATGTCGGCAGCACCCGCGATGGCCGGGCGGTGTCACTTGTCACGAAAAAGGAACATTGCAACGACGGCATGAGCGACAACGAGTATCCCGCCTCGGTGATCCTGACCGTTGGCGGCAAGACCTATCGCGGCTGCGGCCGCTTCCTGACGGAATGATGCACGCATGAGTCGACGTTCCCGCGCCCGGCGCCAGAGCCGCCAACGCCTTCCCCTGTTCGCCGTCCTTGCGCTGCTCGTGCTGGGTGCTGGCGCCTGGTGGTGGTCGCAACGCGACGACGTGCCAGCCACCTCGCCAACCACGTCCGAGGAGATTCCCGATTCCCGGCATACCAGCGAGGTACTGGCGTTGCCGCCGGTGGAGCAGACACGCCCGGGGGAACTCGCCAGCGACGTGCCCCTCGTCGCATCGCCCGCCGCGACGCCCGCACCGCGTCCCGCCCAAATGCTCCCTGCGTTCCTGCCGCCAGAAGCACAGCACACGCTGACACTGATCCAGCGGGGCGGTCCCTTCCCCCACCGCCAGGACGGCAGCGTTTTCCAGAACCGCGAGGGACGTCTGCCGCGACAGCCGGGCGGCTACTACCGCGAGTACACCGTCGACACCCCCGGCCTTGACCACCGTGGGACGCGGCGCATCGTCACCGGTGGAAAGCCACCGCGCGAGTACTACTACACCGACGATCACTACGAGAGCTTCCGGCGGTTCGAGATCGGCAGGGGAAGCACCCCATGAGCGATTCCGGATTCGATCCCGGCCTTGCCGATCCCGCGCGCGCAGGCGTCTTCTTCGTCACCGAGGACGATCTCGGACCGCTGTCGGCGGTCGGTCGCGACGCGGGACTGCTGGCGCGCCGCATCGATCTGTCCGGCTGCGACAGCAAATCCGCCCTGCTGCTGCGCATCGCGACGGTCCTCGACTTCCCGCAGACATCGGGCCGAAACTGGGACGCCCTGTCCGACAGCCTGCGCGATCTGTCCTGGCTGGAAGCCCCCGGCTACGTGCTGCTGTTCGAGCAGGCGCATGAACTGCGCGAACGCGCGGAAGACGATTTCGACACCCTGCTCGACATTCTGGACGAGGCCTCGCAGGCCTGGGCTGTTGAAGAGGTACCTTTCTGGGCCTTCATCGCCCTGCCCGAAGAGGATTTCCCGGACCTGCAATAGCGGCCCGGGCAGTGGCCGCGCCGATCTGCGAAAATGCCGCATGCTCGATTTCACTTCTCTTCCACTGGCACCCGGTCTGCAGCAGGGTGTCCAGGCGCTGGGCTACACCCGGCCTACCCCCATCCAGGCACGCAGCCTGCCCGCCATCCTTGAAGGGCGCGATGTCATTGCGCAGGCGCCGACCGGCAGCGGAAAGACGGCGGCGTTCGGCCTGGGCCTGTTGCACAAACTCGATATCGCCACGGTGCGCACGCAGGCGCTGGTGCTGTGCCCGACACGCGAGCTGGCCGACCAGGTGGCGCAACAACTGCGCAAACTGGCCGTCGGCATCCCGAACCTGAAAGTGCTGACGCTCTGCGGCGGCATGCCGCTGGAGCCGCAGCTGCGCTCGCTGGAAGCGCATGACCCGCATGTCGTGGTCGGCACGCCCGGCCGCATCCAGGAACTGCTGCGCAAGAAGGCCCTGCACCTGGGCAGCGTGCGCACACTCGTACTGGACGAAGCCGACCGCATGCTCGACATGGGCTTCGAGGAACCGATCCGCGAGATCACCGGCAAGACGCCGAAGGATCGCCAGAGCCTGCTGTTCTCGGCCACCTTCACCGACGCCATTCGCGAAATCGCCCGCAACACACTGCGCGATCCCCTGGAGGTCACGGTGGATGCGGCGCAGGAACAGGCGGTGATCGAGCAGCGCTTCGTGCGCGTCGAGCCGGAACGCAAGCAGGTCGCGCTGGCCGGCCTGCTGGCGCAGCGCGGCGTGGATTCGTGCGTGGTGTTCTGCAACATGCGCAAGGACGTGGACGAAGTGGCCGACTCGCTGCAGCACTTCGGTTTCTCCGCGCTGGCCCTGCATGGCGACATGGAACAGCGCGACCGCGACGAAGTGCTGGTGCGCTTCGCCAACCGCAGCTGCAATGTCCTGGTCGCCAGCGACGTGGCCGCGCGCGGCCTGGACATCGAGGACCTGGCGCTGGTCGTCAACTACGACATGCCCAGCGACGCCGACACCTACGTGCACCGCATCGGCCGCACCGGTCGCGCCGGGCGTGGCGGACTTGCGATCAGCCTGTGCACGCCGCGCGAACTGCCGCGGGCCACGGCGATCGAGGAACGCCTGGGCGCCCCACTGCTGTGGGACCGTAGCGTCCCGCCTGCGCCGAAGGCCAATACCGCACCGCCCGCCACGATGACGACCCTGCGCATCGATGCCGGCAAGACCGACAAGCTGCGTCCCGGCGACGTGCTGGGCGCGCTGACCGGCGACGCTGGCCTGTCCGCGTCCGCCATCGGCAAGATCAATGTGTTCGCCACGCGCACCTACGTGGCCGTCGCGCGCGACAAGGCCGCCGCCGCGCTGTCGCGGCTCAACGCCGGCAGGATCAAGGGCCGCAGCTTCCGCGTGCGGAAGCTCTGAAAGCGCGCCCATGCTGTAGCAGCGACGTGAGTCGCGACCGCACGGCGTGAGTGGCCGTGCCTGACCCTGGGTACCGCGAAACATGTGCGGACCAGCCACGGCTGCCGTCGGCCACCGTCCGGAATGATCGGGTTGCAATGGCTTTCCCGGTTGGCGGTCGCGACTCACGTCGCTCCTACAACAGCGTTGACCACACAAACAAAAACGCCGGTGCTTGCGCACCGGCGTTTTCTTGAACCGTCTGGTTCAGCGCTGGATTACAGCGGCTGCACCTGGTCGGCCTGCATGCCCTTCTGGCCCTGCACGGCGACGAAGGAGACCGCCTGGCCTTCCTTCAGCGACTTGAAGCCATTGCCCTGGATCGAGCGGAAGTGCACGAACAGGTCGGGGCCGCTCTGCGGGGTGATGAAGCCGAAGCCCTTGGCGTCGTTGAACCACTTGACGGTACCGGTCTGACGATCAGACATCTTTACTAACTCCTGAAACATGGATGAAAGGACCACAACCCCGGCATGAGACCGGGACGGGACTGGGTTTGCAGGCGTTGGTAAAGCGGGAAGATGTAGCAGATGTATCTACCGCATCAGGCTCACGATTCACGGTGACCCTGGCAAGCACAGTGCCGCGCACTCTACCGGGCTTTTCACGTAAAAGCGAATCCCTTTTTCGAGAAAGCTGAACAGGGCTCTTCCCTGCGGCATCCGTAACCGACTGCAGACGTCGGCTGGACGACTCCGCCGCCGGCGTATGATGGCGCCCCTTTTGCCGAACCCCCGCCATGGCGCTCAAGTCCACCGTCGTCAAAGCCGAATTGCAGATCAGCGACATGGACCGGCATTACTACGGCACCCATGGCCTGACCCTGGCGCAGCATCCCTCCGAAACCGATGAGCGGCTGATGGTCCGGCTGATCGCCTTCGCCCTGATGGCGCAGGACCGCCTGGAATTCGGCAAGGGACTGAGCAACGAGGAAGAGCCCGACCTGTGGCGCAAGGACTACACCGGGCTGATCGAACAATGGATCGACCTTGGCCAGCCTGACGAATCCCGCATCCGCAAGGCCTGCGGAAGGGCCAACGAGGTCATCGTGGTCAATTACGGGGGCCGCGCCGCCGATCTCTGGTGGGACAGGAATGCGGCCTTGCTGTCCCGCCACCGCAACCTGACCGTGCTGGACATCGCGCCGGAATCAGTGGAAGCCATCACGACCCTCATGGTCCGCAGCATGCGCTTCAACGTGATGATCCAGGACGGCGAGATGCAGTGGATGACCGACGACCAGCTGGTCAGCGTCGTCCCGTCCGTCCGCCAGGCGGGTCTCGCCCGGGCCGCCTGAGCGCATGCCGCCCACCCACGATGTGCTGGTCATCGGTGGCGGTGCGGCCGGCCTGATGACGGCCCTGACTGCCGGCCAGCGCGGACTGCGCGTGCTGGTCGTCGAGCACGCCAACAAGGTCGGCAAGAAGATCCTGATGTCCGGCGGCGGGCGCTGCAACTTCACCAATACCGGCACCACGTCCGCCAATTTCATCTCCGCCAACCCGCACTTCTGCAAGTCGGCGCTGGCGCGCTACACGCCAGGCGATTTCATCGAACTGGTCGAGCGGCACCGCATCGCTTACCACGAGAAGGAACTGGGCCAACTGTTCTGCGATGTGTCGTCCAAGCTCATCGTCAAGCTGCTGGTGGACGAGTGCCTGGCCGCAGGCGTGCGTATCGAGACCGGCTGCAGTGTCGGCAACGTCGAACATGCGGACGGCGTGTTCCGCATGGACACGACGCTGGGTCGCTTCACCGCGCCGTCGCTGGTGATCGCCACCGGCGGCCTGTCGATCCCCAGCATGGGCGCCACCGGCTTCGGCTACGAACTGGCACGCCAGTTCGGTCACGACGTCTTGCCGACCCGTGCAGGTCTGGTGCCGCTTACGCTGAGCGGCAAGCACCAGGAACGCCTTGCCGACCTCAGCGGCGTCGCCCTTCCCGTCGAGGCGCGCTGCGGCAAGGCGCGCTTCCGCAACTTCATGCTGCTTACCCACCGTGGGGTGAGCGGGCCATCGATCCTGCAGATCTCTTCCTACTGGCAGCCCGGCGGCGACCTGCGCCTGGACTTGCTGCCCGATCGAGACTCGCTGGACTGGCTGCAGTCCCAGCAGAAGCAGCGCCCCGATGCCGAACTGAAGACCGTGCTCTCCGACGCACTGCCACGCCGCTTCGCCCAGCGGCTATGCGAGGTATGGCTGCCCAATCATCCGATGAAGCAGTTCAACGCCCCGCAGCTGAAAGAAGCCGCCGTGCTGCTGTCCGACTGGCCACTGGTGGCCAGTGGCACGGAGGGCTACCGCACTGCGGAGGTGACGCTCGGCGGCGTCGACACCGATGGCGTGTCCAGCAGCACGATGATGTCGAGGCACGTGCCTGGCCTGTTCTTCGTCGGCGAAGTGCTCGACGTCACCGGCTGGCTGGGGGGGTACAACTTCCAATGGGCCTGGGCGTCTGGGCACGCAGCAGGCATGGCGGCCTGACGCACTGCGGCGTTCCTGCCCGACCGGGCTTTGCTAGCCTTTGGAAACCGGTGTCATCCCAAGGTTCTCCATGACGGTCTCGCTCCCCTCGTCACGTCGGCAGTTTCTGGCGCAACTCGCCGCAACATCCGGGTTGGGCCTGCTGACGTCCACCCTGCCCATGGCCGCCAGCGCCCGGAACCTCTCCCTCGCTACCACCCGAAGCGGTCGCATCGCAGGCACCACCGAGCGTGGCATCCATGTCTTCCGTGGTGTTCCCTACGCCGGCGACACTGCAACCCGGCGCTTCCAGCGAGCCCTGCGCGAAACCGCGTGGACCGGCGTGCGCGATGCCTCCCGCTTCGGTGCGTCCGCGCCACAGCGCGGCGACGCCGACGGGCAACCGGTCAGCGAAAACTGCCTGTTCGTCAACGTCTACACGCCCGCGCTGCGCGATGGCGGCAAGCGCCCGATCCTGTTCTACCTCCATGGCGGCGGCTACAACAACGGCTCCGGTTCGCATGCGCTCTACGACGGCGTGAACCTGTGCCGCCGCGGCGATGTCGTCGCGGTCACCGTCAACCACCGGCTCAATGCATTCGGCTACCTGTATCTCGGCGAAAGCGGCGACGAGCGTGTCCAGCATTCGGGAAACGTCGGGCAGCTCGACCTCATCGATGCCCTGCACTGGGTACGCGAACACGCACACGAGTTCGGCGCCGACGCCGGCAACGTCACCGTGTTCGGCCAGTCCGGCGGCGGTGCGAAGATCGCCACGCTGATGGCGATGCCGGAGGCCGACGGCCTGTTCCAGAAGGCGATGACGATGAGCGGCCAGCAGGTGACCGCCGCCGGCCCGCGTGCGGCCGCGCAGCGCAGCGTGCTCTTCCTCACCGAACTGGGGCTGGATACGGGCGACGTGGATCGCCTGCTGGCCATGCCCATGGCGCGGCTGCTGGACGCCACCCGCGTGCGCGATCCGTCGCGCGCCGAAGAGACCTCGCTCTACTTCGGTCCGGTGCTGGACTCGCGCAGCCTGCCCCGCCATCCGTTCTACCCGGATGCACCGGCGCAGTCGGCACGCATCCCGATGGTCATCGGCAATACGCGCGACGAGACGCGCGCCTTCCTCGGCAACGATCCGGCGAATTTCGCCCTGACGTGGGAACAGCTGCCGCAGAAACTGCGCGAACAGCAGTTCGTCGACCTGTCGCCGGACGTGGTGATAGCCGAGTACCGCCGCCTGTATCCGGACTACACGCCGTCTGAGGTTTTTTTCGCGGCGACGACCGCGGGACGCTCGTGGCGCGGCGCCATCATCGAGGCCGAAGAACGCGCGAGACAGGGATCGCCGGCGTGGGTCTACCAGCTGGACTGGCGCTCACCGGTGGACGGCGGCCAACTGCGTGCGTTCCATACGCTCGACATCCCGCTGGTGTTCGACAACATCGGGGCGGAAGGATCGAAGACCGGCGCGGATGCACGCGCACGGATGATGGCCGCGCGCATGAGCACCGCACTGATCGCCCTCGCCCGCCATGGCGACCCGAACCACGCAGGCCTCCCCTCCTGGTCCCCCTACACGCTGCCGCAGCGGCAGACGATGGTATTCGACGACGCATCCGGCATGCAGGACGATCCGCGCGGCGGCGAGCGACGGCTCTACGAGCGCGTACCCTTCATCCAGCGAGGCACCTCGTAGCGTGCGCCATGCGCACGACCGCAGAGATGTGCATCAACCCCCGTCGTGCGCATGGCGCACGCTACGACATTGCCTCGGCGACAACCTCGAACAAACGCGGGCACGCGACGGCATGGCCATGCGCACCAATTCCACGTCGATGCCCGCCTGTAGCGTGCGCCACGCGCACGACGGCGATGACCGTCACCCTTGCGGTCGTGCGCATGGCGCACGCTACGACATGACCTCGGCCGCGATCTCGAACGAGCGCAGCCGCTTGGCATGATCGAAGATGTTGGCGGTCAGCATCAGCTCGTCAGGGCGATGGCGCTGGATGAAATCGGCGATGCCTTTGCGCACGGTGTCGCGGCTGCCGACGACTGCACAGGCCAGTGCCTGCGCGACACCGGCCTTCTCGTGCGGCTCCCAGAACGCTTCGATGTCGTCGATCGGCGGCGGCACCAGACCCGCGCGGCCGCGACGCAGGTTGACGAAGGCCTGCTGCTGGGTGGTGAAAAGATGCTTCGCCTCGGCATCGGTCTCGGCCGCGACCACGTTCAGGGCGAGCATGGCATGCGGCTTGGCCTGCCGCTTCGACGGGCGGAAATCGCGGTGGTACAGCAGCAACGCCTGGTCCATCGCATCCGGAGCGAAATGCGATGCGAACGCGTACGGCAGGCCAAGCGCGGCCGACAGCTGCGCACCGAACAGGCTGGAACCCAGCAACCACACCGGCACATCGAGTCCCGCACCCGGCACGGCACGCACCGCCTGCCCTTCCTGCACGGGCTCGAAGTAGCGCAGCACTTCCTGCACGTCCTGCGGGAATTGCTCGGCGTTGTCGAAGTAGCGACGCAGCGCACGGGCCGTCGGCTGGTCGGTGCCGGGCGCACGGCCCAGGCCCAGATCGATGCGCCCCGGATACAGCGAGGCCAGCGTGCCGAACTGCTCGGCCACCTGCAGCGGCGAGTGGTTGGGCAACATGATGCCGCCGGCCCCGACGCGGATCGTCGACGTTGCACCCGCGACATGGCCGATCAGCACCGCCGTCGCCGCGCTGGCGATGCCGGGCATGTTGTGGTGTTCGGCCAGCCAGTAGCGCGTGTAGCCCCAGCGCTCGGCGTGCTGCGCCAGATCGCGCATGTGGGCGAACGCCTGGGTGGTATCGCTGCCTTCGCAGACGGGGGCCAGGTCGAGGAGCGAATACGGAATCATGGGTTCACCGGCAATGACGATGTCATCGTCATGGGGACGCCGCGAGGCCGGTTCCACCGCACATCGCGGGACGCTGTATCCCGCTCAGCCCAGCAGGTCGAACGGGCCGCCCTGCGCCAGCGCCCGCTGGTAGGCCGGCCGCGCGTGGATGCGGGAAAGGAAGTGGGCAAGGTTCGGGTATTTCTCCAGCCCCGCGCGCACGGCGGCCGCTTCAACCGGAAAGCTCATCTGGATATCGGCTGCGCTGAACTGTTCGCCGGCAAACCAGGACGCTTTGCCGAGCTCGGCCTCCATGTAGTCCAGATGCAGCTTCACCTGTGGACCCACGAAGGTCTTCATCGCCTTCTCGGCGATCCCGCGCGCGACAGGACGGGCGAAGAACGGCATCGGCGCCTTCTTCAGGCGCGAGAACACCAGGCTCAGCAGCATAGGCGGCATCGCCGAGCCCTCGGCGTAATGCAGCCAGTAGCGGTAGCGCAGGTGTTCCGCCGTAGAGGGTGATGGTGCGAACCGGTGTGCCGCGTCGTAGCGCTCCACGAGGTACTCGAGGACGGCACCGGATTCGGCCAGTACGTATTCGCCATCCACCAGCACCGGTGACTTGCCGAGCGGGTGGATCTTCTTCAGCTCCGGCGGCGCCAGCATCGTCTGCGGGTCGCGCTGGTAGCGCACCACCGTGTAGTCCAGTCCCAGTTCCTCCAGCAGCCAGAGCACGCGCTGCGAACGGGAGTTGTTGAGGTGGTGGACGGTGATCATGGGGGAGCTCCACAGGGATGACGCATGCTACCGCGTGCGACGGCTTGTTGTAGGAGCGACGTAAGTCGCGACCGCATGCTTCGGTGGGCCGATGCTCTGTTTCGTGCGCAGCGCATCGGAGGTGGCACCGGCTTCAAGGATGCGGTTGATCTACGGTCGCGACTGACGTCGCTCCTACAGTAAAAGCGGGCTGCTCAAGAACTGCAGGACAGCATCGAGCAGCCTGCGCGCTCCCGCGCCCAGTCGGGACGCCGTTGCGCGAAGCGCTCGCGGCCGGGCTGGTCGTCGTAGGGGCGGCGCATGACATCCAGCAGTTCGTGGACGCCGGACATATCGCCGGCTTCGGCCGCATCGATGGCCTGCTGCACGAGGTAGTTGCGCAGCACGTAGCGCGGATTGGCCAGGCGCATGCGTTCACGGCGAGCGGCCACATCCAGTGCATCCTCCGACCGCCGGCTTGCATAGGCCGCCAGCCAGTCGTGCAACGCGGGCGCAACCGCCTCGCGCTTCGCCGGGTCGTAGAAGGCGTCGTCGAAGGCCGACAGCGACGCGTCCGCCAGGTCCGCATCGATCAGCGCGCGGAAGAACAGCGTCATGTCGACCTCGCCTTCCTGCAGCAGGCCCTGCAACGTCTCCATCCGTGTGACATCGTCGTCGCGGCAGGTCATTAACCCGAGCTTGCGCGAGACCATGTCGCGGTCGGCCTGCACGTACCCGTCGGCGAAGCGTTGCAGGCCTTCCTGCAGTGCTTCCACGCCATCGAACAGCGGCGACAGCGCCTGTGCGAAGCGGCTGAGGTTCCAGCCCGCCACGCGGGGCTGCCAGCCGAAGCGGTAACGCCGGCCCTGCGCGTCGGTCGTGTTCGGTGTCCAGTCCGGATCGTAGTGGTCGATCCAGCCGTAGGGCCCATAGTCGATGGTCAGGCCCAGCACCGACATGTTGTCGGTATTCATCACGCCGTGGACGAAGCCCACGCGCATCCAGTGGGCCACCATCACCGCCGTGCTTTCGCAGACCTCGGCGAACCACGCGGCGTACAACGCCTCACCCGTGCCCGAGAGATGCGGGAAGTCGCGCCGGATCGTGAACTCCACCAGCGCGCGCAGCACGTCCGTTTCGCCGCGAGAGGCCGGCAACTGGTAATGACCGAAGCGAAGGAACGACGGCGCCACGCGGCAGACGACCGCACCGGGTTCCGGCGCCGGATGGCCGTCGTAGAACATGTCGCGCACGACCTGCTCGCCCGTGCCCACCAGGCTCAGCGCGCGCGTGGTCGGCACGCCGAGATGATGCATGGCCTCGCTGCACAGGAACTCGCGGATCGAGGAGCGCAGCACCGCGCGCCCATCGGCGGTGCGCGAGTACGGGGTCGGGCCTGCGCCCTTCAGCTGCAACTCCCATCGCTGGCCAGCTGCGTTGACCGTTTCGCCCAGCGTGATGGCACGGCCGTCGCCGAGCTGCCCGGCCCAGTTGCCGAACTGGTGGCCGCCATAATTGCCGGCGTAAGGCTGCATGCCCGGTAGCAGGGCGTTACCGCCGAACACCTGCGCGAATGCGTGCGACGCAGCATCGGCGTCGTCCAGCCCAAGCAGTGCTGCGACTTCACGAGAATGCGCCAGCAGCGTCGGTGCGGAGACCGGAGAGGGCTCGACCGCGGACCACACCGCGCCGCGAACTTCGCGACGTCGGAATCCCTGCTCGGGATCGCCCGGCAGTTCGCGGAGGAAACGGTTATCGAAGCGCAGGGCGTCGAGGCCGCTCATGCGGCGCCCGCCGCCTCGTCCACCAGCGGACTCAGGTCGGGACGCAGCGCCACGCGTTCGTCGAACACGAAGCAGGCACCGTCGTAGCCGAATCCGCCGACCTGCTCGAAATAGCCAAGGATTCCGTCGTCAAGTTGCAGCACGTTGTCCATGCCGTCCGCCTGCATCCACAGCGCGGCCTTCTCGCAGCGGATGCCGCCGGTGCAGAAGCTGACCACCGTGGCGTCCTTCAATGTGTCGCGATGCGGCTCCAGCGCCGCCGGCAGGTCAGTGAACTTGTCGATCGGCAATGTCAGTGCGCCAGCGAAGGTGCCGTGCTGGATTTCCTGCTGGTTGCGCGTGTCCAGCATCACCACGCGACGGCCTGCATCGTCGTGGCCCTGCTGCAGCCAGCGCGCCAGCGTGCGCGGCTCCACGACCGGGGCACGTGCATCCTCCGGCGTCGTGCCGGGCCGGCGGAAGCTGATGATCTCCGGCTTCACCTTGACCTTGAGGCGCGCGAACGGCATCAGACGGCTGGCGCTGTACTTCACCCGCAGTCCGCCAAAGCGGACATCGTCACGTAGCGGTGCGAGGAAGGATTCGATCGCGTCCGCTTCGCCGGCCAGGAACAGGTTCAGCCCCTCGCCCGCCACCAGCACGGATCCGCGCAACGCCAGCGCCTTGGCACGGGCATGCAGCGCGGCGGCGAACTCGGCGGGCGCCTCAATGGGCGTGAAGTGGTAGGCGGCGATGTTGGTGATCATGGCGCGATTTTACCGTCCGTCGGCCTGCCTCCTTTCATTCAACCAGATGGTTGACGGTCGACGGAGCGAGCGGGATACTCAACCACATGGTTGAATATGATGCACCGCACCTCGATGCGATCTTTCACGCGCTCGCCGACGGCACACGTCGCCGCATGCTGCGCAGCCTGGGCGGGCAGCCGCGCAGCGTCGGCGAGCTGGCGGCGCCGTTCCAGATCTCACTGGCCGCCGCGTCCAAGCACATCAAGGTGCTGGAGCGCGCCGGCCTGGTGACGCGGCAGATCCAGGGCCGCACGCACCTGTGCCACCTGCAGCCGCAAGCGCTGGCCGAAGGCGAGGCCTGGTTGCGGCAGTACGAACAGTTCTGGACCGCCCGGCTCGACGCCCTCGACGCGGTCCTGCAGGCGGACGCCCCATCCCACGCCCCACCGACCCGGAAACAGCCATGACGACACCTCCCGCCATCGACACGCTCGATGTCACCGTGCACCGCACCTTCACCGCATCCGCCGAACGTGTGTTCGACGCCTGGCTGACGCCGCGCCTCCTGGGCCAGTGGATGATGGGCCCCGGGATCCGCGAGGAGAAACTGCTGCGCCTGGACGTGGACCCGCGCGTCGGCGGCCGTTTTTCGATGCTGGTCGAACGCGACGGCGAGCGCATCGACCACGTCGGCGAATATCTCGTCATCGAACGGCCGCACAGGCTGTCCTTCACCTGGACCATCGCCGGCGAAGCCGACCAGGACGGCAGCCGCGTGGATATCGTGATCACGCCGAGCCCCTCGGGCTGCGAACTGCGCCTGACCCATGCCCTGCCGCGCGCGTGGGCCGACTATGCCGACCGCACGCAGCACGGCTGGAGCACGATGCTCGATGCCCTGCATGCGCTGTTCTGATGCTTCGTGCGGAACCCGCCCAGGCCGGGCGGTACGCGCAACGCGCGAAAAAAAGCGCGCCCTGCGCCATCACCCGGCGTCAGAGCAACATCCAGGGCAGTGCCAGCGTCAGCACGATGATGGCGATCATCGCCGCGAGCATGCCGATCACGTAGCCCGGTCGCGCCTGCAGCTGGCCCATGAAGGTGTCCGCACGCCCTTCGCGCTCGTCGGCGGCCTGCTGCGAACGAGCCTGGTCGCGGCGTTTGGCCTGATAGTCGGCCATCAGCCGCTTCGCACGAGCCATCTGGTCTGCATCTTGGATCCACAATCCGCCTGCCGAGATGCCCCAAGGACTGGCCTGGGTTTCGTAGAAGTCGATCGCGTTCGCGCGCAACAGCCCACGTACGTCATCGGCTTCATCGCCGGGTACGTTGCGCAGGTTGAGGAAAAGTTTCGCCATGGCGGCAGTGTAACCGGAGCGGATGCGGGGTCTTCGCGCCGGATGGGTTACCCTGCGCGCCCTTCGCCTGCCGGATGATGTCCCCGATGCGCTCTCTGCTGCTCGCTGTTTCGCTGACCCTGCTTGCCGCCTGCACGCCTGCGGGTCCGCCCGCCGGCGGCAGCGTGGCCGAACTCGAGCGCATCGATACGCAGTCCGGCACCGGCGCCGTGGCGACCAGTGGCAGCGACGTCAGCGTGCACTACACCGGCTGGCTGTACGACGAGACCGCCCCGCAGCAGCGCGGCATGAAGTTCGACAGTTCCGTCGACCGCGGCATGCCCTTCAGCTTCCTGCTGGGCGCCGGCCAGGTCATCCGTGGCTGGGATGAAGGCGTGGCCGGCATGAAAGTCGGCGGCAAGCGCACGCTGAAGATTCCTGGCGACCTCGCCTATGGCAGCAGCGGCGCTGGCGGCGTCATTCCGCCCAACGCCTCGCTGGTGTTCGACGTGGAGCTGCTGGACGTCAAGCCGCACGAATAAGGCTGGCGCCCTCCCTGTAGGAGCGACGTAAGTCGCGACCGCAAGGCTGGACCACCAGAGACGGGGATTCACGCGCGGCGTGGAAGGTTTCCTTGCCCTTCTTTCTCGCGGTCGCGACTCACGTCGCTTCTACAGGGACGCCGCCGCTACTCCGCCGGCACCAGCCGCAGGTCGTGGAAATCGAAACTGAAATCCGTCAGCGGTGAGATCGCCTCCATCCGCACCTCGCGATGGCAGCAGCGGCGCTGGCGGCGTCATTCCGCCCAACGCCTCGCTGGTGTTCGACGTGGAGCTGCTGGACGTCAAGCCGCACGAATAAGGCTGGCGCCCTCCCTGTAGGAGCGACGTAAGTCGCGACCGCAAGGCTGGACCACCAGAGACGGGGATTCACGCGCGGCGTGGAAGGTTTCCTTGCCCTTCTTTCTCGCGGTCGCGACTCACGTCGCTCCTACAGAGACGCCGCTGCTACTCCACCGGCACCAGCCGCAGGTCATGGAAATCGAAACTGAAATCCGTCAGCGGTGAGATCGCCTCCATCCGCGCCTCGCGAATGCCGCCATCCGGTTTCAGCGAGTAGGTCACGAACGCATCAGCATTGAGCCAGCGCTCGCGCCAGCGCACCACGAACGTATCGTGCTGCCACGGTTGCAGGTCGCCGACCAGTTCGGGCGTACGGCTGAAGCGCAGCACCAGGCCATCGCCTTCCTGCCGCACCACGACATCTCCGTACCACGGGTCGCGCAGCGTGCCGGCGTACTTCGCCAATGGCAGCGACGGTTTGGACGTCGCATCACGCGCAGCCAGCAGCTTCTGCCAGCGTGCGTCAGCGTCGCCCTTTGCCTGCGCCACCTGCGCCTGGTAGGCCGCCAGCCAGTCCGTGCCGCTGTTGGCCAGGTACGCATCCAGCACCTTCAGCGTGATCGCGTTGAAGGCGGCGCCCACTTCCTGGTTGGTCAGCACCACCACGCCCAGTTTCTGTTCCGGTACCAGGGTCACGCGCGACACCATGCCGGGCCAGCCCCCCGTGTGCCACACCAGCTTGCGGCCCTGGAAATCGGACACCATCCATCCCTCGCCGTAACCGAGGAAACTCGGCTTCGCCGACTTCAATGCGTCGATCTTGGGTTCGGCAATAGGGATCGGCGTGACCAGCGACCACATCGCTTTCTGCCGTGCCGGCGTGAACAGCGCCTGCTCGCGCCCCTTCGCATCACGGTACGTGCCGCCGGCGAGCTGCGCGTTCATCCACGTCGCCATGTCGGTGACGCTGGAATAGATGCCGCCGGCGCCGGCGACATTGCGCCAGGTCATGCGTGGCGCGGGCTGCAGCGTGGTGAAATCGGCCTTGGCGTGGCCGGTCGCGACGTTGTCACCGGCCCTCAGCGCGTCGCTGTTGTAGCGCGTTTCGCGCATTCCCAACGGCTGGAAGAAGTGCGTACGGAGGAACTGCTCGTACGACTGTCCGCTGGCCTCCTCGATGACCAGCTGCGCCACGCCATAGAGGATGTTGTCGTAGGCATAGCGCTCCCGGAAGCCGCCACTGAGCGGCACGTCGCGCAGGCGCTCGGCGACTTCGCGGTTGCTGTACGTGGTCGTCGGCCAGTAAAGAAGGTCGCCCGCCCCCAGGCCCAGTCCGCTGCGATGGACCAGCAGGTCGCGGATGCGCATCTCGCGGGTGACGTAGGGGTCGGCCATGCGGAACCACGGCAGGTGGTCGATGACACGATCTTCCAGCGCCAGTTTGCCCTCGTCGGCCAGCATCGAGAGCGAGGCTGCAGTAAACGCCTTGGTATTGGACGCGATGGCGAACATCGTGTGGGCATCGACCTGTGCCGGCTTGCCCATCTCCCGCTGGCCCCAGCCCCTTGCCAGCACCACCTTGCCATCCTTCACTACCGCCACCGCGATGCCGGGCACATCGAACGTCTTGCGAACGGATTCGACGTACGCGTCGAGATCCTGCAGTCCGGGTGGCGGCGTCTCGTTGGCGAGTGCCACGGGCGCGGCCAGGCACAGCAACAGCAGGGCGCGGCGCACGACCGCAGACGACATCGAAAGCATCAGGCATTCCCTTTCACGTGGTGCGCACGACGATACCGCAGGCCGTGCGCCTGCCGGGAGTGCTGGTCGGGCACGGCATACTATGCGGATGCCTTCGCCGAACACCGATACGCCCTCTGCCTCGCACACCGTCGCCATCATCGGTGGCGGGCCGGCCGGCCTGATGGCTGCCGAGACGCTGCGCGCTGCGGGGCTGGATGTCGACCTGTACGACGCGAAGGGCTCGGTGGGACGCAAGTTCCTGATCGCCGGCAAGGGCGGCATGAACTTGACCCACTCCGATCCGTTCGACGTGTTCGTCACGCGCTACCACGCTCGCCAGCCGCAGCTCGCGGCCTGGCTGCGCGACTTCGACGCGGATGCGTTGCGGCAGTGGGCACGTGGCCTGGGGGTGGAAACCTTCGTGGGCACGTCTGGCCGCGTGTTCCCGTCCGACCTGAAGGCCGCCCCGTTGCTCCGGGGCTGGGTGCGGCGACTGCGCGAACAGGGCGTGCGCTTTCACGTGCAGCACCGGTGGCTGGGCTGGAACGACGCTGGCGCGTTGCGTTTCGCGACGCCCGACGGCGAGATCGCCGTGCAGGCCGACGCCGCCATGCTGGCGATGGGTGGCGGGAGTTGGCCCGAACTCGGCTCCGACGGCGCCTGGGTGGACGCGCTGGAGGCCAAGGGCATCCACGTCGCACCGCTGCTTCCGTCGAACTGCGGCTTCGACATCGGGTGGAGCGAGCACCTGGCCACGCGCTTCGCGGGCGAGCCGCTCAAGCCGGTCGTCGCGCACTGGCAGGACGCCGACGGCGTCCCGCACCAGCGCCAAGGGGAATGCATCCTCACCGCCACCGGCATCGAAGGCAGCCTGGTCTACGCGCTGTCGCCGATGCTGCGTGACGCGATCGCGCGCGATGGTCACGCCACGCTGGTGCTGGATCTGCTCCCCGGGCGCGACGCGTCCGACCTGGCCCGGCGACTCGCCAAGCCACGCGGCTCCCGCAGCCTGAGCGAGCACCTGCGTCGCGAGGCCGGTGTCGCCGGCGTGCGTGCGGCCCTGCTGTACGAAATCCTGGACAAGGCAGCGCTCGCGGATCCCGCGCGCATCGCGCGCACGCTCAAGCGTTTCCCGTTCCGCCTGCAGCGTCCGCGTCCGATCGCCGAAGCGATCAGCAGTGCCGGCGGTGTTCCCTTGGAAGCGCTGGACGCCAGGCTGATGGTGCGCACCCTGCCCGGCCTGTTTGCCGCGGGCGAGATGCTGGACTGGGAGGCGCCCACGGGCGGCTATCTGCTGACAGCCTGCTTCGCCAGTGGCCGCCACGCCGCGCTTGGTGTGATCGACTGGCTGGCGGAACGCAAGGCCTGAGTGGTCGTCCGCAGGGGCTGCGGCGCGCACCCGGGGAAGTGCGTGCCGCAGCGGCTGCGGAACGTGGGCGCACGATACGCGACGGATTGTTGAGGCCGGGTCAGGGTTTGGAAGCAGTTTTATTACAGACGTTTACGGCGGAATATGCATGCTTGTCCTCACGCCGCATGCACCCTCATTCTGTTTCGTCGCCGGTACGTGCTGCCGCACCGCTCGCGCGCCGTGCCTTCGCCGCCACGTACATGTTGTCGACCAGGTTGGGATAGCGCCGGCCTGCCGCTGCGGCACGTGCACGCGCTTCCTCGATCTGTGCCGGCGTCAGCGTCACCGCACCGCCGCGACGCTTGGGCGCGGGACGCTGCCACGGGCCAGGCTTGCGCGTTGCCACGGCTCAGGTCGCCGCCGTCACCACGATCTCGATCAGCCACGCGGGGCGAGCGAGATTCGCCTGCACGGTCGCACGTGGCGGTGCGTTGCCTTCCGGTACCCAGGCATCCCACACGCGGTTCATCGCCTCGAAATCCTGCAGGTCCTTGATGAAGATCTCAGCGCGCAGGATCTTCGACTTGTCCGTTCCGGCACGGGCCAGCAATGCGTCGATCTCGCCCAGCACCTGCTGCGTCTGCCCAGCGATCCCCTGCGTCGCGTCTTCCGCGATCTGCCCCGCCAGGTAGACCACACCATTGTGGATGGCCATCTCGGACAGCCGCGCACCTACATCGAACCGCTGGATCATGGGATTCCCTCCGTCGTGAGGCCTGCAGCTTAGCGCTGCGGCGTCTCCCTCGCACCGGATGCCGCACGCCACAGCCACGTGCCCGCCAGGCCCATCGCGGCGACGATCAGCGCGATCAGCAGCTTCTGCACCCAGCCCTGCCCCGCAGGCGCCCACAGTGCATGCAGCCACAGCAATGCGTAGCACGTGACCGACCATGCCGCGGCCAACGGGAAGTAGCGACGCCAGGCATCGTCCCGTCGGAAACGCCACGCCTGCAACAGCATGCCCGTGGTGACCGCGAGGAACGCGGTGATCGCGCTGGTGTGGTGGAACCAGTGATGGAAGTCGGGCGCGGCCTGCGGCAACCACGAATCGCCTATCGCCACGCCCGCCAGCGCCACGGCACCCAGGCAGAAAAGCAGCAACGGCGCGGCGCTGCGCGCATGCGCCGACAGCTGCGTGTACATGCCGGCCGCCAGCGCCACGATCGCCGCCGCCAGCAGGCAGTACGTGGTCCGCAGCAGCAGACCCCACGGGCCCAGCAGGTACTGGCTCAGCGTGGCACGTTGCCAGTCGAGGTCACCGCGCACGACCTGCAGCGACCCCGCCACGGCGAGGAACAGGGCGGCGCCGGTCATCGCCACCCCTGCAGCGGCGCGGACCGGTATTCGCGGGGGCGCATGAGCGATGAAAGGCGGAGGATCGGACATCGAAAGGCGCGCAGTCGGGAGGTGCCGATTATCGTCCAGCCGCTCAAGAATGCGCGCCAGCGGCCGCTCTGCTCGGCATGGCTCTGCAGCGTGCCCACCGTCGCGCAGTGACCTACACTCCGCCATCCTCCGGTCACCCGGAGATGGCCGACACGAGCAAGGGGACTCACGCGCCAATGCCGTCCACCACACCGCCGCCGGTTACCGATGCGGCGCGCCATACCCAACGCCTGCCGCGCCGCATCCATCGCCTGCGCACGCTCGGCATGGGGCTGGCAGCGTTGCCGACGGGCATGGTGCTGCTGGAAAACCAGGCGGGCCTGGTTGCGTGGGCGTTCCTGCTGTTCACTACCCTCGTGTGGCCGCAACTCGCGCTGTGGCTGGCGTTGCGTCATCCGGAGCCGTTCCGGGGCGAGATCCGCAATCTGCTGGTGGACTCGATACTGGCCGGCATGTGGGTGCCGCTGATGGCCTTCAACCTGCTGCCCAGCGTCCTGCTGGTCACGCTCACCACGGTCGACAAGATCAGCACCGGCATCGACCGCCTGTGGTACTGGTCGCTGCCGCTGATGGCGGCGGGTGCCGCGACGGTGGGGGTGGCCACCGGCTTCGAGATGCGGCCGATGACCAGCATGGCAGTCATGGTCGCCTGCCTGCCCATGCTGATGATCCACTCGATCGCCGTCAGCCAGGCCAGCTACCGGCTCGTGCGCAAGGTGAAGCGGCAGAACCGCCAACTGGACGAGCTGAGCCGGCGCGACACGTTGACCGCGCTGGACAGCCGCCGGCACTGGCAGGAACAGGCCGCGCTGCTGCTGGACCAGTGCGCCGCCACCGGTGAGCCCGCCACGCTGCTGATGATCGACATCGACCACTTCAAGGCGATCAACGATCGCCATGGCCACGCGGCGGGCGATGACGTGCTGCGTGCGACGGCGGAGGTGATCCGCCACAGCATCCGCAGCCAGGATGCGGCCGGACGGTTGGGGGGAGACGAGTTCGCGGTGCTGCTGTGGGGTACCGACGTGTCGACCGCCGACATCGTCGCGCAACGCATCCGCGAGGGCGTGCAAGCGTTGCAGGTGCAGAGTGCGCCCGGCTTGCGGCCGACGGTCAGCCTTGGCCTGGCGAAGGCAACCGCATCCGGGTTGCGCACATGGTTGGAAGCGGCCGACCGCGCCCTCTATCAAGCCAAGAGTCGCGGCCGCAACCAGGTGGCGATCGACGACGACCTGCAGCCGGTCACCGAGACGCCCTGACCGGCAGCCTCAGCTGCCGAGGTGCTCGGTGCGATCGCGCTGGGGCAGTTCCAGCACATTGCTGGCGGCGCGGACGTTCTCCTGCTCGCCGTCGTACACGCAGACACGGTTCCGGCCATTGTGCTTGGCGCGATACAGCTGCTTGTCCGCATGCGAAAGAAGTTTGGCCAGGCTGTAGCCGGAATGCTGGCTCGATGTCACGCCGAAACTGGCGGTGATGGCGAAGACATGGCCGGTCTCGCGGGTCTCGATCTGGGCCAGCCGCACGCGGCAGTCTTCCGCCACACGGGCAGCCGCACGCAGGTCGCAGCCGTACATCAGGATCGCGAACTCTTCACCGCCCAACCTGCCAAGCACGTCGATGCGGCGGCAGAACCCTTTGCTGGCCTCGGCCACTTCCTTCAGCGCCCAGTCGCCGGTGCCATGTCCGAAGCGGTCGTTGATGTTCTTGAAATGGTCCAGGTCGAACATGATCAGCGCGGCCTGCTCGCCGTTGCGGGCGCATTCGGCCAGCGCGCGCTCGGCGCGAATGGTGAAGTGGTGGCGGTTGCAGATGCTGGTGAGGGCATCGGTCTCGGCCATTTTCTTCAACGACAGCTGCACGCGCTTGATCTTGAACGCCCAGTAGCCGATGGACGCGATCAGCAGTATCAGCAGGATGACGATCAGCCGCGTGTTCTGCGCGGCCTGCTGGTCGACCTTGCGCTGCAGCTGCAGGACCTGGTTCTGCTGATCCAGCAGGTTGATCTGTTGAGTCTTCTGCAGCGTTTCCTGGCGGACGATCTGGTACGCCAATTCGCGGGCCTTCACTTCATTGAGGTAAGCCTTGTCGGCTTCGGCGTAACTCTGATACGCGCTCAGGGCACCCTTAGTATCGCCGTTACGTTCGGCGACGTCGTAGAGCGTTCTATACGCCTTCACCAATGGCAGCGTGCTGGTGACACTGGCACTCTGGCTCAAGACCCCGCGCGCATAGGCTTCGGCCGCCGATAACTCACCCTTCTCCAGCGACTGTTCCGCGAGAAACGCCTTCGCCTCAGCGATCAGATGCGGATACTTGGCTCGTTCGATCTCTTTGAGGTGCTTCTCAATGAGGCCGACGGCTCGCTCCGCATCGCCCGCGTCCACCCATTTCCGGGCCAACGCAATGCGGATGAAGTTCGCAGCCGCGAACTCCTTCTGCCGGATGCACTGATCGATGGCGCCATGGATCTGACCATCGTCCGAGACCAGCAGGCCAAGGTACTGGCGGCTCTCGATCTGCACCTGAGAGGCCAGACACCGTGTGCGGCCATCGGGTGACTCTTTCAGAATACGATCGGCGTAGTCCAGCGCCTGTCGATACTGGCCTATCTGCTGATTAAGCACCGCTGCAACGCCCAGGCCTTGATGGCGTATTTCGCTGGAACGGACGGCTGGGAGCTGCCGCATCGCCTGCTCAAGTTGCCGCAAGCCCTCGGTAAACTGCCTGTTCAATGCATAGGCATTGACCGTAAGCAGGGTTGCGCGGAGGGCAAGATCAGAATCCTTGGCTCTTTCCCCCAGGGCCTTGGCTGCGCTGATACCCGCTTCCGCCCGGCCTTCGAAGATCAGGCCATAGGCCTTCAAGTAGGCAATGCGGTCCTTCTGAGCTTCGTCGGCGATGTCCGCCTGCGCTTCCAACTGCCCGAGAATCCGCTGGAAGGACTTCGGGTCGGAGCTGCGAGCCGCCTCGGCCTTGGCGATAAGCGCGTCCAGCGATCCGGCGGCGAATGCCGAACCGATGGGAAACGACGCCAACAAGGCGCCGATCAACCAGTAGCCCTTCCAATGCGCAGACATAGCACTACTCCCTTGATCTCCTGCATCCGGCGGAAGCTTATTCTTCCTGCGGATTCTCTTCCTCTGCCGGGACGTCGTCTTCCAGTGGCTGATCGTCTTCCTTGCCGGGCTGCTGGTTCGGCGCCCAGATCATGCACATCATCTTGCTCCGACCACCCAGTACGCCTGAGATTGCAGCGCTGTCCATACCCCTCAAGGCAACCGCGCTTTCCTCCTCGATTCCCGATGCCTTGATTGCGGCCTCGTAATCCGCAGCGCTCATGTGGCGGGCCGACGAGTTCTGCCCAATGGATTCAATGAAACGTATAACTGCCGACACGACTCCCCCTAGAAATTGGCATTGGATGGAATGCGCTCCCCGTCGGCGCGTCCCATTGTCGGACGATAACCTCTTTTCAGGTCACACTCTAGCCGCCTGAGGGCCTGAAAACGCTTTCAGGCCTCGAGCTGCGCCAACCTCCGCACCACGTCTGGATTCAGCTCCATCGGCCGTGAGGGGGGAATGACGACCGTGGTCTGCCCCCTCAGATCGGCGTCCGCCAGGTGCCTGAGGCGGACCTGCTCGCTCCTGGGGGTAGTCATTGGCAGGGTGGCCGCTTCATACAGAGTGACGACATGATCGTCCGGGTAGTCGCGGGACAGGATGTCTAGCAGGATCCTTCGATGGGCAGCCCCCGTGCCTGGGCGTGCAAGCGTGCGGTCCCCTGCGACACCCACCTGCCAGAGCACCAGAAATGCCGTCGGGTCTATCCTCCGGCGGTACATCATGAACTGGCTGGCTTCGTAGTGTTGACAACCATATGTCCCCGGATCGATTCCTAGATCGGCGTACAGACAGTCCTCGGCCGACACAGCCGCTTCCATCGTCGCGTCGAATCCTTCATTGCGCGCTTGTTCAATAGCGCGATGCGGCACGCAGGCGAAAACGCCAGGGTGTCCATAGAAGGCCCCACAGACCCTACGCCCTTCGCGCACGGCTTCGAGCATGGCGTCAACCATCTGCCCATAGGATTCAGCCCTTGACTTCCCCTCGGCGTAGTAAGGCTGCAAGCTGCGCACGTCCGCATTCATCTGCTGCACCCATAGCTCCACGAGTGGATCCGACGCCGCGACAAACACCGTATCCGCCTCCTCGATGAAGCTTCTGGCTCTGGGCGCCAGGTGAGCCCCCAACGTCATCCCTAGACCCACGCATGCCAAGCTGCCTGATTTCACTTCGACATCCTCTTATTCGACTGATCCGCCTAGATCGCGTTGCCAGCGCACCCAAGCGGGCGAGATGATCGCGTCCCGCCCCGTTTCAAAGCCAGTCCGTTTCATCAAGCGCTCCCAGCCAACATTCTTCGCCCGTTGACGGGATTCGATCCGGGTCACGCCAAGCGTGGTGAAGGCATACTCCGTTAGCGCCCGCACAGCAGCTGTCCCCAAACCGCGACTTTGCCATTCCGGCAGCAACAGAATCCCGATTTCCGCGCGGGACGCGCGTGCCATCAGCGATACGATTCCGGCCGCCATCGTCAGGTCGGGCAAGAAGACTGTCCATATCCAATAGGCAGGCTCAGAGGATGCGGACAGTCTGCATGCCTCATCAAAGCGCAAGCGGGCGACGTCGGGATCCAGCACAGCCGACACATGTCGCATCGTCCCGACCGACGCATGAAGCCGGAGATACAGATCTTCGTCATGCTCGCACAGGGGACGCAGCAGGACAGGTCCAGCAGTGATCAGTGGGGCGGTCATCTTCCGAATCTTACGATCGAGTTCGTGGCGCGCTCGCCTCGGATGACAATTGGGTGAAACCACGTCACCCCAGCTGTCCCCGCGCCCACCGCACGATCGCGTCCGCCTGCATCGCCCCGCTCTGCCGGGCGATCTCGCGGCCGCCCTGCAACAGCACCATCGTGGGAATACTGCGAATGCCGAAGCGGTTGCCCAGTCCGGGGCTGGCCTCCGTGTCCACCTTGGCCAGCCGCATGGCAGGCTCCAATGCCGTAGCGGCCCGCTCGAAGTGCGGTGCCATCTGCAGGCAGGGTCCGCACCACGGCGCCCAGAAATCCACCAGCAGCGGCAGCGTGCTGCGCAACGCGTGACGGTCGAAGTCCGCGTCGCCCAACGCCAGCGGTGCGCCGGTGAACACCGCCTGGTGGCAGCGTCCGCACTGCGGCGCTTCCGCCAGACGTTCCATCGGCACACGGTTCATCGCCGCGCAATGCGGACAGGCGATCAGATGGGCGGCAGCGTTCATGCGGGCATCGTACCTCCCGACTGTGCCACCGGTCAGCCGGCGGCGGTCCGACGGACGTCCATGCCGCGCGCCCGCGCCTGGCTAGAATCGCCGGGAGAACGCGAGCGCATCGCGCTGATCGGAGGTGGGCCATGCGGACCTGGTGCCTTCATGCCCTGGCAGTCCTGGCCTGGCTGCCAGTGGCCGCCGCCGCGGCACCACCACCGGCCCCTGTCGACGTGATGCGCGTCCCCGCGGCCTTGCGCGAGGCGCTCCATGCGCAGGTGGTCAGCCCTTCCCGCCTGCCCCAGCAACGACTGGAGCGGCTGGTGGACTTCCTGTTCGGCCCGGAAGGGCTCGGCATGACGTACGACGCCGATGCCAACCATACCGTCGCCGAAGCATATGCGACCCGCCAGGCCAACTGCATGAGCTTCACCCTGCTGACGGTCGCTCTGGCCCGCGAGGCCGGACTGGATGCGTATGGCCAGCAGGTCGATGAAACGCTGGCGTGGCGGCAAGAGCACGACACGCTCTACCGCACGCAGCATGTCAACGCCGGGGTGCGGATCCGCGAGCGAAGATTCACCGTCGATGTCGCCTGGAACCAGGTCATCACGCGACGGCCACCCGAACCGATCCGCGATGGCCGCCTGCTGGCGCACTACTACAACAATCGTGCCGCCGCGTTGCTGGAACAAGGCGCCCTGGGCGAAGCGCTGCGTCATGCGGATGTCGCTCTGACCCTCGACCCCGCCTACGCCACCACCTGGAGCAACACCGGCGTGATGCATCTGCGCGCCGGAGACGCCGCACGCGCAGAAACGTTCTATCTCCGCGCCCTGGCGCTGGACGCCCGCAATACCGGCGCACTCTTCAATCTGGTGTCCTACTACCAGCGCCGCGGCGATGGGGAGGCCGCGCGTCCCTTGCAGGCGAGGCTCGATGCGGAACAGGCGCGCGATCCTTTCCATCACTACCTCCTCGCCGCAGGCTTCGAGCGTGGCGGCGACCTCGCCCAGGCCACCCGTCACTACCGGCGGGCCATCGCGCTGTATCCCGGCGAACACCGGTTCCACTTCGGGCTCGCGCGTGTCTACTTCCTGCAAGGCGACCCTCGCCGTGCCGGCAAGGCGCTGGCGCGTGCACGCGCGTTGAGCGAGGGCGACACCCGCCGTCTCTATCAGGCCAAGCTGGACGTGCTGCGCGGGCAGCACCACTGACGCAGTCACGCGCGGTCAGTCGAACCCTGGGCGAGGCGACGACGTTCCACCGTCGCACTCAGTCAGCCAGCGACCACTCCCCGAGGCGCTGGTAGTCCGCGTCACCTTCGATGCTGTGCAGCAGGTGTACCGCCTGGGGATGCAACACCACCGGCGGCACGTCCACCGGCGCCGTACGCGGCGGCACGTAAGCCAGTGTCAGGTGAGGGACGAAGCTGCGGCCCACGTGCTGCTTGAAGCCCGCGCGCAACAGGCGTTGCTGCAGGCTGCGCCAGAACGCGACCACGGCCGGGGACGGCTGCAACGCCGCGAGCGTCAGTGCCGGATTCCTGGGGTTGCCCAGGCACAGCAGGTGGTCGAGGGTGATGCCGATGGGCTCCGGCTGCCAGTCGTGCATCGCATCGCGTGCCGTACGGACCATGTCATCGCGCGGACCATCGCTCTCGCCCAGGAAATGCAGAGTCAGGTGGTAGCGCTCGGGGCGCACCCAGCGCGCTTGCGGAAATGCCGCCTTCAGGTCTTCGGCGCGATGACGCAGGGCCTCCTGCTCACCCGCCGAGGGCACCAGCGCGAAGAACAGCCGGTGCAGCCGGCCGGATTGCGGGCCGCCGAACAGGTCACCTTGCGGGGTTGGCGCGGGGGTGGCGGGCATGACGCGAAACGCACGGGAAACGACGATGCCCCGCATCATCGGGGTGCACGCCGGGCGATGCAAGCCGGAAATGGGTGTCGTGCGTGTGCGTAGCGTGCGCCATGCACACGACCGCATCCCATGGATTCCCCGCGGGAATCACCTGGGCGCCATGTGCATCGTGCGCATGGCGCACGCTACGAAGCCGGGACGCCGCCACTCGGACGGCGTCCCGATGCGATTACCAGATCCGCACGCGATCCTGCGGTGCGATGTACAGCGGGTCGCCCTGCTTGATGCCGAAGGCGTCGTACCACGCGTCCATGTTGCGCAACGGCGCGAACGCGCGGATATGGCCGGGCGAGTGGGTGCCGTTGACGAGCTGCTGACGCAAGGCATCGTCGCGCCACAGGGTGCGCCAGACCTGGCCCCAGCCCATGAAGAAACGCTGGTCGCCGGTGAAGCCGTCGATCACCGGCGCCGGCTTGCCTTCCAGCGAACGGTGGTAGGCCTCCAGCGCGATGGTCAGGCCGCCGAGGTCGCCGATGTTCTCGCCCATCGCCACGCGCCCGTTGATGTGCATGCCGGGAAGCTGCGGGAACGCATACGCCTCGTACTGCGCGCCAAGTTTGGCCGCCTGCACTTCGAACTTGGCCGCATCCTCGGCGGTCCACCAGTCGCGCAGCACGCCCGCACCGTCGGATTTGCGGCCCTGGTCGTCGAAGCCATGGATGATCTCGTGGCCGATCACGCCGCCGATGCCGCCATAGTTCACCGCCGGATCGGCGTCGGGGTCGAAGAACGGCGGCTGCAGGATGGCGGCCGGGAACACGATCTCGTTCTTCACCGAGTTGTAGTACGCGTTCACCGTCTGCGGCGTCATGCCCCACTCGCCCTTGTCGACCGGCTTGCCGATGCGCGCGCGGCGGTAGTCCCACTCGAACTGGCCGGCGCGCTGTGCGTTGCCGAACAGGTCGCCGTTCTTCACCACCAGTGCGCGGTAATCGCGATACGTCTCGGGATGACCGATCTTCAGGCCGAAGCCGGCAAGCTTGGCGTGCGCCTCGGCCTTGGTGGCCGGGCTCATCCACGCCAGCGCATCCAGGCGTGCGCCCATCGCGGCCTTCACGTTGGCGACCAGCGCATCCATCTTGGCCTTGGCATCCGGCGGAAAGTACAGCTGCACGTAGTCGCGGCCGATCGCCTCGCCCATCGCGGACTCGGCGAAGGCCACACCGCGCTTCCAGCGCTCGCGCTGCTGCGGCTGGCCGGACAGGAACTTGTCGCGGAATTCGTACTGCGCCACCGAGAAGTCTTTCGACAGCAGCGGCGCCGCATTGTCGGCGGCGTGGAACGCCTGCCATGCCTGCAGCGTGGCGACGTCGGCGCCGGCGAAGATCGCCGCGATCTTCGGAATGGCGCTGTCCTGGCGGATCACCGCCCTGCCCGCGCCATCGACGCCGGCCGCCTTGAAGAAGTCCGTCCACGGAAAGCCGGGCGACGTCGTCGCGAACTCCGCCATCGCCAGTGGGTTGTACGTCCTGTCGCGGTTGCGGCTCTCGGCGCGCGTCCAGTGTGCCTCGGCGATGCGCGTCTCCAGCGCCAGGATCGCCTTCGCATTCGCCTGTGGATTTTCCCACCCCGCCAGCTGCAGCATCTGTGCGATGTAGGCCTCGTATCGCTCGCGCTGCGGCGCGAACGTGTCGCGCAGGTACATTTCGCGATCACCCAGGCCCAGGCCACCCTGGCTCAGGTACAGCGCATAGCGGTCCGGATCCTTCTGGTCATCGTTGACGCTGAGGTTGAAGAAACTGTCGTAGAAGCCTCCCCGCTGGCCCATCAGCCCGGCCAGCGCGCCCCTGTCCTTCGCGGCACGGATGTTGTCGAGCACCGGATGCAGGGGCTTCGCACCGAGCGCATCGACCGTCTTCTCGTCCAGAAAGCCCCGATACAGCGCCGCCACCTTGGCGGCATCGCCACCCGTCGCCGGATCGCCCAGCGCGTAGCCTTCGACCACGCCGCGCACGCGCAACTCGGAAAGATCGCGCAGCAATGCGAAGTTGCCGTAGCTCGAACGCTCTGCCGGAATCTGCGTGGTGTCGGCCCAGGTACCACTGACATAGCGGAAGAAATCGGTGCCCGGCCTGGCCTGGCGGTCCATGCTGGCGATGTCGATGCCCCAGCTGCCGAAGCGCTTGGCGGCAATCGTCGTACCCGCGCCCACCGCGCCACCGGCGTCGGACTCGGTGAACAACGCCTGCAAGGTGCAGCCATCATCCAGGCAATCGCGGTCTTCATGGGCGGCCAACGGAGCGGCGGCGGCGAGGGCCAGCAGGGTGGCGGCGGACAGCAGGGTCTTCTTCAACAGGGTTCTCCTGAGCGGGACAGGCGCGCGTCGCGCGCGGGCGTACCCGGGAGGGTATCGGTGAGGGGCTTCCGCCGACTGTGCCAAAGGTGCTGGGACGCAGGTCCGCGGCGTCGCAGTCTTGACGCCGCACTCGGAAAAACGAAACCCGGCATCGGCCGGGTTTCGCGCGGTACGCCGGATTGTCAGACGCCCGATGCCGCGATCAGCGCGGCGCCTGCGGCGTGTTCGCGCACCGCCGCCCGCAGCGGCGTCCGCCCTCGCCGGACATGCTGCCGTCGCCGGATACGGGGCCGCCAACCGAGGGCTGCCCGTACGACAGGCGCAGGCCGATGCTGCTGCCCTGCGTGCTGTTGCTCGCCTGTTCGTGGCCGAACAGGAGCGACAGCAACCAGCCCGGACGCAGCTTCACGTCCATGCCTGCCGACAGCGACAACGCGTCGTCGTTGTAACTCTGCATGCCCAGGCGGTAGTCGGTCGGATGCGGCCACACCACGTAGTTCATGCGCGCTTCGCCCCTGTCCTCCAGCGCCTGGCGATACTCGACGGTCCAGAACGGCCGGTAGCGACCGTTGACGCCGCCAGCCTGGTAGCTGCCTTCGATACCCAACGCCAGCGTGCTGTTTTCGACCACCTGGCGGCGATACGCCAAGTCGTAGATGTCC
This sequence comes from uncultured Pseudoxanthomonas sp., assembly GCA_946886405.1. The sequence continues at coordinate 32,079 of CAMPIO010000011.1, forward strand.
AGGCCGACTTCGCGATACGCGTCCAGCGTGGTCCGGCTCGCGTCGAGGCGGCCATATCCCGTCAATGCCATGCGTTCCTGGCGATGCTCGTAACCGAAGCCCAGCGAGCCGAACCATTGCTCGCCGTCGCGGACGGCAGTACCCACGGCATCGGCATCCTCGCTCCAGCGCCGGATGTCGAAGTCCAGGCGACCGGTGGCCAGCATGCCGTCGACGAACAGGTGCTCGCCGCTGCGCCACAGGCCGTAGAGCGCCAGCGAACGCTGGTCGGCCTTCAGGCGCGAGGCAGAGCCGTCGAGGTCGCTGTCGTTGCGCGCCAGGCTGCCCGCCACGCCGAACAGCAGGGTGTCACCGATCGCGCGGTCGGCACCCACGGTGATGCCATCGGTCTGGAAGTCGTAGCCCCCGACACGACCGCCCTTGCCGAACGTGGCGGTACCGGACACCCACGCACCCCATCCCTGCGGCAACGCCGGCATCGCATCACCGCCCGCCGCGCCAGCCGGCACCGACAGACCCTGGCGGTCGTCGCCGCCAGCGTAGGTCAGCGTGAGGCTGTTGCTCGATGCATTCGCACCATTGCGCACCTGGCGCAGGCGGTCGCGGATGTTGGACTGCTGGGCATTGGCGAAGCGCACGCTGGCATCGACCTGCGCCTGCAACAGGCCGACGACGCCCGCATCACGGGTCGGGTCGGGCCGCACCTCCACCTGCAGGCGCATCTCCACGCTTGCTGCCGCGTAATTACCCGACGCCGCCTGCCGCGCGGTGATGACGGTCTCACCTTCCGCATGCAGCGTGACGGTGCGCCCGCTGATGCTGGCCACGTCGGGATCGCTGCTGGTGAACGTGAAGGCGCCCGCACTGGGGCTCTGCGGATTCACCAGGTCGAACGCGGGTTCGCCGTATACCTTGCGCAGCGTCTCCGGCCAGACCAGCGTCGGCATGGCCGCCGCGATATCCACGTCGAGCGCGACTTGCGACGCGGCCTGATGGTTGGCGTCCCCTGCCTGGTTCGCGGTCAGCGAGCAACGACCGGCCGCCAGCATCGTGACTGTCACGCCATTCACCTGGCACACCTGCGCCGTGCTGCTGGCGAACACCACCGGATTGCCCGAAGCACCGCCGGACGCGACCAGCGCGAACGTGCCGTTCGGCGTGTATACCGGGGCAGCCGGATTGGCGGTGAAGCCGCTGATGGCCTGAACCGCCTGCGCGACGACGAGTTCGTACGCCTGCGTACCGGTGAACCCGTTCGCATCCCGCACTTCGACCGTGAAAGCGAAGCGTCCCGCTTCGGTCGGCGTACCGGCGAACACGCCATCCGCGCTCAGCGAAACACCCTGTGGAAGGCTGCCCGCCGTTATTCCGTACGTATACGGCGCGGTGCCGCCGCTGGTGGTCAAGGTCTGGTTGAACACGCCGGCATGGGTCGCATCCGGCAACGTGGTCTGCGCGAGCACGATCTGCGGGGCGGTGACCTGCAGCGTGTATTGCTGCTGGGCAGTGAACGGTCCCGTGCCCGTGCTGCTGTCGGTCACCCGCACCGTCAGCGGGAAGCTGCCTGCCACCGTCGGCGTGCCGGTGATGCGGCCGTCCGCATCCATCGACAGTCCATCCGGCAGCGCACCACCGATGACCTGGAAGGTATAAGGCGACGCACCACCGCTGGCCACCAGCGCATGGGTGTAGGCGCTGCCACCGTTGCCGCTGGCCGGATTCGTCGCGTCCAACACCACCGTCGGCGCGGCGATATCGATCGTCACCGTGGCGGCGGCAGTCGTCTGGTACGCATCACTGGCCGTGTACGTGAAGCTGTCGGGTCCCGCATACCCCGGCGTCGGCTGATAGGTGATGGTGGTGCCACTCACCGTCGCGCTGCCGTGCGAGGGCGGCGTACCGATCGCTACCGACGCGGCGGTACCGGTGATGGCCAGCGTCACAGGCGTAGCCGCTGCGCTGTAGGGTATCGATGCACTGACCGGGCCTGCGTCCAATGCCGGCGCAGGCGTTACGGCATTCGATGCCGCCGATACTGCGCCCATCCCCACACTGTTGCTTGCGCTGACGGTGAATGTGTAAGGGGTTCCAGCCGCCAGGCCCGTGAAACGGATGGGGCTCGACGCGCCCGTGGTGGTCGTACCGCCGGGCTGCGCCGTGACGGTGTAGCCAGTGATCGCCACGCCGCCCGTGCCCGCCGGCGCCGTGAACGCGACATCCACCTCCCCCGGTGCCGCGATCGTGGCGGTTCCGATGGTCGGTGCACCCGGCAGCACCGCATTGACGGTGAAGGAGCGCGTGACCTGCGGGGCGGCCAGGTAACTGCCATTGCCCGCCTGGTCGGCATTGATCGTGCAGGTGCCGGCAGTGACGAACGTCAGCGCACCAAGGGAGGTGATCGTGCAAACGCCCGTGGTGGACGAGGTGAACGTCGGCGTCAGGCCCGAGTCCGAGGTCGCGGTGAAGGTCGGCGTGGTACCGAAGTTCTGCGCGCCGGGACTGTTGAACGTGATCGTCTGGGTCGCGGCCGGCGTGATGCTGTTGGACGCCGCCGACGCAGGGCCGGTACCCGCCACGTTGTCCGCGGTCACGGTGAAGGTATAGGGCTGTCCGTTGGTCAGGCCGGTGACGACGATGGGCGACGACGCGCCATTGATCGGCGCCACATCGGCCGGGCTGACGGTGACCGTGTAGCTGGTGATCGCCGATCCGCCGATGTTCAGCGGGGCGGTGAACGCGACGCTCGCCTGGGTGTCGCCTGCGATCGCGGTGCCGATGGTCGGTGCGCCCGGCACCACGGGAGCCACGGAGAACGACTGGCTGACCTGCGACGCGGGCAGGAAGCTGCTGTCGCCCGCCTGGTCGGCATGGATGGTGCAGGTGCCGGCGGCGATGAAGGTCAGCGTGCCGCCTGGGGTGATCGTGCAGACAGCGGTCGTGGCCGAGGTGAAAGACACCGTCAGTCCCGAACTCGAGGTCGCGCCAATCGTCGGCGAGGTGCCGAAGGTCCGCGTACCGGGATTGGCGAAGATGATCGTCTGCGGCGATGCGGGCGTGATGCTGTTCGATGCCGCCGATGCACTGCCGGTGCCCGCGGAGTTCGTCGCCGTCACCGTGAACGTGTACGCCACGCCATTGGTCAGCCCGGTGACCGTGATCGGTGAATTCGAGCCGGTGCCGGTTGCGCCGCCCGGATTCGCCGTGACCGTGTAACCGCCGGCGATGATGGCGGCACCGCCGATGGAGGCCGGCCCGGTGAACGTGATCGTGGCCTCGGTATCTCCCGCCGTCGCGGTACCGATGGTCGGCGCCCCGGGCACCACGGCGTTGACCGTGAAGGTTTGGCTCACGGTGGTTGCCGCGTTCCATACAGCGTCGCCGGCCTGATCGGCGTCGATGGTGCAGCTGCCCGCGGTGACGAACGTCAGCGCGCCGCCGGACGTGATGGTGCATACGCCGGTGGTGGACGAACTGAACGTCGGCGCGAGACCGGATGTCGCAGTGGCGGTCAACGTCGGCGTGGTGCCGAAATTCTGTACACCGGGGTTGCCGAACGTGAGGGTCTGGCTGCCCTTGGGCGTGGCAGCGTTCGACGCGCCCGATGCCACGCCCGTTCCAATGGCGTTGGTGGCGGTGACCGTGAAGGTATACGCCGTGCCGTTGCTGAGCCCGGTCACGGTGGCCGTACAGGCTGCCGGCCCCGCACAGGTGCCGAATGCCCCACCGGGACTGGCCGTCGCCGTGTACGTGGTGATGGCCGAACCGCCATTGCTGCCCGGTGCGGTGAAGGTCACGCTGACCTGGCCGTCGCCCGCCGTCGCGGTGCCGATCGTCGGCGCGCCGGGCGCGGTGGGAATAGCGACGGTATGGGTCGACCCGCTGGTGAATGCCGTGGGCCCGCTGTTGCCTGCCGCGTCCGCAACATCGGTGGACCCGTTGAGATTCAGCCTCAGGTCGCCGTTGCCGGCAATGCCGCCAACCGTGACGTTGATCGAGGTGCCGCTGCTCGCCGAAACGCTGCTGATCGTGCCCGTGGCCGTGCCCGTCGTCGCCAGCGCGAAGTCGTCTGTCGAAACGTTCGTGACCGACTCGTTGAACGCCACCGTGAAGGTCACGCTGGTGGCGGTACCCGCAGGCGACCCGCTCACGGTGATGCCGGTGACGGCAGGCGGTGCGGTGTCGACGGCGGCATTGGTGGTATCGGCCGCCGTCGTGGTGTTGCCGGCATTGTCGGTGGCCGTGAACGAGACATTGCGGCCGGTCGCCTGCAGCGCACCGCTGGGCAGCGTATACGTTGCCGTCCAGGTGCCGCCGCTGTTGGTCGCGCTGACCGCGACGCCACCCCCGAACTGGCTGAAGTTCGCGGTGGCACCGCTGATCGTGTCCGCGTTGTTGTCGCCTGCGGCCGTGTTGTTCCAGGTCGCCGTGACGGTGTCGCCGATCCTGTAGGTGCCGCCGGTTCCCGAAGCACCGGAAATGGCAATGTTGCCGTCGGTCACCGTCGGCGCCACGTTGTCGACCGTGGCGTTGGTGGTATCGGCGATCGTCGTGCTGCCAGCGACGTTGGTCGCCGTCACGCTGACGTTGCGGTTGATGCCGTCGATGGCGCCCGACGTGAGCGTATACGTGGCGGTCCAGGTGTTGCTGCTGTTGCTCGCGGCCACCGCCGCTCCGCCGCCGAACTGGCTGAAGTCCACGGTGACGCCGTTCATGGCGCCACTGTTGTCGCCTCCGGCGGTGTTGTTCCAGGTAGCGGTGACGGTGTCGCCGATCTTGTACGCACCGCCGGTGCCGCTGGCACCGGAGATGCTGATGCGGGCATCGGTGAGCACGGGCACAGAGCTGGGAGCGTCATCGATGACAAGCTGATCGAGACGCAGGTTGCCTGAGACGTCATAGGCGCAGTTGTTCACCTGGACGCGCAATGCCGTCAGCGCCACGCCGGCCAGGTTGCCTGGGGTGTAGGTGGCGGCGCCCGACCCCCACGCGATGTTGTCGGTCACGGTGGAACCGTCCGACTTGCGCGTACCGATGAGCTGCGCGCTGGCGCACGCGCCCTGCCAGTTGACGATCTTGCGGACGCTGGTCAACACGAAGGATTCCATGTTCGCAGTGTTCGCCTGGAACTGGATGTGACCACTCGTCGTGTAGGGGTAGCTGTAGCTGGGCACCATATTGGCCGGCCAGCCGGGGTTGTTCGCGATATGGTTGGCGGAGATCGCGTACACCTGGGGCGTGCTCGCGGAAATCACCAGCTTGCCGTCCGTCGACGGCAGTGAGCCTCCCACGCAGTAGTTATTGACGGTGCCGGCACCGGGACAGAAGCTCACGCTGTTGTAGGTGGCTGGCGCCAGTACCGAGGAGAAGTCCCGCAAGCTCTTCTCGGCGAACGGGAGCGCGGCGACAACATCGCCTCGGCGCACTTCCAGATCCCAGTCGGCACCCTGCTCCGCGTTACCGGTCTTGTCGCTCGACGCTGCCACATCGAGGCCGGTCATGTCGCGCACGATGTCCAGCAATGCTTCGCCTTCTTTCCCGCTCGCCAGATCGCAGCCGTAGAGCAGCAGGTCTGCACCATCGGCCAACGCACCGCGCAACGCGGCGAATGTATCGATCTCGCGCTTCAGTGCTTCCGAATCGATGCGGCTGTTGCCCAGGTGCAGTACGCCATCCTCTGCGTGGGAGACGATGTGCAGTGCGACGAGATCACGATATGGCGCCAGCGCCAGCTTCAACTGCTCCAAGCCCGAACGCGACGTATCGATCTCGACGATATCCACGCCAGGCTTCACGCCGCGGTAGAAGGCGCCCTTGTCCGGCACCGCGGCATCAATGATCACCAGTTCCGTCACCGGTCCCGGCGCGTGGATCTCTAGCGGTCCCGCCATGACGGGACCGTCGACGCGCCGCACGGCCTTCCCGTGACTTGCGACGCCGTCGCGCAACTCCGTCGTCGTCAGGTCACTGGCGCCGACGCCGACGCGCATGTAGCTACGCGGTTGGTAGCCACCGCGCATCAGGTATCCACCGGCCGACGTCATGGCAGCGTGCGCGGAGAAGGGAAGCAGCAGCGTCGAAAGGCCGCCAAGCAGGGCGCGCTTCATGGTGTGTCCTTGGTGTTGTCCGTGTTCTGGCCGCCGTCGCGACGCGGGGCGATGATCCCCGCCGCCGTACCGGCCTGGTCCTGCCAGAAATCCATGTCGTGGTACTTCGCGAAGAGATCCGGCGGCAGGATGCTGCGCCGGGCCTTGAACTCGACCTTCCGCCTGACCGTGTGCAGACCCTTGACACCCAGCCCCTGGTCGAACGCCTCCTCGGCGTAGTCCACGTTGTCGAAATCGTGGCCGAAGCGCGGTTCACCGATGAAGTCGTACACCAGCTCCATCGTCCGCGCCGGATGACGCGTGAGCAGTTCGTAATCGACCAGCAGCAGACGGTCGGAAAATTCGCCGTAGTAGGCTTCCTTCAAGGCCGTCCATGCGCCGCCGACGGCGCCACCGGCGTTGATCAGCTGTTCGCTGCGGCTGTATACCGTCTGCCGCGTGGCCGGACTGAACATCCGGCTGTAGTCGAAGGGGTTCTTCCGGTAGATGGACTCGAAGCTGTCCATGATCCACGCAGGATTCCGCACACAGCAGACGACCTTGAAGTCGTCCACCAGTTCGACCAGCTGGTGCATGCGCGCGGTCCATGTGCGGTTGGTGTCGAACACCACGTCGGCCGCGTTGTCCGCGTAGTAAGCATCCAGCAATGCACGGCAGATGGTGCGTCGCTTGGCTTCGTCGAAGAAGGCCCAGGACTCGCCACCCGCGCCCATCTGCTCCAGCGCGCCATTGATCAGGCCGGCGACCGGACTGCTCATGCCTGCATGGAAGCGAGGGTTCTGCCGCAGGATGCCGGCCAGCAACGTGGAGCCGGAGCGCGGCAACCCGGAAATGAAATGAAATCGCCGGCTCACGCAACCGATCCGCGCTGCGGCGCGAGCCGGAATGCATCGCATGCCATCGACACCGGCAGGTGCGGAACGTACGGGTGTGCGCATGCGTGCTGCATGCAGACCGACTTGTCCAAGTATTTCCCCTGTTGTCACGAAGACCCGGCAAGTGGGCCGGTCGCTCGACGCCGTGCACGGACACGTCCCGTGGACACCACCCCATGGCGTCCACCGCCTGCGCGACGGGACCATGGTACCCGCGAACTCACGTCGGCTCCACCGCTGCCGACCGCTGCGGACACGGAAAGGTCGATGCAAGTCCTGCGCCAGATCGCCGGGGACGACACGCCACGCTCAAGAATCGCCAGAGATGGCCGATAGCGTTCCTGACCAGCCCTCCCCACGGGCCACGACTTGGCCCATGACCGGTACGTACAACGAGGTCCTCGTTCTCTTCTCCCTGCTGGTCGCCATTCTCGCGTCGTACACCGCGCTGGACATGGCGGGCCGCGTCGCAACCACGCATGGCACGGCCGCTCGCTGGTGGTTGACCGGTGGTGCCTTCGCGATGTGACTCGGAGTGTGGTCGATGCACTTCGTCGGCATGCTGGCCTTCGACCTGCCGATCCCGCTGGGCTACGACCTTACGCTCACCCTCTGCTCGATGCTGGCAGCGTTCGGTTCTTCAACCTTCGCGCTGTGGCTGGTCTCGCGCCCCCGGTTGCCGCATCGCCGGTTGCTGCTGGGTGCGGTACTGATGGGTGCCGGCATCGCGCTGATGCACTACATCGGCATGGCGGCGCTACAGATGCAGCCCGGCATCGACTACCACCCCGGCTGGTTCACGCTGTCGATCATCATCGCGATCGCCGCCTCCGGCGCAGCGCTCTGGATCGCCTTCCAGCTGCGCAGCGGGGGGCGCCGCAAGTACCTGCTGCGCGCACTCGCTGCCGTGGTGATGGGCTTGGCCATCGTCGGCATGCACTACACCGGCATGGCGGCGGCGCAGTTTCCCGCCGACAGCTGGTGCGGCGCCGCGCGCGACGGCGGCGTGCCCACGCAGTGGCTGGCGATCCTGGTGGTGGTGGCGACGGTGGCCATCATGGGCATCGCCCTGATCGTGTCGGTACTGGACCGGCAGATGCATGCGCGCACCCATCACCTGGCGCATTCGCTGGCGCGCGCCAACGAGGAACTGCTGCAGGCCGCCCTGCACGATCCCCTCACCCGCCTGCCCAACCGCATCCTGCTGCAGGACCGGATCGACCAGGCCATCGAGAAGGCCAGGCGGAAGCGCGAGCAGTTCGCGGTCATGTTCCTCGACCTGGATGGCTTCAAGGGCATCAACGATGCCTACGGCCACCAGGCCGGCGACACGCTGCTGATCGAAGTCGCCGCACGCGTGCGTGGCGTGCTGCGCAGCCAGGACACCCTGTCGCGCCTGGGGGGCGACGAGTTCGTGCTGGTCGTGGCCGGCACGGACCCGGAAGACGCCGCCATGGTCGCGCAGCGCATCATCGACGCGATCGGCACCACCGCCCTTCACGCGCATGGCATCGAGTTGCACGTCACGGCCAGCGTGGGTATCGCACTGTATCCGTCCGACGGCGAGAACGAGCGCGACCTGATGGCGCATGCCGACGCCGCGATGTACCACACCAAGGACAACGGCCGGAACGGCTATACCTTCTTTGCGCCCACGATGAACATCAGCGCCCACCAGCAGGTGCAACTGCTGAACGACCTGCGCCGCGCCGTGGAGCGCGACGAACTGGTGCTGCACTACCAGCCGAAGTTCGCCGCGCCGGATTACCGGATGGTCGGCGCCGAGGCCCTGTTGCGATGGCAGCATCCGGCGCTGGGCCTGTTGCCGCCGGGCGCCTTCATTCCCGCCGCCGAACGCAGCGGCCTGATCCTCGCCCTCGGCGACTGGGTACTGGACGAAGCCTGCCGCCAGATGCAGGCGTGGCGGGAACAAGGCCACGACATCGCCAACGTGGCGATCAATCTGTCGCCGCTCCAGTTCTCCTCGCCGACGCTGGTGGAGACCGTTGCCGGTGCGCTGAGGAAGTACGGCTTGCATCCCGCCAGCCTGACGCTCGAAATCACCGAAACCACCGCGATGCGCGACGCCGACGCCAGCCTCGGCATCCTCGACGAGCTCACCCGGATGGGCGTGAAGATCTCCATCGATGATTTCGGTACCGGCTATTCCAGCCTGCTCTACCTGAAGCGGCTACCCGCGTCGGAGCTGAAGATCGACCGCGCGTTCGTCCGCGAACTCGAGACCAATGCCGAAGACGTGGCGATCGTGGCGTCGATCATCGCACTCGGCAAGACACTCAACCTGCGGGTGGTGGCGGAAGGCGTGGAAACCGCCGGCCAGCGCCAGCATCTGCGCCGCCTGGGCTGCGATCTGTACCAGGGATACCTGATGGGCGAACCTGTGGAAGCGGGTCGCCTGTTCGTGTCGCAGGCCGATCGCCAGCACGCGTGACCGCGACGTCGCCGATGCGCTCAGGCGGCGTCGGCAACCGGTGAGGCTTCCATCGCATCGCTCGCTTCGGGTGCCGCGAACGCCAGCGCCCGCGCCAGTGCACCCATGGCGGCGATGTCCTCGGCACCCTGCTCGTCCAGCGCCTGGATCAAGCGCGCGGACAGATCCCACTCGCGCGCGACCGCCCGACCTATCCGCGGAGACCACCGCCGCAGCAAGTGCGACACGGCGCCGGTATCCGGCAGAGCGCTGCTTGCGAGACAGGTATCCCGCAGCACCTGCACCACGACGATGGCGCCTAGACCCTGCAGCAGCCCCAGCAACTGGGCAGCGAAGACATCCTCGCGTCCGCCCGAGCGGACCGCCTGCGCGGCGATCAGCGACGTCCGCTGGGTGTGGTCCCAGATCAGGTCCGGCAGCCGTCCGAAGGCACCTCCCTCCACCCGCATGACCGGCTGCATCAGGGCGACCGCGACCAGGTGACGGAGTCCCTCGACGCCGACCATGGCCACCGCACGATCCAGGCTCTCCACTGCTGCCTCGTGGCGGCGGTACAGCGCACTGTTGGCGAGCTTGAGCAGATTGGCGGCCAACGCAGGGTCGCGCGCGATGACGGCGGCGATATCGCGACTCGACGCGTCGCTGTCGTTCAGCGTGCTGAGCAACTGCGGCAACAGCTGGGGACGTCGCGGCAAGCGTTGTGGATCGTCAGCGAAACGCTTCAGCGCACGCCTCGCGGACGCGATGATCGGCGCGCCTTCTTCCGGCGAAAACGACGCTGCAGCGTCCAACCGAGCCAGCCGCAGCAGCGGTCCCGCCCAGTCGGACGACGACAGTTCCTGATGTGCATCGGTGCGCACCTCGACGTCCGACGGCGACGCGGGAAGCGACGGCGCCCGGGTGGGCGACGCCCCCCGTTTCCACCATCCGGTCATTTTCGCCATCAACACCACGCGACCCGCCTTCGTTGGCATGTTCGACCTCACCCTATCGGCGGCGCGGCGCGCGACTTGAGGCCGCTGCGTGGCGGAACGGATGCCGTCACGCCGTGCTGACAACCGCTTCTCGCTGCAGCGACATTGGTGAACGCTTCATCTTCGCGGTCACGCCATGTTGATCGGTGATGCGAGACGGTACGGACACGAGGGCGTTCGAGCCCGTTCCCGTTCCAACTTTCGATTTTTCCTGGAGTCCCCCAATGAATACGCAGAAGAAGATCCAGCACAGCCTCAACGACCTGATCGAAATCGCACGCGATGGCCACGGCTTCTACACCGAAGCCGCCGGCAAGGTGAAGGACGCCGAGCTGGCGGCGCTGTTCACACGCATCGCCGGCGTGAAGCAGGACATCGTGGCGCGCCTGAGCGCGGTCGTCGCGTCGGCCGGCGGCACGCCCGCGGAGCACGGCACAATGGTTGGCAGCATGCAGCAGTTCTACGGCAAGGTCCGTGCCGCCCTTGGCGACACCACCTACGGCTACGTCGCCGAGCTGGAAGAGTCGGAAGATCGTCTGCTGAAGGCCTTCAACGAAACGATCAGCGACGAGGACACCCCGGCAGCGGCACGTGCGGAAGCCCAGGCCCTGCTGCCGAGCGTGCGTGAATGCCATAACGTGATGCGCGACCGCAAGCAGGTCCTGAAGCGCGCCAGCTGACCGACCTTAGGCAGGTGCAGAAGGAGCCCCGCGAATGCGGGGCTTCTTCGTCACGGCCAGTGAAACGCCGCCCGATGCCGCGCGCGGATCATTGCGGACATCGCTGCTTTTGCTTCGTGAGCGTGGTCAGCGCAGCTGTCACTGACGACAGATCCTGCTTCCTGCGGGTGTAATCCCCCCATGGATGTCCGTCGATGCGTGCCATCCGTCGCGGTGCGGATACCAGCGTGTACGCGTCACCGCCCTTGATGCGGCCCAGCTCCTCCCACCGCAGGGGCATGGCGACAGGCGCGCCTTCCCGGGCGCGCAGCGAGAAAGAGGCGACGCTGGTGGCGCCACGCCCGTTGCGCAAGTAATCGATGAAGATGCGGCCCTTGCGGAACTTCCTGGTCGCGGTCGCGACGTAGGCCAACGGATCGGCCGCGGCCATGGATTCGGCGAAGGCATGCGCGAAATCCTTCACCCGGGGCCAAGGACAAGCAGGCTTCAACGGCACCACCACGTGCAGGCCCTTTCCGCCCGACGTACGCACATACGACGTCAGCCCGAGCGCGCGCAGATGCTTTCGCACCTGCCGGGCGGCGGCCACCACGCGTGTCCACGCCACATCGGGACCCGGATCGAGGTCGAACACGATGCGGTCGGCCAGGTCCGGCGCCTGCGCCTTCGCGCCCCACGGATGGAATTCGATCGCGTTGAACTGCGCCAGCTCGAGCAGACCGATCTCGTCGCGCACCACCAGGTAGTCCGCACGCGCACCGCCCTCCTCGTCCAGCGGCGCCACATCGACCTGCTCCGTGCCCGACGCAGGGTGTTTCTGGAAAAAACAGGGCCTGCCCGCTCCCTGGGGACAGCGGACGATGGACAGCGGACGACCTTCGATCTCCGGCAACAGCCAGCGCGCGATCGCGCGGTAGTAGTCGAAGACCTGCTGCTTGGTGATGCCGCTGCCGGGGAAGACCATGCGATCAGGATGCGACAGCACGATCGCCGACGCACCGGCGGAACGGGAAGGACGGGCTGCAGGCATGGCCGTCTCCTTTCTTCGTCGAGAAGAGTCAGGTTCGCGCAGGTCCGCGGCGCGCTTGTCGCGACGTATCGCCTTCAGGGAGGGTTGCCGCAGCAGTCCCTGGTTGCCGAGCCCGTGATGGAACACCTCCGCGACCAGGGTAGGCGCCACCCAGCGTGCGCGCCGCAGTTCCGGATCGTCGACCTGCAAGCGCGCCGTCGGCGCACTGCGCGCGCGTGGCGACAGCTGCGCAGCCAATGTATCCAGCAGCTCATGACTGAATCCGGTTCCCACCCGTCCGGCGTAGCGCCAACCCTTCTCACCTTCAGGCGCTGCCAGCAACAGCGCGCCCAGCCCGCTGCGACCGCCCTTCGGCGCCGTGAAGCCGACGACCGCGAACTCGTCCGACGCGCGCTGCTTCACCTTCCGCCAGTTGTCGCCACGCCCGGCGTGGTACGGCGCATCGGCGCGCTTGCTGATGATGCCCTCCAGGCCGCGCTCCAGTGCCATCGCGAGCGCTTCATCCCCGCGCCCGACGATATGCGAGCTGTAGACCAGGCGGTCCGGTGGCGACTTCAGGATTTCCGACAGCAATGCCTTGCGCTGGTACTGGGGACTGCGCATCAGGTCCACGCCATCGACCTGCAGGATGTCGAACAGCACGTACGACAGCGTCGCGTTCCTGTCGCCGGAAAGCGTCGCCTGCAGCAGGCCGAAATCTTCCTGCCGTCCCGCGCCGGCCACCAGCTCACCATCGAGCACCGCATCGTCCAGCGCGAGTGCACGCAGGGCCGCGACGATGTCCGGCGCCCGCGCCGTCCATTCGATTTCGTTGCGCGACCACAGGCGGACATCGCCCTTCCTGATCTGCGCGACCAGGCGATAACCGTCCCACTTGGCCTCGTGCAGCCAGGCGTCGCCCGCCGGCACGTGCGGCTGCCGTTTCGCCAGCTGCGGGGCGCGGAAGCCCGCATGCTGGCGGCTCGCGCGCGCGCCATCGAGCCGGGCCGCGCGCTTTGCCCAGCGACGGGTATGCTTCGCGACCTGTGCCTTGCGCTTTACGGTACTGCGGACGACACGCGAGGGCTTCACACCCGCAGGCGGCACCACGTTATGCAACAGATCGTCCGCCTCGTGCTTGCCCGCGTATTCATCGCGCTCCTTGAACAGCAACCACTGCGGCTGGCGCGACGGCTTCTGCGTACGCACCAGATGCCAACCGCCTTTCAGCTTGTCGCCGAACAGGCGGAAGCGCAGGTGTCCCTTGGCCAGTTGTGCCTCCGCATCGTCTTCCGTGGTCCACAGACCGCGATCGAAGGTGGCCACATGGCCTCCCCCATACTGCCCTTCCGGAATGTCGCCCTCGAAGTCGGCGTAGTCGACGGGATGGTCTTCCACCTCGGCCGCCAGACGCTTCACGTCCGGATCGAGGCTGGGCCCCTTGGGCACCGCCCAGCTCTTCAGGGTGTCGCCGACCTGCAAACGGAAGTCATAGTGGCGGTGGCTCGCGTGGTGCAGCTGGACCACGAAGATGGGCCTTCTGCCGCGCGCGCGACGGCTGTCCGCCGCCGGTTCCGGCGTGCGGTCGAAACGGCGTTTGCGACGGTATTCCTGCAGGCTCATGGCTGTCCTCGCCCGCTGTTATGCCGCGCATGGCGTCAACGGCGCGTGGAAGGATGCGCGCACGACACCGTCATCTCGGTGACAGCGTGTTGCGTACCAGCCAGGCCCGAAGCGACGGCGAAACCGCATCGTCGAGGTCGATGTCGAGTACGGCATAGGCATCGAGCGTGTCACGCAACCGGGTCAACGTCGGCCACGCCGCGGCCGACGGCCAGACATCGGGCACGCCGTAGACCGTGGCCGCGGCGCGCTCACCGGCTTCAAGGCGCTCGCGGTGTTCGCACAGACGTTTGGCGACCCACGAGCGCAGGGGCGCGTGCACGACGAAGCCCTGCGCGGCCAGCTCATTCCGCACGCCGTCCAGCGTCGGCAATGCGCCGCGGAACCATTCCGTATGGCCCGCCGCCCGCGCAGGTACCTGCAGCGGTGGCGGTGCGGCATGGTCGCGCAACGCGCGCTTCCAGCGCGTCTCCCATGCGCGGGCCTCGCGCAGGCTGCCGGCCTCCGCCAGCCAGCCGCGATCGAGGTCGAAGAACTCGTAGTAGCGGGGTGAAAACGCCTGCATCCGCGCGAGCGGATCGGCCGCGATGCCGAGCTTCGCGTGGTCCTCATAGGCGCAGGGAAGCACGTAGAGGCACGCGCGTCCGCTGGCGCCCGTGCCAACGCCGTCCACCGGCACGATGCGCCTGCCTGCCGCCATGCGTCAGCGCGACGCCGCCTTGCGTGCACGCTTGGCGGGGCTTTTCTTGGCAGCCTTCGTGGTCTTGCGCGCGGGCCTCTTGGCCGCCGTCTTCTTCGTGGACGACTTGCTGGCAGGCGTGCGCTTCTTGCTGTCCAGGCTCTTCTGCAGCAGGGCCATGAAATCGACCACGTTGGTGGTGGCGTCCTCGTGTTCCATCTCGTCCTCCACGATCTTCGTGGTGGCCCCGCGCGACTTGATGCGCTTCTTGATGATGGCCTCCAGGCGCTTGCGGAACTCGTCCTGGTAGTCGTCGGGTTTCCACGGCGCCGACATCGACGCGATCAGGGTTTCGGCCATCTCGCGCTCCTTCGCGGTGATGCGGTAGTCGCCCGCCTTCCCGGTCGGCAGCTTGTACTCTTCCGGGTCGACCAGCTCCTGCGGGTAGCGGAGCATCAGCAGTACCAGCGCGTCGCCTTCCGGGACAACGGCGCACAGATACTCGCGCGTGCGGATCACCACCCGCGCCACGCCGACCTTGCCGGTGCCCGCCAGCGTGTCGCGCAGCAGTACGTAGCCCTTTTCGGCCTTCTTGCCCGGCACCAGGATGTAGGGCTTTTCGAAGAACCTCAGGCCGATCTCCTCCCGGTCGACGAATGCCTCCACGTCTACCGACTCGTGCGTCTGCGGCGCGGCGGAGGCGATATCTTCCTTCTCGACGACCACGTAGCTGCCCTTGTCATACTCGAAGGCCTTGATGATGTCCTTCCACGGCACCTCTTCGCCGGTTTCGGCATTGACGCGCTCGAAGCGGATGGGCTTCCTGTCGCGCGAGTCGAGCATGCGGAAGCTGATGTCGACCTTGCGCTCGCCGGACATCAGCGAGACCTGAATGTTGAGGAGGCCGAAGGACAGCGTGCCGGTCCAGATGGGGCGTGCCATGGCGTGCCTGCGCAGAACGAGGGGACGGCCATCGTGTGCAGCCGTGGCGGAAACGGATGTGAAGACGAGCGCGCCGGACGCGGCGCGCGCCGCTCAGCGCAGCTGGCTGTCCTTGCTGCCGCGGCGGTTGTAAAGGCCGGCACCCTGCTCTTCCTGGTCGGCCGCTTCCTGGCAAGCGACGCACAGGCGAACACCGGGTACGGCCTTCTGCCGCGCCACGGGAATGGCTTTGCCGCACTCTTCGCAGTGGGTCAGGCTGGGGCCCTTGGGCAACGCGCGGCGTGCACGCTCGATGCCGTCCTTCACGGTCGCATCGATCTGGTCCTGCACGGCGCCGTCACCGGCCCATCCGGTTGCCATGGTCGTCTCCTCCGGTATCGCGGTGCCGGGCCAGCTTACGCTGCGGACGACACCGCATCTTCACGAAGGGAAATGAGGGCGGAAGCGTCCTGCTTCAACCGTGGGCGAGTGTGTAGTCGATGGCCGCCACCACGGCCGCCACCTGCGCATCGTTGCATTGCTGCGGCGTGGCTCGCGGACTGTCCGGGTAGACCTCGGTGATGGTGGTGTAGCGCGCCCCGGTGATGCCGGTACACAGGCCGAGCGACTTCACGGGGTATTCGATGACGCCTTCGGCAACGACCGGCGAGCCGATGATCTCGCCCTGCGCGTCGGCGGGTGCGATGTGGGTGACCGCCGCCACGGCGGCGATGACCGCGCGCTGGAAGTCCGGCTGGCGGCGCTCGCTGTCGTCCACCAGGTAGAACCCGTCCGGAATTTCGCCCGGCTCATACGGCTTGCCGTCGCGCGCAGCCAACGACGGCCGGAACTCCGTCTCGTCGCTGTCGGTGGTCTCGTGCAGGTCGATATGCATCAGCACGCGGTGCTTGATCGGTGCTACCAGCGCGATCAGCGCGGCGGATTCCTGCGCCGGACTGTCGGCGCGGAACGAGCGGTTGGGGTCCAGCGCATCGGCGTTCCAGCGATGGATGCGCTCGTAGCCCCACGGACTGACGCAGGGCACGACGAGCACGTTGGCCTTGCCCGCGTACCCGCCGGCGCGCTGCTCCAGGAATTGCAGCGCACCATGCACGCCGCTGGTCTCGTAGCCATGCACGCCGCCGGTCACCAGCATCGTGGGCAGCGCGTCGTTCCAGTCGCGGCTGCGCAGCGCAAACAACGGATAGGTTTCACCGGGACCGTAGTCGAGCGTTCCGTACTGCTGCACGTCGAAGCGCTCGCGCAGGGCTTCGATCGCCACCACGACGTCGTCCACGTAGCGCCGCCGCACCCGCTGCGCCGCACGCCATTGCGCCTTTTCCGCCGCGCCCCAGGGCTGGCCGGGAGTTCCGATCGGATGGAAACGCTCTGGGGTGGTCATGGCGACGGCGGTCTTGGCATCGAGGGGTCCGCACTATAGCAGCGGGTTTCCGGTAACCAACCCACTGTCCTCCGCGCGCCATCGCGGCGAAAATACCGGGACATTCCTCGCGTGAACGCCCGATGCCCCACTACACAGGCCCCCTGCTCACCCGCGACACCGCAACCGCGCTGCACGCGGCGAAAGCGCGCGCGGATGCTACTTGGCGGGGATCGCTGGATCTGGGGCGTTCGCAGGACGAGGCCCGGCTGGAGACCGACCGCTGGCATTGGCGCGGCATCGCCTATCCGTATCCCGGCAAGCTCAAGGACCGCACGCTGTACTGGTGGGACGGCGAAGACTTCGCAGCGGCCTCGCGTTACAGCGGTTCGCTGATCAAGCTCGTGCCTACCACTTGGGGCGTGCCGACCTTCGAGATCGACGGCATCAAGATGCTGCCGACGTCGAAGGAATCGCCGCTGGACGATGCACGCCGCAAGGTCGCGCTGGTCGAACCGCGTGGTAAGACCGTGCTGGATACCTGTGGCGGCCTGGGTTACTTCGCCGCGTGCTGTCTGGATGCCGGGGCCGCACGCGTTCTGTCGTTCGAGAAGAATGCGGACGTGCTGTGGCTGCGTACGCTGAATCCCTGGTCACCGGATCCGGACGACGCCTCCGCAGCAGGTCGCTTGCAGCTCACCCACGCCGACGTGTCGCAGGCCATCGCGCAGATTCCCGATGGGTACGTCGATGCCCTGCTGCACGATCCGCCTCGCTTCGGCATTGCCGGCGAACTGTATTCGCAGGCGTTCTACGACCAGCTCGCGCGCGTCCTGCGCCGCGGCGGCACGCTGTTCCATTACACGGGCAGCCCCAACAAGCTGACCACGGGTCGCGATGTGCCCGGCGAGGTGCTGAAGCGCCTGGAAAAGGCCGGTTTCAGGGCGCAGCGGGCGCTGGACGGCGTGACCGGCGTGCGCCGCTGAAGCGCCGCATCAGTACTCCAGCGCCACGGCGTACAGTCGCAGGCGGCCTGCATAGGTGCCTTGCCGGTTTATCTCGAAGTACCACCACGGCCCGTCGGGATTGATGCCATTGGTGTTGGTCAGGATCACGGTGCTCTCCTGCATGATGGTCGGTGACTCGGGCACTGCCGCCAGCGGGGTACCGTAGCTCGCGTAGGTCTCGAAACCGCTGCCATGCTTCAGCGTGACCGGCGTGACCACGAACTGCAGCTCGCCACCCGCATCGTCGGTGATCTCGTAGAGGAAGCGCAGGCGGATGCGGGTACCGCTGAAATTGTCCGGACGACGCATCGTGAAAGACATCGCGCCGGTGTTGCCGGTCCAGTTCACCCCCCGTGTATGCACGTCGAACGTGCCGAAGGTCGAGCGCGACAGCGCATGCGCAGGCACCGTGATGTTGTGGGCGAAGCGCGGGCAGCGGGTGGGCTGCTGCACGCACAACACCGATACCCCGTCGACGGTGGGCGCCCCCTTCCGTACCAGCTCGTCGGAAGGGGGTGCGGCGAGCGCTTGCCCGCAGGCGACCACGAGCAGTGCCGACAGCATCGTGCGGATTGCCATGTTCCGTTCTCCATGAACGCGCCCTCGCGCAGCGCGAGAGCTTGTACACAGCGCCAACGCGCCATCGCCACCGTATCGGACAGCCGTACGTCGAACACCAATGGAAACCCGACCAAGGACGCGAACGTTCACGCGCGATGAACATCTCATGCTCGAACAGCGCGATTCCTTGCGTCACGCGTGCGCAGACTGCCCAGCTTCGGCCAGTCGGCGCCGCCACGCGGCGGGTGGCTGGCCGTACTCGCGGCGGAACGCGCGGCTGAACGATGTGTCGTTCTGGTACCCGACTTCCTCCGCGACGCGCGACAGCGGCGCATTGCTGCGACGGAGCAGGTTGGCCGCCATCACCATGCGCCATTGCGTGAGGTACTGCATCGGCGAGGTACCGACCAGCTGCTGGAAGCGCTCGGCCAGCACCGAGCGCGAGGTGCCGGCCGCACGCGCGAGATCCGCCAGCGTCCACTCGTGGGCGGGACGCCGATGCATCGCGTTGAGCGCGCCCCCGACGATCCGGTCGCCCAGGCCCGCCAGCCACCCCGCATGGCCCTCGCTTTGCTGCACATGCTGCCGCAGCACTTCGATGAACAGCAGTTCGGCCAGCTTGGCGAGCAGGCCATTGCCGCCCGGCCGTGGCGATTTCGCCTCGGCCAGTGCGTAGTGCACCGACGATTCCAGCCACGGCCCCGCATGCGTGCCGCGCAGCCTGACGCGCACGACCGGCGGCAGCCCATCCAGCAGCAGGCGCGCCAGCCGTGTGTCGCACGCCAGGTAACCGCAGACGATGCGCGTCGGCGCACCGCCGCCGCCGTAGGCGAGCCGACGTGGACGGCTGGAGAAGAGCTTCTTGAGATCGGCCGAGGCACGCGGCGGCGGCAGGCCCGGTGCCGACGCCATCCGATGTGCGCAGCCGTTCGGGAACATCACCACGTCGCCGGCACGCGCGTGCAGGGTCGGGGTGCCTTCCATCTCGATCAGGCATTCGCCTTCGGTGATCAGATGGAAGATGACCACCTGCTCCGCCGATGGATCCAGCCAGGGCGCCGCCAGCGCAGCCTTCGGCGACTGGTAGCACCACGGCGCGCTGAAACGCCCGTTGACGAAGAACGCCCCAGACATCTGCACCACGCGCAGGATCTCGGACAGCGCGTCCATCTCAAACGGCCCCTGCTTTGCCGACGCTCACCGCCACCGTCATCGCGGGCTGTCCGGCCAACGCAGCCTGCATCGGCGAGCGCCGCAGACCTTCCTCGACGATCCGTTTCAGGCGCCCGGCGTCCACGCCTGCGGCGGAAAGGTCGACCGCCACCTGCATCGTCAGTGGGCCAGCCTCGATATCGACACCCTCGGCGTCGCGCATGCCCAGCAGGCCGCGCGCATCGCTGCGGCTACCGACTTCGACGTCGAGACGATCGAGCACGATGCCCTGCTCGGCCGCCACCATCGCGATGGCGGTGGTGGCACAGGCGGCGATTCCCGCACGGAAATACCACCCCGGCGAGGGGCGTTCACCATCTCCGCCGAGCTCGGCGGGCATGTCGGTGTCGATGCAGATGCCAGATGCATGCATGGCGGCGACGTGCATCCCGCCCTGCCACTGCGCGCGCGCACTGACGTCGTCATGCAAGCCTCTGTCGGGTCGACGCGTGAAGACGGCGACGGCGCGGCGCAGGGCTTCGGCGATGTCGTGCTGGGTACCCATGGGCGAACGTGGCTCCGCGCGGTGCTGTCGAGGGACGGGATTGTGCTCCCGATAACGCCGCCCGCCGCGCTGCGCGGCCAGCCGGCGGACGCACGGCAAGGAATCCCGGTAGCCAGGATTGGCCGCAATCCGCGGCGGACGCACGGCCAGTCCCGGCAGACGCGGCGTCAGGACGCTGACCCGGGCCACCGGCAATCTGCGCCACCCCAACCGGAGTTCCCCTGATGAACGCAGTGCCCGCTTCTCTTCCCGCTTCCCCCGACCTGGCGGCCATCAAGCAACGCCAGCAGGCCGCCTGGTCCAGCGGCAACTACGCCGTGGTCGGCACCACCTTGCAGATCGTCGGCGAGCATCTCGCCGAAGCCGTCGACTTGCGCTGGGACGAAGACGTCCTGGACGTCGCCGCCGGCAACGGCAACGCCACGCTGGCGGCGGCCCGTCGCGGCGGCCATGTCGTCTCCACCGATTACGTGCCCGCATTGCTCGACCTCGGCCGTGCCCGTGCCGACGCAGAGCAGCTGGAGGTCGAATTCCAGCCCGCAGACGCGGAAGCGCTGCCGTTCGCCGATGGCCGGTTCGACGTGGTGCTGTCCACGTTCGGCGTGATGTTCACCCCTGACCATACGAAGGCAGCCAACGAGCTGCTGCGCGTCTGTCGCCCCGGTGGCCGCATCGGCCTGGCCAACTGGACGCCGGACGGCTTCATCGGCCAGATGTTCAAGGTGCTCGGCCGCCACCTGCCGCCTCCCGCCGGCGTGCAGCCGCCGTCGTTGTGGGGCACGCATGCGCATCTGCGTGCGCTGTTCGGCGACCAGGTCGGCGCAATCTCGACCACGCCGCGCCTTTTCAACTTCCGCTACCGGTCGGCCGCGCACATGGTCGACGTGTTCCGCACCTGGTACGGACCGGTGCAGAAGGCGTTCCAGGCCCTGTCCGACGAACGCGCCGCGCAGCTGGAAGACGACCTCGTCGCCCTGATGGAACGCATGCGCGTCGGTAGTGGCGACAATCTGGTCGTGCCGAGCGAGTACCTGGAAATCGTGGTCACGCGCCGGTGAACATGCAGGCCAAACTGCAGCGGCGCATCCAGCGCTACGGCTGGGACCTGGCCGCCAGCCGCTACGACGTGTTGTGGGAATCCTCGCTGTCGGGGGCGCATCGCCGCCTGCTGGATCTGGCCGCACCCGCGCGCGGCGAGGCCGTGCTCGATGTCGCGTGCGGCACCGGGGTGATCGCCCTGGCCGCCGCACGCCAGGTCGGACCTGATGGCCACGTGCTCGGCGTGGACATCGCGGAGCGCATGGTGGAACGCGCCACGCAGCGCGCATGGCAGATGGACGTGGCGAACGCACGCTTCGCACGCATGGATGGCGAGGGCCTGGACGCGCCGGGCGAGCGTTTCGACCTGGCGTACTGCGCACTGGGCCTGATGTACATGCCCGATCCCGAACAGGCCATGCGCGAGATCCATCGCCTGCTGCGTCCCGGCGGCCGCGTGGCCATCGCGGTGTGGGGCCAGCGCGCCCGCTGCGGCTGGTCGCCGATCTTCCCCATCGTCGACGAGGAGGTGTCGAGCGAGGTCTGCCCGATGTTCTTCCAGCTCGGCCACGCCGGCATGCTGGAGGACCTGTGCACGCGCAGCGGCTTCGTTGACGTGCAGGAGCAGCGTGTCGACGCGGTGCTGGACTACGCCAGCGGCGAGGAGGCCTGCGACGCCGCCTTTGTCGGCGGCCCGGTGGCGATGGCGTGGTCGCGCTTCGACGCACCCACGCGACGGCGTGTGCAGGCACGTTACCTGCGCGCCATTGCGCCGTGGCGCGTGGGGACGGGCTACCGCATGCCCGGCGAATTCGTGGTGGCAGTGGGACGCAAGCCCCTGCGTTGAGCGGCGACCGCGGCCATCACGGCGGGAGCAGGTTCTTCCACTGCATGCGGATACCCGGTTTCAACGGCTGCAACGGCTTTCGCGGGGCGCTGCGGGCGGGTTGGCGCGGAACCTCCCGTTTCCCGCCCTGCCCGCCGGTCCGGCTGCGCATTCCGGCCTTGTTGACGGCACCGGCCGGACCGCGAAGTCATTGAAAACAGGGACCTGGCGCAGGGTGCCCGCCCGCGCAGCGTGAATGCGGGCTATCGTGTGCATCTGCGGGCCGTGCCCGCCCCGCCCTTTTCCCTGGACACCGCCTTACCCATGCCCAAGCCCAACTATTCCTTCGAGAAGCGCCAGCGCGAGCTGGCCAAGAAAAAGAAAAAAGACGAGAAAGACGCCAAGAAGCGTGCCGAACGCGACGCCGCCCGCCCTGACGGCGATTCTGACGCCCCTGAAGCCGAGTCCGACGCCGCACCGGAATGAGTGACTGCGCGGTCCCCGCCACCCAGATATGGGTGGATGCCGATGCCTGCCCTGGCCCGGTGAAGGACATCCTCTTCCGCGCTGCCGAACGTGCTCAGGTGCAGGTCACGCTGGTCGCCAACCAGTGGCTGCGCACGCCGCCCTCGCGCTTCATCCGCGCGCTGCAGGTGCAAGGCGGTTATGACGTCGCCGACGACGCCATCGTCGAGCGCGCGCAGGCCGGCGACCTGGTCGTCACCCAGGACATCCCCCTGGCAGCGCGCGTGCTCGCCAACGGCGTCCAGGCCATCGATCCCCGGGGCGAACGCTTCACCCCCGACACCATCGCCGAACGCCTGTCGATGCGGAACTTCATGGACGAACTGCGTGGCGCCGGTGTGCAGACCGGCGGCCCGGCGGCCTTCAATGCCCGCGACCGCCAGACCTTCGCCAACCAGCTCGACCGCTGGCTGGCCACGCGTCGCTGAGCCCACCGTGCCCGACATCGAACTGCGTGCACCGCTTCACTTGCTGCTGCACGTCATCGTGCCGGTGGCGGTGGCGCGGCTATGCGGGCCGAAAGACTGGAAGCGCGTCGCGCTGTGGATGCTGGCCGCCTGGGTGATCGACCTGGACCATCTGCTGGCCGATCCCCTCTACGCGCCGGGGCGTTGCAGCATCGGGTTCCATCCCCTGCATACGTGGCCCGCGATCATCGTCTACGCAGGGCTGACGCTGCCGAAGAAGACCCGCTGGTTCGGCATCGGCCTGCTGATCCATATCCTGCTCGACGGCGTCGACTGCCTGTTGATGCAGGCATCGCACACAAGCTGACCCGGCCATTCAGTTCCGGTGGTGCGCTTCAGGCGTGGGCGTGGCGGGAGGCGTAGCATGGGCACGCGTCATCTTCTGCGTCCCGTCCGACCGCGACACGTCGCCCGCTGCGCTTTCTTCCATGCGTTCCGACCCACCGGGGTGGACGCCATACCGGGAGCGCCCCATGCCTCGCGATCCGTTCCACGCCACTGTCCTGGCCCTGCTGCGCTGGCCTCATGGGGGAGCGCGTCCTTGAGCGTCGCCTCCGTGCCGCTGTGCGAACGCTGCGATGCCGTGTGCTGTCGCCTGACCGTGGTCCTGCAGCCCGAGGACGGCGTGCCGTCGCACCTGACCACGCATACGGACGCCGGCCTCCACGTGATGGCGCGCGACGAAGAGGGCTGGTGCGTGGCGATCGACGCAGCACGCATGTGCTGTTCGATCTATGAAACACGCCCGGAGATCTGCCGCCGCTTCGTCATGGGCGGCGCCTACTGCCGGGACGTCCGCGAGGACTATCTGGACCGCACGTCGCGCGGCATTCCGCTCACGTTGTACTGAAGCGGCGGCGCGACGCGACCGGCCGTCGCGCGCACGCCGCAGGCGGCCCGGTCAGGCAGCGAACACCGGTTCCAGCATCCGGAACGTACCTGCATCCGCATCCATCTCGACCTTGCCGCCGACCGGCACGATGAACTGCTGGCGGATGTGGCCGATCATCGCGCCGCGGTAGACCGGCACGTTCAACGGCGTGAAGTAGTCATCGAAGATCTGCGGCAGCGTCAGCGAACCGTATCCGTTGCCGGGGTCGCACTCGGTGCACTCGCCGAAGATCACCCCCTTCACCTTGTCCAGCGCACCCATCAGGCGCAGCGTGCTGAGCATGCGGTCGATGCGGTACGGCGCTTCGGACACGTCCTCGAGGAACAGGATCTTGCCGCTGAAGTCCGGCAGGTAGGGCGAACCCGCCAATGCCACCAGCACCGACAGATTACCGCCCACCAGTTCGCCCTGCGCCTTGCCACCGGTGATGGTGACGGTGCGGTTGCGGCGCTGGACGAGTTCGTCGCCCTTGTCCGCGCTGTTGCGGTAGTCCATCTGCTCGCGCTGGAAGAACACGCGGCGGAACTGGTCAGCGTTGAACGTGTTCCAGCTGCCGATCCCGATGGGGCCGTGGAAGCTGACCAGCCCGGCTTGCGACAGCAGGGCGTTGTGCAGCGCGGTGATGTCGGAGTAACCCAGCAGGATCTTCGGGTTGCGGCGGATCGCGGCGTAGTCGAGCAAGGGCAGCAACCTCGCCGCCCCGGACCCGCCGCGCGCGCAGATGATCGCCTTGACCTCGCGGTCGGCGAACATCGCGTTCAGATCGCCCGCGCGCTCCGCGTCGGTGCCGGCCAGGTGGCCACGGCGTGCGGCGAGGTGCGGCGCCACTTTCACCTTCAGACCCAAGGCCGCCATCGCTTCCTGCGCGAGTTGCAGATCGAGGGGGTCGTCGGTGGCACCGGAGGGACTGACCAGCCCGACGGTATCGCCGGGGTTGAGTGCGGCGGGCAGCAAGCGCTTGCGCGGCGTGGCCGCGATGGCGTGCTGGCTGGCTGCCAGCGGCAGCATCAATGCGGTGGCAGCCCACGCTGCGGTCCCGAGAAAGTGTCGCCTGTGCATGTCGTCGCCTGTCGATGGACTGCGACCAGCTTAACAAGCCGGCGCCGGGCGTTTGTTCGGCCGCCACGCCCGACCGGCATCAACGCCTGCAGGTATTGATGCCGAGCAGGCCGTACAACGGGCAGACGTTGAACAGGCCGGTCACCAACGGCACCACGCCGATCCATGCCCACATCGGGCCGCCTACCAGTGCCCAGCCGATCAGCAGTGACCCGACCGCGATCCGCACCCATTTATCGAAGCCGCCCACGTTTGCTTTCATCTGCGTGTCCTCCGGGAGAGTGAGGACAGCGTGCGGCCTGCAGCCGCGGGCCGCATTGATCGCAATCAAGATCCACGCGACCCGGCACCCCGGCGAAGGGCGGACGCGCTCGGCAGGCGCCTGCGGGGCCACGTGCGCCGACGCTGTCGATTCCGCCCTCCCTCATGCGTCGCTGGCATGAAGGCTGACGCGTCGATCGGCCAGGAGGCACGACATGACAAGACTCATCGCGGCCGTCATGGTCAGTCTCGACGGCGTCATCCAGGCGCCGGGAGGTCCGGACGAGGACACCAGCGGCGGCTTCGCGCACGGTGGCTGGGTCTGGCCCTTCGCCGACGGAGACGCCGCGATGGATGGCCTGTTCGCGCAGCCGTTCTCGCTGCTGCTGGGACGGCGCACCTACGACATCTTCGCCGGCTACTGGCCACAGGTGCCGAGCGATGCGCCGCATGGCGACATCGCCGATGCCTTCAACGGCGCCGCCAAATACGTCGCCACGCATCATCCGGACACGCTCGCCTGGCAGCGCAGCCACGCGCTGGGCGCGGATGTCGTGTCTGCCGTGCGCGCGCTCAAACATCGCGATGGACCGGTGCTCATTACCCAGGGCAGCAGCGACCTGCTGCACCAGCTGCTCGCCACCGACCTGGTCGACGAACTGCGCCTGCTGACGTATCCGGTCCTGCTCGGTCGCGGCAAGCGACTGTTCGACGCCGGTGCCCTGCCCTCGGCATTCCGCCTTGACGCCACGCGAAGCACCCCAGCGGGTGTGGTCGTCAGCCGCTACCTGCGCGACGGCGACGTCCGTACCGGTACGTTCGCCGATCACTGACGCCGCGCAGTCCGCTTCACTCCGCCTTCCCGACGGGACGAGATGATCGCTTCGTCCTCTTCCCCACCCTCCCGACCTGGAGTATCGCCATGACCCCGAAGAACACGATCTGCCTCTGGTACAACCACGACGCCGAAGAGGCAGCGAATTTCTACGCGAAGACGTTTCCCGACAGCGAAGTGAAAGCCGTGCACCGCGCGCCCGGCGACTATCCCTCGGGCAAGGCAGGCGACGTGCTGACGGTGGAGTTCACCGTCTGCGGTGTCCCGTGCATCGGCCTGAACGGTGGCGACGCGTTCACGCACAGCGAAGCGTTCTCGTTCCAGATCGCCACCGACGACCAGCAGGAGACCGACCGCCTGTGGCATGCCATCGTCGACAACGGTGGCCGCGAAAGCGCTTGCGGCTGGTGCAAGGACAAGTGGGGCCTGAACTGGCAGATCACCCCGCGCGTATTGACCGATGCCATGGCGAATCCCGACCGCGCGGTCGCCAAGCGCGCCTTCGAGGCGATGATGACGATGCAGAAGATCGATGTCGCGGCGATCGAGGCCGCCGTGCGCGGCTGACCTCAGCGTATCGCCGACGGCAGCGCGCTGTCGGTACCGTCGGCGGTCGTGTCGCGCATCGCCGCACGCGTGCGGTGCATCGCGCGGTACGCGGTGGGCGTGCACGCCATCGCGAGCTTGAACGCACGGTTGAACGGACCCAGCGACGCGAAGCCGGCATCGCTGCTGATGTCGAGGATGCTGTCCGACGCCTCTGGCTCAGCCAGCCGGCGACAGGCATGGGCGATGCGGTGGCGGTTGATCAGCTGGTTGAAGTTCTTCTCGCCCAGCGTCTGCGTGACCAGCCGGCTCAGCCTGTGCTCCGCCGTCCCCAACCGCTGCGCCAGTTCGGCCACCTTCAACTCCGGTTCGCGGTACACCTGCAGGACGTCCAACTGGTGCCGCAGCGCCGAGGCCAGGCGCGCCTCCTCGTCGGTGACGACACCGCGAGCGCGCACGGCCGAGCGGGGTGCCGGAATGGGCATCGGAATGCGGCGACGCTGCACCAGCGCGATGTGGGTGAACAGCACCATGGCCACCGCGCAAACAGCGACCACGCCGGCGCGCATGCCCGCCACCGCCGGCACGGCGCCGACCAGCGTCGCCGACACCACGCAACTGCCGAATACGGCCATGAACCCGATGCGTAACCGTCGCTCGGCCCGCGGGAGCCGCAGCGACCATCCCCGCACCGCCTCCAGGAAGCTCAGCACCAGCAGTGTCGAACTGGCCAGTGTCAGCAGACTGTCCAGCGCGGACGCCCATGGCGACACCACGCCATGCGCCCCCAGGGTCGCGCCGCGGTAGGCGGCGATCAGCAGCGCCACACCCAGCGCGACCCCCACGTGCAAGCGGCGGACGCCGCCGTTGCCGCGGAACAGCGCCCGTGACACCAGCCAGAAGCCGTTGCAGGTCACGCTGCCGCCGATGGCCACGGCCCACCCCATCCACGCGGGCGCGCCGTCCATCCAGCGCGACATCAGCGACAGGGCCATCGATCCGCTGACCACGGCGAACAGCACCTCGGCATCGCGTCGCGGCCGTTGCCACAGCAGCACCAGCAGGGACATCGTCGCCACGGCGACCGCAATGCCCGTCGCCATCGCCTGACCGTCGTGCATATCGCTGTCCTCCGCTGGCCTGCGTACAGGGTCGTCTGCGAGGTTCGCGACCGGCAAGCGCCATCGGTCACGGATAACCACCGGGTGAACGACGAATCCCCCCCGCCGATCCGGCTGGCCGAATCGCGAATCGGCGGGACACCACCGGACGCGCCGGCCATCGTGCAGGGCAGTCTCCCCGGGAATCCCGACCACCATGCCTGTCCTGCCCTCGCCGACCCGTGCCCTGTCCGCCAGCGCCGCGTTCTGGTTCGCCACTGCCGTGCTGGGCCAAGCCGCCTTCATCGCCTTCATCGTGCTGTTCTTCGGCGGCGCCATCGCCGGCGGCGACCTGTCCGCCGTCAACGACAAGCCCCACGTCACCGGATACGTGCCAGGCGACCCGGTCGGCAACGCGCAGTTCCTCGGTCATGCGCTGCTGGGCGGCCTGGTGACCCTGTCCGGCATCTGGCAACTCGTTCCCGCATTGCGGCAGAGATGGCCGGCGGTACACCGCTGGAACGGTCGTCTGTTCCTCGTCGTGGCGCTGTTCGTCACGTCCAGCGGCTTCTGGCTGCTATGGATACGCGGCTCACGGCTTGGCCCGGGCAGCGATCTGTCGATCAGCCTCAACGGCCTGTTGATTGTCTGCTTCGCCGTGCTGGCCTGGCGCAGCGCCGTGCGGCGCGATGTCGCCACCCATCGCCGCCATGCCCTGCGCGCCTGGCTGCTGGTGAACGGCGTCTGGTTCCTGCGCATCGGCATCATGCTGGCCGGCCTGCTGCTGACGCCGCTCGGTGTCCGGATCGACTATCAGGGCCCGGTCTTCATCGGCGTCAGCATGGCCAGTTGGCTGCTGCCGCTGGCCGTGCTGGAGCTGTACTTCCGTGCCGAACGTTCGTGCTACCCAGCCATGAAGCAGGCGGTGGGCGGCCTGCTCAGCCTGATGGCGCTGACAACGCTGGCTGGCAGCCTGGCGGCGGTCGCCTTCATGTGGTGGCCGGTGCTCTGACCGGCTGCCACGGCGCGCAGGTCGCGAGCCTCGGCGCCGTGGCGGGTGCAGCAGATGGACACATGGCACTCAACCTGCCGCCGACCTCGCCGATATCACAGTTACTGATAGCATTGAGCGTCACCGGTGGGGGACCGATGCCTGGAATTCCGCATGTTCCTTGATGCACGGCGCGCCAGCGTCCTGCTGGCCGGCGTGGTGTGCGCGCTCCTTCTGTTCCCCGTCCATGCGCTGGAAGCGCGGCGGGCGATCGGCCAGTTCACCCATGTCTGGTACGAGAACGAACTGCCGCAGGGGACGGTGCTGTCCATCGCCCAGCAGGCAGACGGCGCCATCTGGCTGGCGACGTATGGTGGTCTGGCACGCTACAGCGGCGATGGCTTCGAGACCATCGACCCGCGCGTCGCGCCCGCGCTGAAGAGCTCGGCCATCACCGCGGTGAGTGCCGATCGCCATGGCGGTGTATGGGTCGGCACGCTCAACGGCGGCCTGTACCGCCGGCAGGGACGCGGTCTGGAGTCGGTCGCGCTGCCCGGCGGCGTCGAGAGCGTGTTCGGCATCGTCAGTGACACCTCGGGCGGCGTGTGGCTCACCACCAATGCGGGCGTCGTGAGGATGGCGAACGGAACGCCCCGCCTGCTGGGCGACGCGGACGGCTTCCCGCCACGCGGCTTCTACCGGGCCATCGTTGCCGACCGCAAGGGCGGCATCTGGATCGCGGCCGATGGCGTCGGCGTGGTCCATTGGCAGGACGGTCGCACGCGGCTGTACGACGAGCACGACGGTCTGCCCAGCAATGCCGTGTACAGCCTGGCCGTCGATGCCTCGGGCACCGCGTGGGTGGGCACCCAGTCCGGCCCGGCATTTTTCCGCGATGGGCGCTTCCAGCGCGACCCGCGTGCGGCCGCGCTCGACGGCCGGCGCATCTACAGCCTGTACGGCGACCGCGACGGCAGCGTCTGGTTCGCGCCGCTGGACATGGGGCTGTGCCGGCTGGTCGCCGGCGACTTCAGCTGCGACAACACCCTGGCCGGCTTGCAGGGCGAGACCGTGCGCTCGATGTTCGAGGACCGCGAAGGCAACCTGTGGATCGGCACCACGTCCAGCGGTCTGCACCGGCTGAGTCAATCCAAGCTGGTCACGGTGACCGGGCAGATGGTCTCCAATGCCGTGCGCGCAGTGCACCAGGTGCCCGGCGGGGCGCTGTGGATCGGCACCGACGGCGCCGGGCTGTCCCGCCACATCGGCTCCACGCTGCAGCCGGCCGCGGACTACAACCGTCAACTACCCAGCCAGCTTGTCCGCGCCATCCGCTCCGACGACGACGGCCAGTTGTGGGTGGCCGGCA
>CAMPIO010000012.1 GCA_946886405.1 uncultured Pseudoxanthomonas sp.
CATTGCGGCTGGAAACGGCAGACGGGCAGGGCGTGACGGTCACCAAGGTGCCGGAGGCATTGAGCGCGGATCTGTTGAAAGTCACCGGCGTGGACCACCTGGCGCAGGAAGATGGGCGCCGTCTCGCCTGGTCGGGCAAGGGCGAAGCGGTCGCGGCATTGCAGTCGCATACCGCGCTCGACCTGCAGCGTGAAAGCAACGGCGACGTGATGCTGCTGACCACGCTGCGCGTGGACGCCGCGCCGAGCGGCGATGCCTGGCTGTCGGTGGGCTGCGGCACCGGCTGCATGGCACGCGTCGCGCTGGCACCGACGCTGGCGAAATTGCCGGTGGGCCAGTGGACGCGGGTTGGCGTGCCGCTGAAGTGCCTGGCCAAGGCCGGCGCCGATGTCAGCAAGCTGGAGCGGCCGTGGTCCATCGGCACCGCCGGCACGATGACGGTCTCGGTATCGCGCGTGGCACTGGGTGCGCTGGATCAGGCGGAGCAGATGGTGGACTGCGCACGCTGACCACGATGGGTGATCCGGGCGCACGTGCGTCCGGATCACCCGCGATGGCAAACGAACGGGGAAGGGGAACGGGATGACACTGTCGGGACTGGATATCGCCATCGTGCTGGCCTACCTGGCCGGCATCTTCGTGCTGGCGCAATGGGTGTCGCGCGAGAAGGCGGGGCATACGAAGGATGCGAAGGATTACTTCCTCGCCAGCAAGTCGTTGCCGTGGTGGGCCATCGGCGCATCGCTGATCGCGGCCAACATCTCGGCCGAGCAGATCATCGGCATGTCCGGCTCCGGCTATGCCATCGGCCTGGCGATCGCCTCGTACGAATGGATGGCGGCGGCCACGCTGCTGATCGTCGGCAAGTGGTTCCTGCCGGTGTTCCTGCGCAACGGCATCTACACCATGCCGCAGTTCCTGGAGCAGCGGTACGGCACGCGCATCCGCACGCTGATGGCCGTGTTCTGGCTGGGGCTGTACGTGTTCGTCAATGTCACCTCGATCCTGTGGCTGGGCGCCATCGCGGTATCGCAGGTCACCGGCATGGACCAGATGCTGGCGGTGGTGCTGATCGGCGTGTTCGCGCTGCTGTACCAGCTCTATGGCGGTTTGAAGGCGGTCGCGCTGACCGACATCGTGCAGGTCTCGCTGCTGGTGCTGGGCGGCCTGCTGGTCGCCGGCCTGACGCTCAACGAACTGGGCGAGGGCGCGGGCGTCGTCGCCGGCTTCCATCGGCTGTGGGAAGCGCAACCGGGCCACTTCGAGATGATCCTCGACAAGGACAACCCGTTCTACAAGGACCTGCCGGGTCTCAGTGTGCTGCTCGGCGGCATGTGGATCATGAACATCAGCTACTGGGGCTTCAACCAGTACATCATCCAGCGCGCGCTCGCGGCGAAGGACATCGGCGAGGCGCAGAAGGGCGTGCTGTTCGCCGCGTTCCTCAAGCTGCTGATGCCAGTGATCGTCGTGTTGCCCGGCATCGCTGCGGTCATGCTCGCGCCCGGCCTGGACAAGCCCGACCAGGCGTATCCGACGATGATGCGCCTGCTGCCCACCGGCATCCTGGGCCTGGTGTTCGCTGCTCTGGTCGCGGCGATCGTCGCGTCGCTGGCCTCGAAGATCAATTCGGTGGCGACCATCTTCACGCTCGACTTCTACGCCAAGGGCAAGCGCCAGCACAGCGAGGCGAAGCTCGTGCGCGTGGGCCGCATCGCGGCCGTGGTCACTGTCGTGGTCGGCATCCTCGCCGCGAAGCCGCTGCTGGGCAGTTTCGATCAGGCCTTCCAGTACATCCAGGAGTACACCGGCTTCTTCACCCCGGGCATCGTGGTGATCTTCATGCTGGGCCTGTTCTGGAAGCGCGCCAACGAGGCCGGCGCACTGGCGGCGGCGATCGGTTCGTTCGTGTTGTCCATCGTGCTGAAGCTGGCGTGGCCGGCGCTGCCCTTCATCGACCGCGTCGGCCTGGTGTTCCTGCTGGCGCTGGCGCTGGCCGTCGTCGTGTCGCTGGCGACGCCGCACGCACCGGAGAAGGACATCATCCGGACCGACGACGTGGACTATCGAACAGGCGTGCCGTTCAACATCGGCGCCGTCGCCGTGCTCGCCATTCTCGTCGCGCTGTATGCGCTGTTCTGGTGATGTCCGTTGCGCCATGTTCAGAGCGGGTTTAGCCCCGCCGTGACGCGGCACGGATTCTCACGAATTCGTGCCGGGAATCTAATGAGCGCTTAACTTCGAGCTAATCGACCCTTAATCGAGCGCTTCCAGCATGCACGCCATGCACTGGATCCGCTCCCACATCGCACTTGCGCCTCTTCCGGGCCGTTTCGTCAGCGTCTGCTTCCTCGATCGGGACGATCCCGACCGCGCCGAGGTGGAGGCCTTCATCGCCGGGGTCTATCGCGACCGCCACGGCGCAACGTTGCGCAGCTTCTTCCCCCATCTGATCGCCTATCGCGACAGCGCAGGCAGGCTCGCCGCCGCCGTCGGCATCCGCGCGGGCGGCGAGGGGCCGCTGTTCGTCGAACACTACCTGGACGTGCCGGTGGAACAGGCGATGTCGCAGCACGGTATCGCGGCTGTCGATCGGCGTCGGGTGGTGGAGGTCGGCAACTTCGCTGCCACGACGCCCGGCATCGCACGCGAACTCATCCTGCAGCTCGCGCTGACCCTGCAGGCCGCCGGGATGGACTGGGTGCTGCTGGTGGCGACCCAGCAGCTGCGCAATGCGTTCGAGCGCCTGCACCTGCCGATGCTCGACCTGGTGGAAGCCCGCGCAGAAAGGCTGGGCGATGCCGGCGGAGACTGGGGTCGCTACTACGCATCCCGTCCGCGCCTCATCTGCGGCAACCTGGCCGAAGGCGTCGCGTATCTGCGCGGGATCCAGCGGCCGCAGGAATGCGACGCCCCCATGCTGTGCAGGGCGGGCGCGCCATGATCCGGCCGATGGATGTCGTGTTGCGCAGCACGGGGGATCGCTCCCTGCCGCGCGTGGTCACCGCGGACGGCGTGCTGGACGACCGGATGCTTGCGGCGAGGATCGATGCGCTGGTCGCATGGCTGGCGAAGGGCGGTATCCGTCGCGTCGCCAGTCGCCTGGACAACGGGCCGTCCTGGTTCGTGCTGGACCTGGCGCTGCGCGAGGTCGGCGGTGTCCATGTGCCGCTGCCGATGTTCTTCTCCGACGCGCAGGTGCGTCATGCACTGGCGAGCAGTGGCGCGCAGTGCGTGGTGACCGCGCGCGAGGACGTCATGCCGCCGGGTGCGGAGGCACTGACCGGCTTCCTCGACGGAGAACGCCTGGCGTGCTGGCGCACGCTGGCCGACGACACCGGCGCGGCGACATTGCCGGCGGGAACGGCCTGCATCACCTACACCTCCGGCACGACCGGTCGTCCGCGCGGCGTGTGCCTGGACGCGGACACGCTGTTCACCGTGGCGGCATCGCTGGTGGATGCCGCTGCGTCGATCGCGCCGCGCCGGCACCTCTGCCTGATGCCGCTGGCCACACTGCTCGAGAACGTCGCGGGTCTGTACGCGACCTTGCTGGCGGATGCCGAGATCGCGCTGCCGTCGCTGTCCGAGATCGGCTACACCGGCGCGACCGGCCTGGACGTGCCCACGCTGCTGCGCTGCCTGCGCCGCTACCAGCCGGAGAGCGTGATCCTGGTGCCGCAGCTTTTGCTGGCGCTGGTGATGGCGGCCGAACAAGGTGCGCCGCCGCCTGCATCGCTGCGCTACATCGCCGTGGGCGGCGGACGAGTCGGTCCGGGCCTGCTGCAGCGTGCACGAGCCCTCGGCCTGCCGGTGTTCGAAGGTTACGGCCTGACCGAGTGCGGGTCGGTGGTATGCCTGAACCGGCCCGAGGCGCGCCTCGAGGGCAGCGTCGGCCGTCCGCTGCCGCATGCGCGTGTGTCGATCGTCGACGGCGAGATCCGTGTCGACGGTGCGCGCGCACTCGCCTATCTCGGTGGCGAGCCGCTGCCGGAAGGCCCCGTCCGCACCGGCGACCTGGGCTACCAGGACGACGAGGGCTACGTGCACATCACCGGTCGCCGCAAGAACGTTTTCATCACTGCGTTCGGTCGCAACGTGTCGCCGGAGTGGGTCGAGAGCGAGTTGCTTGCGCACCCCGCCATCGGCCAGGCGGTCGTGTGGGGCGAAGGCCAGGCGGACAACGTCGCGGTACTGGTGCCGCGGCGCGCCGACATCGACGACGCGCGTCTCGCGCGTGCACTGGCCGATGTCAACGCCGGCCTTCCCGACTACGCACGCGTTGCCCGCTTCGTGCGCGCCGGCGCACCGTTCACCGCCGACGCGGGATTGATGACCGCCAATGGTCGTCCGCGCCGCGAGGCGATCCTCGGCCGCTACCAGGCCGAAGTCGACGCCTGCTACCAGCGTCCCCCCAACGTGTCCCCCTCTGGAGTTGCTGCATGAGTTTCCATGACGAACTGGTCGCGAAGACGGCGCGCGAGCGCGATGGCCTGCTGTCGATCCCCATCATCCAGTCCGCGCTCGCGGGCAGGATCGCCCGCGACGACTACGTGGCCTTCCTCACCGAGGCTTTCCACCACGTCCGCCACACGGTGCCGCTGCTGATGGCCTGCGGTGCGCGCCTGCCCGCGCGCCTGGAGTGGCTGCGCACGGCGGTCGGTGAGTACATCGAGGAAGAGATGGGCCATCACGAGTGGGTGCTGGACGACATCGCCGGGTGCGGCGAAGACCGTGCCGCCGCCGAAGCCTCGTCGCCGTCGCTGGCCACCGAGCTCATGGTCAGCTACGCCTACGACACCATCCAGCGTGGCAATCCGGTCGGCTTCTTCGGCATGGTGCTGGTGCTGGAAGGCACCAGTGTGGCGCTCGCCACGCGCGCGGCGAACACGCTGCAGACGTCGCTCGATCTTCCCCGGAATGCTTTCAGCTACCTGCTTTCGCACGGTGACCTGGACATCGAGCATGTCGGCTTCTTCAAGCGCTTGATGGACCGTATCGACGACGACGGCGACAAGGCGGCCATCGTGCACGCCGCGCGCCGCTTCTATGTGCTGTACGGCGACATCTTCCGCACGCTGCGCAGCGATGGCGTGCGCTTAGCGGAGGCGGCCTGATGGACCTCGCCGGCAGAACCGTGCTCGTCACCGGCGCCAGTGGCGGCATCGGCGAACCCCTGTGCGCAGCGCTGATCGCCGCCGGGGCACGCGTGCTGGCCGTCGGGCGCGACGAGGCCAAGCTGCGCCGCCTCGCCGGGCAACACCCTGCCGGCAGCGTGTCGCCGGTGGTGGCCGACCTGGCGACGCCGGAGGGTCGCGCGCGCGTGGCGGATGCGGCGCGCGCCGCGCGCCCGACGCCTTCGCTGCTGGTGCTGGCGCATGCGCAGGCGGCCTTCGGTCTGTTCGAAGACCAGTCGCCGGACCAGATGGCGCAGCTGATGCAGACCAACCTCGTCGCGCCGATGCTGCTCATGCACGCCATGCTGCCGGTCCTGCTCGCGCATCCGTCGGCCTCGGTGGCCGTGGTGGGTTCGACCTTCGGCAGCCTGGCGTTCCCCGGTTTCGCCGCCTACAGCGCAAGCAAGTTCGGCCTGCGCGGAATGACCGAAGCCCTGGCGCGCGAATATGCCGACACCCCGCTGCGCTTCCAGTATCTGTCACCGCGCGCCACGCGCACGCCGTTCAACACCGCGACGGTCGATGCCCTGAACGCGGACCTGAAGGTGGCCAGCGATGCGCCCGTCGAGGTCGCGCGTCAGTTGGTGGCCGCGATCGTGCAGGGCGCACCAAGGTTGCAGATCGGCTGGCCGGAAAAACTGTTCGCCCGTCTCAACGGGTTGGTACCCGGCCTGGTCGACCGCAACCTGCGCGCCAGTCTGCCCATTGTCCGTCGCCACGCGCGACCACCCCGACCTTCCCATGCCACGCAGGAGATCCTTCGCCATGAAACGACGCCACGGTAAGTCCATGCTCTTCCTCATCCTCATGTCCACCGCCCTGATCGTGGGCATCGCGATGGCCGCCGGGCCCGGCGCCAACAGCGCGACGCAGGTGCGCGACCGCTGGGCGCAGGTCAACTACCAGGTGCCCAAGGCGCAGCGCGAGTCCGCGTTCGAGGATCTCCTCCACCAGGCCGAGAAAGTCCGGCAGGCGAATCCGCGCGACGCCTCGGCGCTGATCTGGGAAGGCATCGTGCTGTCCAGTCTCGCGGGCGAAAAGGGAGGCATGGGCGCACTCGGGCTGGTCAAGCGCGCGCGGGCGGTTTTCGAGACCGCCATCAAGCTGGATGCGAATGCGCTCGATGGTGCTGCCTATACGAGCTTGGGGGCGCTCTACTACCAGGTGCCCGGCTGGCCGCTCGGCTTCGGCGATGACGAAACGGCCCGCACCATGCTGCGCAAGGGATTGGCGATCGATCCGGACGGCATCGATGCCAATTATTTCTACGCCGATTTCCTGCGCGACCAGAAGGACTGGGCCGGTGCCCGTGCCGCCTTCCAGAAAGCGCTCGCAGCGCCCCCGCGCCCGGGTCGCGAAGTCGCTGATGCCGGTCGCCGCCAGGAAGCGCAGACGAAGCTGAAGGACGTGGCGACGCACCTTGCGCACTGACAGGACGCCCACCAGACTGGCTGCATGCGCATCCTGCTGGTGGAAGACGATCTGTCGCTGGGCGAAGGCCTCCGCACCGCCTTGCGGCGCGGCGCCTTCGCCGTCGACTGGGTGCAGGACGGCGCGAGTGGCCTGCTTGCGGTGCGCGATGGTGGCTTCGACCTGGTGGTGCTGGACCTGGGATTGCCGCGGATGGATGGCATCGAAGTGATCCGTCAGGTACGCGCCGCGGGCGATGCCGTGCCGATCCTCGTGCTGAGCGCACGCGAGCGCCCGGCTGATCGCACGCTGGGGCTGGACGTAGGCGCCGACGATTACCTGGGCAAGCCGTTCGATACCGCCGAATTGCTGGCGCGCGTGCGCGCGTTGATCCGGCGCAGCGCGGGGCGCGCGAATCCTTCGCTGGAATGGGGTCCGCTGCGGCTCGATCCGGCCTCGCTCACCGCGACGTGGAAGGGACGGGCGCTCGACCTCACGCGGCGCGAGTTCGCCCTGCTGCGCGTGCTGATGGAACAGCGTGGCCGGCCGATGGCGCGCGACGCCATCCAGCAACATCTGTATGGCTGGGATGCGGACGTGGCCAGCAATGCGGTCGACGTGCATGTCCACCAGCTCCGCCGCAAACTGGAGCCCGGCATCATCCGCACCGTGCGCGGCTTGGGCTACGCGCTCGGTGATGCGGGAGGAGATGCTGCATGAGGTCGATGCGCGCCACCCTGCTGTGGTTGTTGCTCGGTACGCTGGCGGTGGTGATGGCCGCCGCCGGCCTGCTCAGCTATCGCGCCGGCTTGCAGGAAGCGGGCGAGATGTTCGACGCACGCCTCGTGCAGTCCACCCGCGTGCTGGTGAGCCTGGTCGACGAGCCACTCAGCGAGTTGAATGCGTTTCCGGGCGAACCGATCGTGTTACGCGGTTGGCATGGCGAGGCGCATGGCGTGGGCGAAGCGCTGGCGTTCAACGACGGCCACGCCTATGAGAACAAGCTGGCCTTCCAGGTCTGGGACGCGCAGGGTCGGCTGCTGCTGCGTTCCGACAGCGCTCCGGCGCGTCCGTTGGCGACGTTGAAAGCGGGGTATGAGGACGTGGTGGTGGACGGCGCGCACTGGCGCGCGTTCACCCTGCAATCGCCGAACGGACGATGGTTCCAGTCGGCCGAACTGACCGACATCCGCGAGGAACTCGCAGGCGACATCGCCGGCGGCACGCTGCTGCCGCTGCTGCTCTCGCTTCCGCTGATCGCCCTGGTCGTCTGGTGGAGTGTTGCGTTGGCGACGCGCTCCTTGCGGCGGATGTCGCATGAGATCGGACAGCGCGATCCCGAGCGACTGGCGCCGCTGGACCCGGCCGACGTGCCGCAGGAGGCGCGCGGCCTGGTCGATGCGATTAATGGCCTGCTGCAGCGCCTGGATGTCGCGCTGGCGCGCGAGCGCAACTTCGTGGCCGACGCCGCGCACGAACTGCGCACCCCCATCAGCGCGCTGAAGGTCCATGCCGACAACGCGCACCACGCCCGCGACGAAAGCGAGCGCGAGGCGTCGCAGCAGCTGCTGGCCGCCAGCGTGCAGCGCGTCGAGCGGCTGGTCGGGCAACTCCTGTCGCTGAGTCGCGCCGAGAGTACGGGCCGCACGTTGGCATCTGAGCGGCTGGACCTGTCGGCCCTGGCGGGGGTCGAAATCGAAGCGGCTCGCCCCCTGCTCGACGCCAAAGGCCAGACGCTGCAGGCGGATCTGCAGCCGCTGCAGGTGTCCGGCGACGAGATCGCGCTCGGCCTGCTGGTGCGCAACCTGTTGGAGAACGCCGCGCGTTACGCCCCGGTCGGTGCCACCGTCGAAGTGCGCACCTGGAAGGCCGACGGTCGCGCCTTCCTGTCGGTGGACGACAGCGGGCCGGGTATCCCTGACGAAGACCAGGAACGCGTGTTCGATCGCTTCTACCGCCGGTTGGGCAGTCGCCACGAAGGCAGTGGCCTGGGCCTGGCGATCGTGAAGGAAGTGGTCACGACGCATGCCGGCACCATCCGCCTGGCGCGGTCGGCGCAGTGGGGCGGCTTGTCTGTGCGGGTGGAGCTGCCCTGTCTGGCGTAGTCGGGTCGGCGCGCCGGTCAGCGCATCGATGGCGTCAGCCGCTTGCGCATGCACACCGCCGATGCGGGACAGAGCGAACGGAACTCCGCAGAGGATTGCAGCGAGGCGGGAGCTTCGTGGCGTGGCAACGCCTCGAAGCCCTGCAGCAGGAAGAAGCGCTCGGCGGTCTGGGTAAGCAGGTACACCGTGTCGATGCCGCGATGGCGGGCCGTGGCTTCCAGTTCCGACACCAGTCGCCGCGCGATCCCCTGGCCCCGATGATCCTGTGCCACCGCGAGCGAACGCAGCAGCGCGTCCGTGCCGAAGGACTGCAACCCGATCACTCCCGTCGTGTCGCCGCCGCGCGCATCGACCAGGAACGTCACGTCGGCATCGGCCAGGTCTTCCGTCGGTAGCGAGGATTGCGTCAACAGCGCAAGCAGGTGTGGCCGGTCGTCCCCGGTGGCGAAGTGGATCGTGGTCAAGCGGATTCCTCCTGCACGGGCGGCGCGGACGAAGCGAGCCGCGTCGCGACGGCCACGGCCAGCGCCGCACCGGCGAGCTGCGCCATCACGAAGCCCGCGATGTCATCGGGCCGGATACCGGCGAAGGTCTGCGTCAGCGCGCGCGCCACGGTCACCGCGGGATTGGCGAACGAGGTACTGGCGGTGAACCAGTACGCCGCAAAAATGTAGCTCGCCACCAGCGCGGGAATCGCGCTCGCACGATGGCGCAGGCCCAGCAGGATCGTCAGCAGCAGGCCGAACGTGGCGACGCCTTCGCTGAGCCACTGCGCGCCACCGCTGCGCGCACGCGTGCCGGGTTGGAGCAGCGCGAGATCGAACATCGCGTGCGCGAGCAGTACGCCCGCCACGGCGCCGACGGTCTGCACCACGATGTAGGCGACCGCCGCGCGCGTGCCGATCGCGCCGCGCCAGCGCATGGCCAGCGTCACCGCCGGATTGAAGTGCGCACCCGATACCGGTCCCAGCGTGGTGATCAGCACGTACAGCGCCCCAGCGGTCGCCGCCGCGTTCGCGAGCAATGCCACGGCAACGTTTCCACCTGCCAGCGACTCGCCCATGATCCCCGAGCCGACCACGACGGCCAGCAACAACAGCGTTCCGAGTCCTTCAGCCAGCAGTGCACGCTGCATCAGAGCGATTCCAGCAGCGCTTTCACCCGACGCCCGATGTCATCGCGCACGGCCCGATAGCCGTCGTCGTCCATGTCGCGCGGATCCGGCAGGCCCCAGTCCTCGCGCCTTTTCGCAGGAATCCATGGGCACTCGTCGCCGCAGCCCATGGTGATGACGGCATCGAAGTCGCCTTCCATCTCGTCCAGTGACTTGGACCCGTGCGTCGACAGGTCATAGCCCAGTTCCGACATGAAGCGGATGGCCTTTGGGTTGATGCGCCCCGAGGGTCGCGAGCCGGCACTGGAGGCGTCGACGCCGGTGCCGCCGTGCAGGTGCGCGAAAGCTTCGGCCATCTGGCTGCGATTGGAGTTTTCGATGCAGACAAAGAGAACGCGGGGAATGGTCATGGCGATATCGTTGGCAGTTCAGGAGAGGCCGATGGCGCGCACGCGCTGTTCGCGCGCGAGGGCATCGAGCGAGGGCAGTGGCAAGGCCAGCAGCAGTTCGATGCGACGACGCAGGGTGACCCACGCATCCATGAAGCCTCCCAGGTCGTCGGGTCGCAGGGCAGGATCGGGCACGCCCCAATGCGCCAGCACGGGCTGGCCGGGCCATACCGGGCAGGCTTCGCCTGCGGCCTTGTCGCAGACCGTGATGATGAAATCCAGCGGAGGGGCGCCGGGTGCGGCGAACTCGTCCCACGCCTTGCTGCGCAAGGGCGTGGTGTAACCCAGTTCGTCGATCAGCTTGCGTGCCAGCGGCTGCACGAGGCCCGTCGGCTGACTGCCTGCGCTGGACGCATGGAAGCGTCCTTTGCCCGACACGTTGAGCAGGGCTTCCGCCATCTGGCTGCGGGCGGAGTTGCCGGTGCAGAGGAAAAGCACGCGATAGAGAGGGTCGGTCATGGTGGCGTCTCGTGTGGACTGTCAGCAGCAGCCGGACTGCGGTGCGCAGCAGGCACCGCCGGTGCCGGCGACCGCCGCTTTCATCGCCTTCGGATCAGGCGTGCAGCTGGCACCATCCGTCGCGCAGGCGGCATCGCCTGCGTGGTAGGTCGTGGCTGCGCCCAGCGTGTGGAAGGTTTCCCAGCGCGTGCCCTGCGGGTCTTCGGTCCACAGCTTGTCGGAGGTCGCGTAGCAGCAGATGGCCGCTTGCTCCGGTACCACGCTGCCACCGGCCGCATCGAGGCGACGGCCGAACTCGCGCAGTCCGTCATCGTCATCGGCCTGCAGGCCCAGATGGTCAACGCCCGGCGCGCGACCGGTATTGGAGATGGCGAAGTTGACGCGCGGGTCGTCGAGCATCCACTTCGCGTAGTCCGCCTTCACCACGGAGGGGTCGCTGGCGAACAGCTGCGTGTAGAAGCGGATGCTGGCATCCAGGTCGGTGACATTGAGGTGTACGTGGAAGCGGTTCATGGCGTGGCCTTCTTGCGGGGAATGCACGATGTGGCGGGCGCGCAGGCGGTGACGCCGTTGCAGCAGTTCTCGGTGAGGTACGCGACCAGCCCGTTCATCTGCAGGTAGTTGGCGCGCACGCGGATAACGCGTCCCTCGCGCGTGTCATGCACGAGGGCAGCGGCACGCAGGACGTTGAGATGCGCGGTCAGCGTCGCGGGTGGCAGGTCGAGGCGATCGCGCAATTCGCCGACCGACAGGCCGTCGGGGCCCGCCTGCACCAGCGTGCGGAACGCGGCCAGGCGGGACTCATGGCTGAGCGCAGCCAAGGACTTCAGGGCGGTATTCGTTTCCATAATTCCAGAATATAGGAATTAATGCGTCGGTCAAGCCCTGCACACGATCAGCATCAGAGCGGGGAGGCAGGTTTCGACAGCGCAGTCAGCCGCTGCACCCGCCGCAGCACACCGATGGCATCCGTTCGATGGCATCGGCAGGCACGCGAATGCCGGCATCGGCGAAGGCATGCAGCAGTTCCACCGCCATGGCGCTGGTCGAGCAGCGCAGCATGCCGGTCGCGGCATCGCGATCGAGGACGACGGCGGGATCGAGGTCGAGCAGGTGTCGTTCGATGGTGGCCAGGTCGGCCTGCGCATCGTCCAGGCGGATCACGTATTCCATGCGAGGACTCCGGAATGCACTGCGCCGCCCGCAGGCGGCGCAGCGTGGGTCATCGTGCTTACTTGGTGACGACCAGCTTGCCCTTCATCAGGGTGGAGTGCCCGGGGAAGCTGCAGAAGAAACTGTAGTCGCCGCCGGCGGTGAGCTTCTTGCCGGGGAAGGTGATCTTGGTCTTCTGGCCGCCGCCCACCAGCGAGGTGTGCGCGATCACGCGTGCGTCGCCCGCCGGCACGTAGGCGCCCGCCGCGCCGGCCTTCATGCCATCGCGTGCCACGCCGGCCAGGTCGGCGGTCTTGGAGACCACCACGTTGTGGCCCATCGCGGTCACGGGCAGCTTGCCGC
This sequence comes from uncultured Pseudoxanthomonas sp., assembly GCA_946886405.1. The sequence continues at coordinate 12,230 of CAMPIO010000012.1, forward strand.
TGTGGGCCAGCTCGATGGTGATGGTCGGGCAACTGGCGGAAACGGTGGCTTCCTTCAGGTCGAACTTCATGGCGTCATCGCCCTTGAGGCTGACGGTGCAGTTGCCGGCGGCCTGCGCCATTCCTGCGGCGCTGAGCAGGGCGATGGCGACGAAGGTACGGGAGAGCTTCATGGTGGAACTCCTTGGGGGAACGATCGGATGAGAGAGGTGTGTGGGTGCCATGTCATCACGGTCCGGCGAGCAGCGCCTTGATCTGGATCAGGAAGGCAGGATCGGCGGCGGCGCCGTTCACCTCGCTGCGGGCGCGGATCCGGCCGTCGGCATCCAGCAGCACCAGCACGCTGGTGTGGTTGATGCTGCCGTCCTCGCGGAAGCGGTAGCGCACGTCGAGCACGCTGGCGATCGCGCGTACGTCGTTGTCGGCCGGGGTCAGGAACTGCCAACCGTCCGGCACGCGATGACGCTGTGCGACGTCGCGCATCGCCGCCGGCATGTCGCGGGCGGGATCCAGGCTGAGCATGACCATGCCCAGTTGTCTGCGTTCGGCTGACGTCAGCTGTTTCTGCACGCTCTTGGCGTTCTCGATGATCAGTGGGCACATCAGGTGGCAGTGGGTGTAGAACATCGACACCACGCGTGCCTGGCCGCGCAGCGACGACCAGGCGACCGCCTTGCCGCCGGCATCCTGCGTGGTCGCCTGCAGGTGGTAGACCGAGTCGCCGGGCAAGGACTGCGCATGCGAAGGCGCTGCGAGGATGAGCACGGCGGAGAGCAACAGGGGAGCGATCTTCATGGGGTACTCCTTGCACAGCGGAAACCGAGGTTGCCCAGCGTGGCGCCGGGCTGCAGCGCCGACAGCAGGACGAAGCGCTTGACCACGCCGTAGTCGCCGGGATCGTTGAAACTCATGGCGGTGGCACCGCAGTAGCGGAGCGCATCGCCGTCCTGCTGCCCGCGGCGGTCGCCGTCGCCGAGCAGCGAGGCGACGTCCTCGCTCCACTCCCAGTGCGCGCCGTGCAGGCCGCGGATACCGTAGGCATTCGCCGGTGCACCGGGGGCGGCGTCGATCGCGTGCGGCGTGCCGTCGTTGACCTGGCGCACCCGCCACGCACGGTCGCCACGCGCGTCGCGGCGCGTGGCATCGGCCGCGGCGGCGTACTCCCACTCGAGGAAGCGCGGCAGGCGTGCCTGCTGTGCGCGGCAATAGGCATCGGCGGCGTACCAGTTCACGTGCACGACGGGGGCGTCGGGGTCGACACCCTCGCCCGGCGCATCGGCACGGGCCCACTGGCCGAGGTAACCCGGGCTGGCGAACACGGAAGGAATGTGGTCGCGCCGCCATTGGGGCTGATGGACGAGGAAGTCAGCGAATTCACGGTTGCTGACGGGCTTGTCCATCAGCGAGAACGAGGCCACCCGCACCACGCGTGAGGCTTCTTCGAAACGGACCGAGGAACGGAAGTCGCCGCCCTCGACATACCGGTATCCGCTGCCTGCATCGGCGGCGACGGCCAATGCCGATGCCATGGCGAGCAGGAGGAGCGTGGCGGTCGAGGGCAGCGTTCGTTTCATCGATGGCTCACTTCCTGTCGGCCGGCTTGGCTTCCGGGTACTCGATGTCGTGCTGCTGGCCCGTGTAGATGTCGGGGTTCTTGGCGCCCTCGACCTTCAGGATGCCCAGCGAGCCTTTGTGGAACGTGCGGAAGATGCTGTGGTCGACCAGCACGAAGTTGCCCGGCACGTCCGCCTTGAACTCGACCATGGCCGAACCGCCGGCGGGGATCAGCGTGGTCTGCACGTTCTCCTGGTACTTGCTGCCGCCCTCGGTGTAGACCTTGTCGAAGATTTCGCCGATCACGTGGAAGCTGGACACCAGGTTGGGGCCGCCGTTGCCGACGAACATGCGGATCGTCTCGCCGGCCTTCGCCGTCAGTGCGTTGTCGCCCTGCAGCGCATCGACCGAACCGTTGAACACCACGTAGGTCGGGTGCTCATCGATCGCCTTCTCCAGACTGAAGGGTTGCAGGCCGGGTTCGCCGTATGCGCCTTCGGTGTAGAAGTCGCCCTGCACCACGTAGAACTCTTTGTCGACCGGCGGCAGGCCTTCTTCCGGCTCGACCAGGATCAGGCCGTACATGCCGTTGGCGATGTGCATGCCGACCGGCGCCATCGCGCAGTGGTAGATGTACAGGCCCGGGTTCAACGCCTTGAAGGAGAACTGCGTTTCGTGGCCCGGCAGGGTGAACGTGGCTTCCGCGCCGCCGCCCTGGCCGCTGACGGCGTGCAGGTCGATGTTGTGCGACATGTGCGAGTCGTGGCGGTTCTTCAGCTTGAACTCCACCGTGTCGCCCTTGCGCACGCGGATGAAGCTGCCCGGCACTGTGCCACCGAAGGTCCAGAAGTTGTAGGTCACGCCGTCGGCCATGCGCATGTCCTTCTCGATCATTTCCAGATCGACGACGACATGGGCCGGCGTCTTGCGCGTGAGCGGCGCGGGCACCATCGGGGGCGCCGTCAGCACGGCATGGATGGTTTCGCCGGCCGGGGCGATCCTGTCGCTGGCGAGTGCGGGAATGGCGAACATCGCAGCGAGCGCGCCGGCGAGGGCGCAGGGGAGTACATGGGGGTGCAGGCGTTTCATGGCGCGTTCCTTCGATGGGTCGTGGTGGGTGTGCATCCATGGTGGAAATGCACTGCGACGCCGACGTTGATCTGGATCAATCGTCGACGGCCGGAAGCGGGAATTCGCGCATCGGCTTGACCAAGGTCAAGCGCGTCGGGGGCTGCGACAACGCGTCGCATCTGCACTCCAGGGTGCGTCGCGAGAATGGGCGCATCACACGAAGGGAGATGCGCCATGACCCGTAACCTGCTTGCCGTGGCCCTGCTGGGCGCGCTCGCCAACATGCCGTTGGCGCATGCGGGCGACTCGCATGCCGCGACGCACGCCGATGCGATGCCGACGACCACGCTGGACGGCATCGTCGTGGTGGGCGTCGCGCCCGCGATGGCGACCACCTTCATCACCGACCCCAAGCTGCCGCGCCAGCCGGTGCCCGCCAGCGATGGCGCCGATTACCTGAAGACGATCCCCGGCTTCTCCACGCTGCGCAGTGGCGGCACCAATGGCGATCCGGTGCTGCGCGGCATGTTCGGCTCGCGCATCAACCTGATGACCAACGATGGCGCGATGAGCGGCGCATGCCCGTCGCGCATGGACAACGCGCTGTCGTACATCGCGCCGGAAACCTACGACCGCCTGGTCGTCATCAAGGGGCCGCAGACCGTGCTGTGGGGCGGCGGTGCTTCCGCCGGCACGGTGCGCTTCGAGCGCGAGATCCCGTACTTCGCCGAGCCCGGCGTGCAGGCTTCAGGCAGCGTGCTGGCCGGCAGCCACGGCCGCAACGACCAGGTGCTCGACATCAGCGCCGGCACGCCACGCGGCTACGCACGCGTCTCGGCCAACCGTTCCGAAGCCGACGACTACGAAGACGGCAATGGCGAGCGGGTGCCTTCCGCATGGACGAAGTGGAATGCCGATGCTGCGCTCGGCTGGACGCCGGGCGAAGACGCCGTGCTGGAGCTGAGCGCAGGCGTCGGCGATGCGGAGGCCCGCTATGCCGGGCGCGGGATGGACGGCGCGCAGTTCGAGCGCGACAGCCTCGGCCTGCGCTTCGAGAAGAAGCACATCGGGGGCGTGCTGGACGCCGTGGTCGCCAACGTCTACCAGAACGACGTGGACCACGTGATGGACAACTACACGCTGCGCGATCCCGACCCCACCGGCAGCATGCCGATGCCGATGGCCAGCAACGTGGCGCACCGTACGCGCGGCGGCCGCGTGGCGACGACCTGGCAGAAGGATCGCTGGGAAGTGACCGCCGGCCTGGACCTGCGCGCCAGCCGCCACAGCAAGCGCAGCGCGATGGGACGCGGCGCCTATCTCGCCATGCCGTGGTCGGTGGACGCCAAGTTCCAGAGCTTCGGCGCCTTCGCCGAATCGCACTGGCACATCACCGACAAGCACCACCTGATGAGTGGCCTGCGCATCGATCACGCGGAGGCGCAGGATCTGCGCGCCACCACCGCCGGCATGATGCCGGCGCCGAACCCCACCGCCGGGATGACACGCAGGGAATCGCTGCCCAGCGCGTTCGCCCGCTACGAGTACGACATGGGCGGCCGCTGGGGCGCGTATGCCGGCCTCGGCCACACGCAGCGCATGCCGGACTACTGGGAACTGTTCTCGCCCACGCGCGGCCCGGTGGGTTCCGCCAATGCCTTCGCCGGCGTGCAATCGGAGCGCACCACGCAGCTCGACATCGGCGCGCAGTACAAGGGCGCGAAGGTGGATGCGTGGGTATCGCTGTATGCCGGGCGCGTGCAGGACTTCATCCTGTTCGACTACGCCGCCGGGATGATGGGCAGCACCACCCGGGCCCACAACGTGGACGCGAACATCCGCGGCGGCGAAGCCGGCATCGACTGGCGCCCGGCGCCGGGGTGGACGCTTTCCGGTTCGGCGTCCTATGCATGGGGCGAGGTGCGCGACACCGGCACCGCACTGCCGCAGATGCCGCCGCTGGAAGCGCGCCTGGCCGCCAGCCGCGAACACGGGCCGTGGACATGGGGCGCACTGTGGCGCGTGGTGGCGGCACAGGACCGCGTCAGCACCACGCAGGGCAACGTGGTCGGACGCGACCTCGGGCCGAGCGCGGGCTTCGCAGCGTTCTCGCTCAATGGCGGCTACCGCTTCAGCGAACGCGCGCAGCTGACCGCCGGCATCGACAACCTGTTCGACCGCGCCTACAGCGAACACCTCAACCTCGGCGGAAACAGCGCCTTCGGCTATCCGGCCGATCCGGTACGCATCAACGAACCCGGCCGCACGACCTGGGTGAAGCTCAACCTGCGCTACTGACGCGAGGGAATCGGCGGGCATCTTTGAGCGGGCTGTTGTGGCCCCTCAATGCCGTTCGTGGTGAGCCTGTTGGACCACGCGCTTTGCGAAGGATCGTCAGGTCACCATCGCCCTGCGTTTGCCTGAAGGGCGTGGTTCGACAGACTCACCACGAACGGGGTCCGTTGTTCAGAACTTCCCGCGCGCGGGCGGCGCCGAAGCATCAGCCATCGTCGCGCCGCCACGTCGCCGCCTGCCGCCAGCAGCGCCACTGCCCGTGCAGGGTCGCCGCATAGGCGATCGCGATCGCGAAGCCGGCGGTACGGGCCACGACCGGTGCGGGCGCGGCCACCACCAGCAGCAAGTCCGCGATGACATGCACGGCGAACGCGCGCCGCTTGTCCACTTCCGCGAACAGGCTGCCCACGCCCGGTACGCGCATGCCCCGCGGGACACGCTGGCGCAGTGCGATCCAGGTCAGGAAGCCGGTGATCTCCATTGCCATGCCCACGACCAGCAGGGGCAGGCCGACGCCGAGGACCAGCGTGCCGACCAGCAACAACGGCGTGCCGGACCACGAGGCCGTGACGCTCGCGGCAAGCAGGGATGCACAGCCCGCTTGCCAGAACCGGCGCAACGTGGGATTGCGTCGATGCGGCGCGCGTGCCTGCAATACGAACACGGCGATGCCGAAGACGGCGAAGGGCCATGCCGCCACGCGCCACGCCGCGTCGGGCAGCAGGTTCACCTGTGCGGCGGCCACGATGCCGAGCGTTGCCACCAGGCTCGCTTGCCACACGCGTGACGCCACGGACGACACCGCATGCGTGCCCTGCAGCATCGGCAGTGTGATGCTGCCCACGGCGGCCAGCAGGCCCAGGACCCAGCCCAGCGTGCCGAACACCGCATGCAGGTCCACCAGACCAGGCGGCGCGGGCACACGCCAGCCGGTGCGTGCAGCAAGCAGCAGCAATCCCAGCGCTGTCGTCATCGCCAGCGCGATCAGCGCCAGCCCGATGCCATCGCGGACGACGCGCTGCCCGTTGCCACGCAGGACGGCAACCAGCGCCAGCACCGTGAACACCGCAAGCGATCCGCATAGCAGCACGCCGGCAGGCACGGCGCACGCACGCGCCTGCGATGCCAGGGTGACCAACAGCAGGACGAGGCCGAGGTTGAACGTCGCGTGCAGCCACGGCACCAGGCGAGGGCAGGGAAGCGGACTGCCCGCCGCCACCGGCAGGAACTGCACCAGGCTGCCCAGCATGGCGTTGCCGAGCAGGCCCAGCGCGAACATGTGCACCAGCACGAGGGTGGCCGGCGTCCAGCGCGAGAGCAACGCCACCTCGCCCTGCCACGCCAGCCACAGGCCGGCGACAAGGCCCCAGGCCAGCGCGGACTGCAGGAAACGCACCGGCACCAGGGGCGGAGGCGCCTGCGCGAATGCCAGCCCGCTCATGCCGCGCGCGGCGGTTCCAGTGCGTGCCTGTCCTCTGCGTGGCAGATCGCGATGCAGGCGCTGCCCGTGGTGCCCGCGTAGACGTGGTAGGCGAAGCCTTCGTCATCGAGGATTGGCAGCAGCGGCACGGGCGGGTGCGGTGTCAGCGCGACCAGCCGCTCGCCGCGCCGCAGCGTGCGCAGGCAGTCGAGGATGCGCTGCATCGGTTCGGGTGCGGCCAGGTCGCGCAGATCCAGTCGCAGCAGGGTCACGGCATGTGCCATGCGTCGTCCTCCGTTTCGTCCCGGGTGGATGCGCAATCGAGCAGTACCCCCGCCGCATCCAGCGATTCGCGCACGCAGCACGCACAGGTGGCGAAGGCGTCCGGCAGCAACGAGGTGTCCAGTGAAGTGTCCATGACGTTCAATTCCCCAGCCAGAGCAGCCAGCCCAACGGGTCATGCGCGCGCGCAATGCCGTAGACCTGCAGGAAGCACAACACGGCCGCGCCCACCAGCAGCGCACGCGCACCAGCCGCGCGTGTGGGACGGAAGGCCGCGATGCCCAGCCCGACATACGCGACAAGAAAGGCGATCTTCGCCACCAGCCAGCCATTGGCGAACAGGCTGGCCGGGAGGATCGTCAGCAGCATCATCGCGCCGGTCAGCAGCACCGTGTCGATGCTATAGCTCAGGTAGCGCACCGCCGCCGCGCGCGGCCAGTGCATGCCGGCCAGCAGGGCGAGCGCACGCAGCGCGAACAGCGTGCCGCTGGTCATCGCGGCGCCCATGTGGACCAGCTTGATGTCGGGATAGAACATCATCATGGCGCTCATCCCGGCCGCCCATCCGCGCGCGGACGCAGGTAGATGCCGCCGATCCGCCCCACCCACGGCGCCAGCGCCAGCAGCCAGCTCACCGCAGCGGCCGCCTGCCACGCCATCGTGTCCGGTGCGAGGTCGGCGATGACGCGCATCACTGCGACCGCCTGGATCGCGACGAAGGCGAACCACGCCACGTTCGGCATCACCAGCGGCTGCCCCGAGTGGCCTTGCGTCACCCGCGTCACCATCGCCACCAGCAGGCTGCCGAAGAACCCGATGAACATCGCATGCATCGGTGCGCGCCCGAGCACGAACTCATCGGTGGCGAGGAAGGTCACGCTCTGCACCACGTACAGCAGGAACGTCACCGGCAACCACGCGGTGCCGATGAACAGCACGGCCAACAGACCCGGTATCCTGCCGCGCGGCCACCATCGATGCACCGCCCATGCGGTGAGCACGAGCAGCGGCACGTCGGCCAGCCACAGCCACGCATAGGCATGCATCAGCTCCAGGGCGAGATGCAGCATCAGCAACGCCCACACCACGCCCAGCCACGGCAGCGAGCGCCACGGCACGTAGCCCGGCACCACGTTGCCGGCGAAGAACGGGAACATGCGGTGCGCCACCGTCACGTACACCGGCAGCAGCAGGCCGAAGCCGCCGAGCTTGATGCTGGCGAAGGCCCACGTCGGTGACGCGCCCAAGGCGAAGGCGATGAACATCACCAGTCCCAGCCAGCCCACCAGCAGCCCGGCGAAGCACGAGCGCGCATGCCAGGTCTTCGCGGTGTCGTCGGCAAGCAACCGGCCGAGTGTCAGCAGCGCGGCGGTCCAGCCGGCCAGCGCCATCCACAGGCCCACGGTCAGCCCCGCCTGCCAGCCTGCGACGCCGAGCAGGATGGCCAGCTGCCCGCCCATCAAGCCCAAGCCCACCGGCACGTAGTGCCAGCGCTTCAGGTCGGCCATGCCCATCCAGCGCGGGAACACCGTCAGCAGGAAGCCGAAGATGAAACTGGGCAGCACCAGGTACTGCATCAGGAATGCATGCAGCCAGCCGGCGTAGATCGGCGTTTCGGGCATCGTCCACAGGCCCCAGCGCGTGGCCACCAGCCACAGCGCCCACCACAACATCGCCAGCAGCACGTTGCCGGCGCCGACGAAGAACATCATCCGGTGCGGCGCGTGTGCCAGCCACGCAGGCGACAGGCCGGGCATCGGCGGTGCGGCACGCGGGCGGGGTGGTGGCACGATGTCGATCTTCATGCGGGCAGCTTGCCCGCGCCTGCATGCGCTCGCCTTGACATGGGTCAGGCGGGCCGCGATTCGGTGGCTGTCGTCGTCTTGATTCGGGTCAAGGCTGCGCGACTGGCAAGCCCCTACAGTTCCGTCATCCGCGCAAGCGCGCACTCACGACGACAGCAAGCCCGATGTCCGACCACGCCCCCGCATCCTCCGAGCAACGCCAGCAGGCCATGACCGAGGCGCTTCGCGCCTGGGACCCGGAAGCCGAAGTGACGATGGAATCCGGCACCGGCCGCCTGGTCGTGATGACCACGCTCCCCACCGAACGCGTGATCGCCATCCTCAAGGAGGCCGGCGAACATGCAGAAGCCGGCGACGATGAATCGCGCGGGCATAAGGCGGGGCAGTGTTGTGGGGGGTGTTCGCATTGAGTGGGTATTCCACGATGCGTTTGCGTCGCTGTGGAGAATCTCTCAGTGGCGAGGCAGCGTGTCGAATGCACACACGTGCCGCCACGCATTGCCACCCTTGAGGAAGGCCAGCTGAATCGCTTCCATGTCCGCGATCGATGCTGGAGCTTCTCGGGTGACCGCCATGGTGTCGGTCGTGCTGTCCCGGTAGACCCCAGCCAAGCCATGCTCGGGATCCAGACTGCCACTGGTCTCCATCGAGACGCCGGGCGTCCTGATCACGATGACCTGATGGAAGCCGTCTTCCCAGTCGAGGCTGCGTATGGCGTGGAGGACAGCCTCGTCCGTCAGCTCATGGGTGAATACCTTCGCCTCATCACCGAAGCAAGGGATGAGGTGGATGCCAACACGGTTGTCTGACGCACTTTCAGGAGGGTCCGAGATCAGGTCACGCGCCTCGTTCGGGAAGGCAAGTCGGATCAATGCGTCGAAGAATCCCATCGGTCATTGTGCTCCCGGATTCTGTCGTTCCCACAACTCCTGCCGCGTTGAAGTGATGGTGGCCTGCAGCCTGTCGGCATTCGGGCCAACCGCGATGCGGTACTTCACGAAGCGACCATGGCTCCAGTGCGCGGCGAAACGAAGGACAAGCTCACGCTCGTTCCAGCAGACGTCATAGATCTCGGGCGTCTCGCCATCCGAAGTGTCGATCACGGAAACGGCAACGTTGCCCTCGTGGACGGAGAACGTGAACTCGATGTCGCAGAACCCGTCGCAATGCTTCCAGGTCCCGGTGATGAGGTTGTTGTGGCTAATTGGAATGACGTTGTTCATGTGTTTCATGGGCTCGTTGATATTCATAGGTTGGGGGTGAGCTTGTGAACCCCAGCGGCACGATCTTCATCTGTCATGAGGCATCTTGCTCCGTCGCCGAGTTGGCGTGCGTGTTGGGCTTCGCCTTGCTCGGCCCTGCCTATGGACTGAAGGCGCAGACTCATTCACTGGCGCATCGGTGCCTGACATAGGAATGCAGCGACTTGATCAGGCTTCTGCCCTGCTCGAATCGGATGTCTGCGATGCGCCATGTATCGCCGACCTTCACCAGGGTGAGGGTATCCGTCCAGCGCATGTCGGGGTCATAGGCCAGTTGCGCGGCGACGAGGGCTGCGGACCTTCCTCGCGAGACCAGCGTGGTGCCATCAATCGATCTTGCGCCATCCGATGAGTAGTAGTACCAAGGGTCGCCATCGATGATCCAAGGCTTCACATCGACCGGCACCAGCCTCGTGCACGCTTCCTGATAACGGTCCGTGGCGGTCAGTAGTGCATCCAGCTCATTCGACAGCAGGTGCCGGACATTGCCGAGCATGCGCCCATCGTAAGCGAAAGGTCCGTGGATCTCCCGTGTGTAGAATTCTTTGACGACGTCCTGCGGAGGAGCTGCCTCTGGGCCTCGATCGGATGAGGCAGCTGCCAACAAGAGAGCTGCGAGATGCTTCATGTTGTCCCTTTATCATTGATGGGGAAGTCCATGGGGTGCGGTCAGCTTGCGAACCCCGATGTGCGAATTTTATGCGTCACGAGGCTTTCTTCTCCAAGGCGGAGTCAGCGTGCGTGTTGGGCTTCGCTTTGCTCAGCCCAACCTATGGACTGGGTGATCCGGCTGCCCGAGTGCCGCCCTGCCAACGCTATGTCGTTTAGTGGCACCACTGGTCCTCACAAGGAATGCCATCCCGGTCGCCGTCCATCTTGGTGTTCGGACAGTGCTGGATGAAGTAGGTGGCTTCAGCGCACGAGCGCATCTGCGAGCAATGCTGCCGACCGTCGCAGGTGTATGCGGACGTGCTTGCCACATGTGGCAAATCACCAGGCTGCTGACCCCAAGGACGATCAAGCTGCGATGCAACCGGCGACGCACGAGGCACGGTTGCGAAATCGGGCGCCTGTGGCGACGCATTCGTCTTGTAGCGGTCGTAGGCGTAGAAGCCGCCGATTGTCATGGCCATGATCATCAGAATGCTGCTCAGTTTCATAACGACTCCGGCGCGAACGAAGGGTCAGGTTTGATCAAGCGAACCCAAGCGACAGCTCAGGATAAGCCGCTTTATGCCTGAACTCCCTACGATCAGCCAGGCTGAAGGATGGTGCGGCCACAGCATCGTCGATGCATGTCCGAAACAAAAAGAGAGCCGCTTGCGCGGCTCTCTCGCTGCAACCTGCGGCAGGTGGCCCGGCCTCCCCACCCGGAGAGGCCGGTTCCAGGGTCAGGCTTCGGTCGGTTGTGCGACCGGCAGCGGCTCGCGGCGCGGGGCCAGCCACAGGCTGGCGACGAACCACGCCAGCGCCAGCGCGCCCACGCTGAAGAGTGTGTCGGCCGGGACGCGCATCCACACCAGCATGTCGACGATCGGCTGCTGCATGAACTCCGCCGAGCGCGCGAACCAGTAACCATGCTCCAGCGCCGCATTGAGCTGCAGGATGCCCAGCGGCAGCAGGGTCAGCAGTGACATGCCGGCCAGGCCGATGTTGAGCGACCAGAACGCGGTCTTCAGCAGCTTCTCGTTCCACACCACGTCCGGCTTCAGACCGCGCAGGCAGAACAGCATCAGGCCGATGCCGAGCATGCCGTACACGCCGAACAGTGCCGTGTGGCCATGGTTGGGCGTCAGGTTCAGGCCCTGCATGTAGTACAGCGGCAGCGGCGGATTGATGAGGAAGCCGAACAGGCCCGCGCCCACCAGGTTCCAGAACGACACCGCGATGAAGAACTGGATCGGCCAGCGGTAACGCTGCATCCATGGCGTGGCCTTGCCCATCTTCCAACTGTGGTACGCCTCGAAGCCCACGTAGGCCAGCGGCACCACTTCCAGTGCCGAGAAGCTCGCGCCCAGCGCGATCACCGCCGTCGGCGTGCCGGTGAAGTACAGGTGGTGCAGCGTGCCCAGCACACCGCCGGCCATGAACACGATGGTGGCGAACAGCACCGCGATGGTCGCGGTCCTGGTCTGCAGCAGGCCCAGGCGGGTGAACAGGAAGGCGATCACCGCCACCGCGAACACCTCGAAGAAGCCTTCCACCCACAGGTGTACCACCCACCAGCGCCAATACTCGACCATCGACAGGTGCGTGTGCTCGCCCCACATCAGGCCTGCTGCGTAGAACAGGCCGATCGCCACGGTGGACAGGAACAGCAGGCTGACGATGCTGCGCGACTCGCCTCCGTTGCGGATGGCCGGCCACAGCGCGCGGCCCACCAGCACCAGCCACAGGGTCAGGCCTATGAAGAGGAACCACTGCCAGAAGCGGCCGAGGTCGACGTATTCCCAGCCCTGGTGGCCGAACCAGAAGTTGTGCTCCAGGCCGAGCTTCTGCATCACCGCGAACCACTGGCCGGTGAACGCACCGACCACGATGATGATCAGGCAGGTCCAGAGGAAATTGACGCCCAGGCGCTGGAACTTCGGCTCATGCCCGGAGATCGCCGGGCCGATGTACAGGCCCATGCCCAGCCATGCGGTGGCGATCCACAGCACCGCGAGTTGGGTATGCCAGGTGCGCGTGAGCGAGTAGGGCAGGATGTCGGCCAGCGCGAAGCCGTAGGCCTCCTGGCCTTCCACCTGGTAGTGCGCGGTGATCGCGCCGAGCAGGATCTGCACCACGAACAGCGCGATGACCACCCAGAAATACTTCGCGGTGGCGCGCATCGACGGCGTGATCCTGATCTTCGCCAGCGGATCGCTCTTCGGCAGCACCGGGGCCATCTCGTCGCCGTGGTTGACCGCGTAGTGCCAGCCCAGCAAGGCGACGCCGGCGATCAGGAACAGCACGCTGAAGACCGTCCACAGGAACGCGCTCGGCGGCGGTGTGTTGCCGACCAGATCGTCCGCCGGCCAGTTGGCCGTGTAGCTGATCGTCGCGCCGGGGCGCTCGGTGACCGACGACCACGCGGCCCACCAGTAGAACGCGGTCAGCTGGCGGCGGTGTTCGGCGTCAGGGACGGTGTCGTTGCGCATGGCATAGGCCTCGCGCAGGTCGCCGGTGGCCGGGTCGGCGGAGAACAGGCTCTGGTAGTGCAGGCCGACCGTGGCGATGGCGTCGGCGCGGTCGTTCGACAGCGTGATCGTGCCCGTTGCGGCGTCATGGGTGTTCGGCCGCATCAGCGCCTGCACGCGCGCGGCATACGCCGCCTGCGTGGCGGCATCCAGCTGCTTGTAGCTGTCCGCGCCGGTGTCGCGCTTCGCCCATCCATCCAGGATGGCCTCGGCCTCGCGGTGCAACCAGTCCGCGCCCCAGTCGGGCGCCACGTAACCGCCGTGGCCCCAGATGGAACCGAGTTGCTGGCCACCGATCGATTGCCACACCTGGCGGCCGGTCTCGATGTCCTTGCGGGTGAAGATCACCCGGCCGTCCGCCGCCACGACCTGCTCGGGCAACGGTGGCGCCTGGCGATGCACTTCGCTGCCGACCCAGAGCAGGACGGCGAACGACGCAATGAGCAGGGCCGCCAACCCCACCCACAACTTGCGTGTCGAATTCATGATGCGGCTCTCCTGAAGGAACGGCCGCATCATCGGCGCGCCAGCCCGGGGGCTCCATGACGCAGGTCAAGCGGGGGTGGAATCGGGGAGGTGCGCTTCTGTAGGAGCGCCCTCGGGCGCGATGCCCCGGCTCCAGAACTTGCCGGCCCGTCTGTAGGAGCGCCCTCGGGCACGATGCTCATTCTGTGGCCCATCAACAAGCCAGGAGCATCGCGCCCGAGGGCGCTCCTACAAGAGCCATCACCCCTGCCTCAATCCCGCAGCACGCTCAGCGCGAGGGCTTCCAGGCGGGACAGGTCGAGGATCTCGACATCGCGCTGCTTGATGTGCAGCAGGCCGTCCTTCTCGAAACGGCGCAGCACGCGGCTGACGGTTTCCGGGGCCTGGCGCAGGTAGTTGGCGATGTCGGTGCGCGCCATCGTCAGCTGGAAGCGGCGCGGCGAGAAGCCGCGTGCGGCCAGCCGGCGCGAGAGGCCGATCAGGAACGCGGCCATGCGTTCGTCGGCCGAGTTATCGCGTGCGAACAGCGAGGCCACGCCGATGTCGCGACTCATCAGCTTGAACAGGTGCGCCTGCAGGTTGGGCAGGCGTGCGGCCAGCAGCGCGATCTTGGGGAACGAGAACCGGCACAGCATCACCGTGTCCAGCGCGATGGCGTTGCACGGGTATCGGTCGCCGTGGATGGCGTTGAGGCCGATCACCTCGCCGGGCAGGTGGAAGCCGAGCACCTGTTCGTGCCCGTTGCGGTCGATCTGGTAGGTCTTCACCGTGCCCGCGCGCACCGCGGCGATGGCGCCGAACGGATCGCCTTCGCGGAACACGTGCTCGCCTGCGCGCAGCGGGCCGACGTGTTCGACCAGCACGTGCAGGTCCATGAGCGCGCGCTTGTCCATGCCTTCGGACAGGCAGGCCTGCGAGAAAGCACAGGTGGAGCAGAAGTGCAGGGCATCGCCATCGTCGGCAACCACGCTCGCGTCGGTGCGCGGGAAGACCAGCGGCGAGGTCATGCGGATACTCCCGTCGAGGTCACACCGTGCGCGAGAAGCGAGGCGTCGAGGCTGCGGCGGTGGGCAGGTAGCGGTCGAAGCACATCGCGATGATACGCAACAGCAACCGCCCGTGCGAGGTCGCGCGCAGTCCATCGGCCGCCAGCTCCACCAGGCCGTCGTCTGCGAGCGGGCGCAGGCGCGCCAGGGCATCGGCGAAATAGGCCGTGAAGTCGATCACGTGGCGCCGGCCGAGGTCGCGGTAGTCCAGTGCGCCGTCGCACATCAACCGCTGGATCACGTCGGCGCGGATCACGTCGTCTTCTTCCAGCCGCATGCCGCGCCACACCGGCAGATGGCCCTGGTCGATGGCCTGCTCCCAGCTGCCCAGGTCGCGCGGGTTCTGGCTGAAGCTCGGGCCGATATGGCTGATCGCGCTGACGCCAAGCCCCAGCAGGTCGCTTTCGGCGTGCGTGGTATAGCCCATGAAGTTGCGGTGCAGGTCACCGCGTTGCTGGGCCAGCGCCAGGCTGTCGCCGGGCAGGGCGAAGTGGTCCATGCCGATGTAGACGTAACCGGCGTCGCCCAGTTTGTCGATCGCGCATTGCAGCAGGCCCAGCTTCACCTCCGGCGAAGGCAGGTCCTCGGCATTGATGCGCTGCTGCGGGCGGAACATCGACGGCAGGTGCGCGTAGCTGTAGATCGCCAGGCGGTCGGGCCGTGCCTCGAGGGTGATGTCGAGCGTGCGCGAGAAGCCTTCCAGGCTCTGCTTCGGCAGGCCGTAGATCAGGTCCACGTTCACGGACTGCAGGCCGTGCGTGCGGCAGGCCTCGATGATCGCCAGGGTCTGCTCGACACTCTGGATGCGGTTGACGGCGCGCTGCACGTCCGGATCGAAATCCTGCACGCCCAGGCTGGCGCGGTTGAAGCCTGCGGCGGCGAGTTCGCCCACCTCGTCCGGCGTGATGAAGCGCGGGTCGAGCTCGATCGAGCAGTCCAGCCTGGGAGCGGGCGCGAACGAGAACTGCCGGCGCAGCACGTCCATCACTTCGGCGATCTGCGCGGGCGACAGGAAATTCGGGGTGCCGCCGCCGAAGTGCACCTGCTCCACGTCGCGGTCGCGGTCGAACAGCGCCGACGTCATCGCCACTTCACGGTACAGCCGGGTGAGGTAGGCGGCGCCGCGCGCGGTGTCGCGGGTGATGATGCGGTTGCATCCGCAGTAGAAGCACGGACTGGTGCAGAACGGGATATGCAGGTAGAGCGACAGCGGGCGCGGGATCGGGTCGCCGTTGGTGATCGCCGCCATCTCGCGCAGGTCGGCTTCCTGGAAGCCAGGCGAGAACTGCGGCGCGGTAGGGTACGAGGTGTAGCGCGGCCCCGGCGTGTCGTAACGCCGCAGCAGCTCGGGATCGAACAGGGAGGACAGGCTGGCCATGGGTGCAGCCTAGGCAAGCGCCACGGGGCTGTCCTTGATATGGGTCAATCGGTTGCGGCTTTCCGTCGCAGGCTTCAGGGTCTGAGGGCTGAGGACTCGTGCGCTCAGGTTGGCAATACTTCAGCGCGGCACTAGGCTGGAGCCGGCCGTCAGGCCTTGGGCACAGGGAGGCGCAGTGATCGGATACCACGAGGCGTTGGCGCGGATGCTGGAGGGCGCGCGCCTGCCCGCCGTGCAGCAGGTCGCGCTCGCCGCAGCGAGTGGTCGCGTGCTGGGCCGTGACGTGGTGAGCGGCAGCGCATTGCCGCCGTTCGACAATGCGGCGATGGACGGCGTCGCGCTTGCATCGGGCGGACAGCCACAGGCCATCGGCAGCGAGTGGGAGATCGCGGCCCGCATCGGCGCGGGCGACATGCCGCGGGACGATGCGGCATACGCGTGGGAGATCATGACCGGTGCGCCGCTTCCTGCGCGCGCGGACATCGTGGTGCCGGTGGAGCGCATCGAGGCACTCGCCGTGCGGGACGCAGGGGCACCGCGCATCCGGCTGCTGGCGCAGGCCGAGCCGGGCGCGAACATCCGGCGCCGGGGCGAAGACGTGCCGGCGGGATGCGTGGTGCTGGAACAGGGCACGCTTGTCGGCGACGCGCAGATGTTGCTGCTCGCCGGGCTTGGTATCGATCAGGTCGACGTGGCGCGCCGTCCGCGCGTTGCGGTGCTGGCGACGGGCCGCGAACTGGTGGCGCCGGGCCAGCCGTTGCCGCCGGGCGGCATCCATGACGCGACCTCGCCGTATCTCGCCGCCGCCCTGGCGACCGCGGGTGCGGAAGCCGTCCGCGTCGTGCGCGTCGGCGACGAGGTGGAGGATTTCCAGACTGCGCTCGATACGGCGCTCGCGGACGGCGTCGATCTGGTGCTGAGCACCGGCGCGGTATCCAGGGGCCATTACGACTTCATTCCGTCCGCACTGGATGCGCGCGGCGCGGAGCGGATTTTCCACGGCGTGGCGTTGCGCCCCGGCAAGCCCGTGTTGTGTGCGCGGTTGCGCGAGGGGCCGCTGTTCGTCGGCCTGCCGGGCAATCCGCTGTCGACGGCGGTGGGTTTCCGCTTCCTGGTCGAGCCGCTGCTGCGCGCATGGCTGGGCATGTCCGTGGAACAGGAATGCCGGTTGCCGCTCGCCGCCGCATGCAGCAAGCGTGCCGGGCTGCATGCCGCTTTCCATGCCACGCTGCGCTGCGATGGGGAAGGGTGCATGCGCGTGCATGCCGGCGCTGAGCAGGCCTCGTTCCGCCTGCTGCCTTTCTCGCGATCTTCCGCATGGATCACCCTGCCTGCCGAAGCGGAGCACGTCGACGCTGGCACGCTCGTGCAGGTGCATGGCTACAGCCATCTGCGGCCCCCGCCGTGGGCCCCGGCGTGAATCGGCCGTTGCCCGCGTGGCGCGCGGTTCTCCTTGCGGGTGGGCGATCGTCGCGGATGGGCACGGACAAGGCACTGCTGCCCTGGGGCGACGGCACGTTGCTGACGCACATGCCTGCGTTGCTGCGGGCGGCGGGTGCATGCGAGGTGATCGTCAGCGGCGATCGTCCCGGCTTCGACAGCGTGCCGGACGCGCAACCCGATACCGGTCCGATGGGTGCGCTTGCACAACTCGCCCCACGCCTGCGGGATGGCGCGTGGATCGTGGTTCCGGTGGACATGCCGTTGCTGTCCATCGAACTGTTGCACGCATTACTCGCGACCGATGCTGCATGCACGTGCGTGGAAGGCCATGCCTTGCCGATGGCGCTGCGCCTGGATGCCGACGTGCGCGCCACGCTGGAGCAGATCGGCGGCCTCACGGGACGTGCGTGCTCGCTGCGAGCGCTGCAGCAGCGATTGCACACCGTCCATCTGCCGTCATCGCCATGGAAGCAGGTGCTGCGCAACTGCAACACACCGGAAGACTGGGCCGCGCTGCAGCATCCGACTTCCTGAGCTTCACCATCCGATGACCGGGGCGGGCCCGCTGCATGAATGTGATAGCCTGCGGCCGCAGCATCGTCGCACCAGTACCCACCTGCAAGGTAGGCAACATGGAGCAGAGCGAAGGATCAGCCGTTGCGAGCAAGCAGCAGGAGCGCACCGCGTTCCTGTTGCTGACGGTGGTCATCTTCCCGTTGATGGCCGTACTGATCGTGGCGGGGTACGGCTTCCTCGTGTGGATGTGGCAGCTGCTGTTCGCCGGTCCGCCGACGGGACCCTGAGCGATGGACGATGTCCGCTCGATGTCGCGTCGTGACCTGCTGTTCGGTCGCGCGGCGACAGTATCGGCATCGGTCGTCTTCCGTCCGCCCTGGGCCAGGCCCGAGGCTGAATTCACGCACGCCTGCACACAGTGCGATGCCTGCGTGCGCCAGTGCCCGCAGCAGGTGCTGGTGCGCGGCGCGGACGGCTTGCCGCGTTTCGACGCGACGGCGGGCGAATGCACGTTCTGCGGCGAATGCGTCGCCGCCTGCGACAGCGACGCGTTCGCTCCTTCCCTCGATCCCCCGTGGACCATCGTTGCCCAGGTTGCGGATCGCTGTCTGTCCGCGCACGGCGTGGTCTGCGCCAGTTGTCGCGACGTGTGTCCCGCCTCCGCCATCCACGTGCCGCCCGCAGCACGGGGTGCGGCCCTCGTCGACGCGGAGCGATGCACGGGCTGCGGCGCCTGCGTCGGCACGTGTCCCGTGGATGCCATCACCCTGCAGCACGCATCGGCCACGGAGGCCATCGCATGAGCCCGCCAGGCACTGAAGCCGAAGTCCACATCGCCAGCTTCGTGGTCCCGCACCGCGAAAGCGCATCCACTGCACTCGCCGCGATGATCGACACACACGACGATCTCGAACTCGCACTGGCCGGCGATACGCGCAGCGTGGTGATCTGCGAATCCGCAGACCGCCATGCGGTGATGGAGCGCGTGGACCAGCTGCAGTCGGTGCCGGGGGTGTTGAACGTGCTGCTGGTCTACCACCATGCCGAGCCTGCGCGTGCGCTCGATGAGCCCCTTCCCAGCCTCTCCATCCTGTCCCCGACCGGAGCCACGCCATGAGCACACGCCGCGAGTTCATCCGCCACAGCGCGCTGGCCACGGCCGCGGCGGCGGCCGGGCTGCCGCTTGCCGGGAGCGGCAGCAATGTGGTCACCGAAGGCGACCGGACGACACTGAAGTGGGACAAGGCGCCCTGCCGGTACTGCGGCACGGGCTGCGGGGTGAATGTCGCCGTGAAGGAAGGGCGCGTGGTCGCCACCCATGGCGACGTGCATGCGGAAGTCAATCGCGGTATCAACTGCGTGAAGGGCTACTTCCTGTCCAAGATCCTGTACGGCGCCGACCGCCTGACCCAGCCGCTGCTGCGCAAGAGGAACGGCGTGTACGCCAAGGATGGTGACTTCACCGCGGTGAGCTGGGACGAGGCCTTCGACGTGATGGCCGCGCAGTTCAAGCGCGTGCTCAAGGCGAAGGGCAGCGACGCGATCGGCATGTTCGGCTCGGGCCAGTGGACGATCTTCGAGGGCTACGCCGCCAACAAGCTGATGAAGGCCGGCTTCCGCAGCAACCACATCGACCCGAACGCGCGCCATTGCATGGCGTCGGCGGTGGCGGGGTTCATGCGCACCTTCGGCATGGACGAGCCGATGGGCTGCTACGACGACATCGAGGCCGCCGATGCGTTCGTGCTGTGGGGTTCCAACATGGCCGAGATGCATCCGATCCTGTGGACCCGGGTGACCGACCGGCGGCTGTCGCACCCGCACGTGAAGGTGGTGGTGATGTCCACCTTCGAGCACCGCAGCTTCGAGCTGGCCGACATCCCGATCATCTTCAAGCCGCAGACCGACCTGGTCATCCTCAACTACATCGCCAACCACATCATCCGCACCGGCAAGGTCAACCAGGCCTTCGTCGACAGGCACACCACGTTCAAGCGCGGCAACGACGACATCGGCTACGGCCTGCGCCCGGAACACCCGCTGGAGGTCAAGGCGAAGAATGCCAAGGACCCGAACGGCGGGCAGCCGATCAGTTTCGAGGAGTTCGCCGCCTTCGTGGCGCCGTACACGCTGGAGAAGGCCGTCGAGATGACCGGCGCGGAGCGTGGCTGGCTGGAACAGCTGGCCGAGCTGTACGCGGACCCGAAGACCAAGGTGATGTCGTTCTGGACCATGGGCTTCAACCAGCACACGCGCGGCGTCTGGGCCAACAACATGGTCTACAACATCCACCTGCTGACCGGAAAGATCGCCACCCCGGGCAACAGCCCCTTCTCGCTGACCGGGCAGCCGTCCGCCTGCGGCACGGCGCGTGAAGTGGGTACCTTCAGCCATCGCCTGCCGGCCGACATGGTGGTGACGAACCCTGAGCACCGGAAGCATGCCGAGGAGATCTGGAAGATCCCGCACGGCACCGTCAATCCGAAGGTCGGCTACCACGCGGTCGAACAGAACCGCGCGCTGAAGGATGGCAAGCTCAATGCGTACTGGGTGATGGTGAACAACAACATGCAGGCGGCCGCGAACCTGCGCGAGGAGACCTGGCCGGGTTACCGCAATCCGGACAACTTCATCGTCGTGTCGGACGCATACCCCACCGTCACCGCACAGGCGGCGGACCTGATCCTGCCGGCGGCGATGTGGGTGGAGAAGGAGGGCGCCTATGGCAACGCCGAGCGGCGCACCCAGTTCTGGCATCAGCTGGTGAAGGCGCCCGGCGAGGCGCGCTCGGACCTGTGGCAGCTGATGGAGTTCTCCAGGCGCTTCACCACCGACGAGTGCTGGCCGGCCGAGCTGCTGGCGGCCAACCCGCAGTACAAGGGCAAGACGCTGTTCGATGTGCTGTACCGCAACGGCAACGTGGACAGGTTTCCCACGAGCGACATCGAAGCCGGTTACGCCAACGACGAATCCGCGCTATTCGGCTTCTATGTCCACAAGGGTCTGTTCGAGGAATACGCCGCGTTCGGCCGCGGCCACGGCCACGACCTGGCGCCGTTCGACGACTACCACAAGGCGCGCGGCCTGCGCTGGCCGGTGGTGAAGGGCAAGGAGACGCGGTGGCGCTATCGCGAGGGCGCCGATCCGTACGTCAAGCCGGGCAAGGGCTTCGAGTTCTACGGCAACAAGGACGGCAGGGCGGTGATCTGGGCGCTGCCGTACGAGCCGGCCGCCGAATCGCCGGATGACGAGTTCGATCTGTGGCTGGTCACTGGCCGCGTGCTGGAGCACTGGCATTCGGGGTCGATGACGATGCGCGTGCCCGAGTTGTACAAGGCGTTTCCGGCGGCGGTGGTGTTCATGAACCCGGACGATGCGAAGGCGCGCGGGCTCAAGCGCGGCGACGAGATCATCGTGGCGTCGCGGCGTGGCGAGATGCGCTCGCGCGTGGAGACGCGCGGCCGCAACCGGATGCCGCGCGGGCTGGTGTTCGTGCCTTGGTTCGATGCCGGCCAGCTGATCAACAAGGTCACGCTGGACGCGACAGATCCGATTTCCAAGCAGACCGACTACAAGAAGTGCGCCGTCAAAGTCGTGGCCGCCTAGGAGAACGCCCGTGCAGAACAAGCATCTCTGGATCGCGGTAGGGCTGACCGTCGCCCTGATGGCGCTGGTCTTCGTAGCGGGATGGATGACAGGTCGCCCGGACCGGCACGAAGCGCCTGTGGCGGCGCTGTCCACGCCGGTGGACGCGCGCGCGGTGTTCGTGCCTGGCGCGGGCCAGATCGATGCCCTCCGGCGCGGCGTGCCGGTGGACAAGGAGGGCCATCCCCCGCCGATGGCGCACGTGGAGAACGCCGACCTGAGGCGCGCGCGCGCCTACCCGATGCAGCCGCCGACCATCCCGCATGCGATCGACGGCTACCAGGTCGACAGGAACAGCAACCGCTGCATGCTGTGCCACGCCCGCGCGAATGCGGCCACCTTCCAGGCGCCGCCGGTCAGCGTGACGCACTACATGGACCGCGACGACCAGTTCCTGGCGACCATCTCGCCGCGCCGCTACTTCTGCAACCAGTGCCACGTGGTGCAGACCGATGCGCCGGTGCTGGTCGCGAACCAGTTCCGCGACATCGACAGCGTGCTGTCGCCGCCGCCGGCAACGAAGGAGTAGCCCATGTGGTCACGGACCAAGCAGCGGGTGTCGGGCCTGTGGCGCACGTTGCGCCTGCCCAGCCGCCATTACAGCCTGGGTTTCCTGACGGTGGCCGGGTTCCTGGCGGGCATCATGTTCTGGGGTGGTTTCAACACCGCGCTGGAAGCGACCAACACGGAAACGTTCTGCACCTGCTGCCACGAGATGCGGGACAACGTCTTCGAGGAGCTGAAGACCACCATCCACTACACCAACCGTTCGGGCGTCCGCGCCACCTGCCCCGATTGCCACGTGCCGCACAACTGGACCGACAAGATCGCGCGCAAGATGCAGGCATCGAAGGAGGTCTGGGGCAAGCTCTTCGGCACCATCAGCACGCGCGAGAAATTCCTGGACGAGCGCCTGATCCTGGCCACGCACGAGTGGAACAGGCTGAAGGCGAACGACTCGCTGGAGTGCCGCAACTGCCACGACTACGATTCGATGGACCTCACCCGCCAGGGCTCGCGCGCGGCGCAGGTGCACAAGCTGTGGCTCGGCACCGGCAAGAAGACCTGCATCGACTGCCACAAGGGCGTCGCGCACCACCTGCCCGACATGACGGGCGTGCCGCAAGGCTGAGCCAGGCGTGGCGGTATCCGTGGTCGGGGTTGCCCTCGGGTCTCAGGGCTTGGGCCTGGAAGCGGTCTTCTTCCGCGCGGGCTTCTTCGCGCTTGCCGTGGTCGGCGCCAACCTTCCTGCCTTTCGCTGCTGCGCTGCACTCTCCTCTCCGTGGAGCGTCATCAGCGACTCCAGCAGTTGCTCGTCGGCGCTCGAGCAGACGCCCAGCAGCAGCACTTCGTCGCAACCTTCGGCGGCGATGTAGGCATGGCCCATGTTCGAGTCGATGTAGACCGACTGTCCGGTCTCCAGCACGATCGGGTCGTAGAACTCGGTGTGGACTTCCATCCGGCCTTCCAGCACGTGGATGTATTCCTCGCCGGAGTGGTGGACCAGCTCGCCGAACTCCTCGATCGTCTTCGCCCGCACGCGGGTGAGTACCGGGATCATGCGCTTGCGGCGCAGCTCGGGGCACAGGTAGTAGTAGTCGTAGTTGGGCGTGGTGACGCGTATCGAATCCTCGATCCGGCCGATGCTGCGGCGTGCGGTCACCGGCGGCTCGACCGTTTCGACGTCCTCGGCGAACAGCTCGGACATGCGCAGCTGCAGGCGTTGCGCGAGTTGCAGCAGCTTGTCGTAGGTCAGCGTGAGGCGGTCGTGTTCGACCTTGGACAGCGTCGACAGCGGGATGCCGGCATGCTCGCTCATCTGCTTGAGCGTCCAGCCCTTGCGTGCGCGCAGCGAGCGCAGCAGTCCGCCGATGGTGGGGTGTTGTGACGTCATCCTTGCGGATCTCCTGGGACCCGTGCGCTTCTGCTGGCGTGTCCAGCATGGCGGCATGATCGCCTTCCGGAATGGTCGATGGAAAGAGTGGCTGGCTGCCGGCCCTCCCCATCCCAACCTTTGGCACGGGTTGACAATTCTCTGATTAGGATCATTATCGCCGAATCAGGACGCATCCACCAGCCCGCGTGCGGGTGATGCCGGGCCGTCCGTTCCATCGCTTCAGCCGGGAGATCGTTCGATGCGTTCGATTCATCAGATCCTGTGCGGCGCCGCGCTGACCGCGCTGGTGGCCATGCCGCTGCTGGCGCAGGACGCCGCCGTTTCACCCTCCGCCGTGCCGCCGACGCCTGTGTCCCCCGTACCTGCAACGCCTGCCACGGCCGCACCGGCGGCCACGGACGCGATGACGACGCCGGCAGGCGCGCCCGTGCTCACCCGGGAAGACGTGGGTGCCTGGCTCGATGGTTTCATGCCTTACGCGCTGGCCAACGGCGACATCGCCGGTGCCGTGGTAGTGGTGGTGAAGGACGGCCAGGTGCTGGTGCAGAAAGGCTACGGGTACGCCGATCTGGCCACGCGTGCGCCGGTGGTGCCCGACGCCACGCTGTTCCGGCCCGGCTCGGTGTCGAAGCTGTTCACGTGGACGGCGGTGATGCAGCTGGTCGGGCAGGGCAAGCTGGACCTGGATGCCGACGTCAACCAGTACCTCGACTTCAAGATCCCGGAGCGCGACGGCAAGCCGGTGACGCTGCGCCAGGTGATGACGCACACCACCGGCATGGAAGAGCAGATCCGTGGACTGATCACCGCGCGCCAGGACGAGATCACGCCACTCGGCGATGCACTGAAGCACTGGACGCCGGACCGCATCCACGTACCCGGCGCGACGCCTGCGTATTCCAATTACGCCACCGCCCTGGCCGGTTACATCGTCGAACGCGTCTCCGGCCAGTCCTTCGACGACTACCTCGATGCGCACATCTTCAAGCCGCTCGGCATGGACCACGCCAGCTTCCGCCAGCCGTTGCCGCCGGCGTTGCTGGCGGGCATGTCGAAAGGCTATGCGAAAGCCTCCGACGGCGAAGCCAAGGACTACGAATTCATCAGTCTGGCGCCGGCGGGCAGCCTCGCGGCCACCGGCACGGACATGGCGAAGTTCATGATCGCCCACCTGCAGGATGGCGCCTTCGGCGATGCGCGCATCCTCGATGCGGCGACGGCGGAAAAGATGCATTCGACCGGGCAGGCCTCGGTCGGCCCATTGAACCGCATGATGCTCGGCTTCTACGAGACCTCGGTGAACGGGCATCGTGCCATTTCCCACGGGGGCGACACACAGTGGTTCCACAGCGACCTGCAGCTGTTCCTCGATGACGGCATCGGCCTGTTCGTCTCGATGAACAGTTCCGGCCGCGATGGGGCGACGGGCCACATCCGTTACGCGCTGTCGCGCGGCTTCGCCGATCGTTACCTGCCCGGCACGCCGGCGAAGGTGGCCGGCGTATCGAAGGAGGATGCGGCGCTGCATGCGGGGCAGATCGCGGGCACGTATACCAGCAGTCGACGCCCCGACAGCAACTTCGTGTCGCTGGCCAATCTGCTGGGCCCGGTCAAGGTCGTCGCCAACGAAGACGGCACCATCAGCGTGACCATCGCGACGAGCGTCGGCGGCGCGCCGAAGAAGTGGCGCGAAGTCGCACCGTACGTGTGGCAGGACACCAGCAGCACCGATCGCCTGGCCGCCGATGTGGTCGATGGCAAGGTGACGCGTTTCAGCATGGAGCCGTACGCGCCGATCATGGTCTTCGAGCGCCTGTCGGCGTGGCGCGCGCTGTCGATGCCGCTGCTGGTCGCCAGTCTGGCGATCGTGCTGCTGACGGTGATCGCGTGGCCGGTGTCGGCCCTGGTGCGCCGGTACTACGGCGTGCGCTATGCACTCAGCGGTATCGATGCGCGCGCCCACCGGTTGGTGAGGATCGGCGCGTTGCTGTCGCTGTTGGCGACGGCGGCGGCGCTCGGCCTGGTGGTCGGCATGTTGAGCAAGCTGGAGATGACCAGTCCCGGTACCGACGGGCTGATCATCGCGATGCGCCTGTTCGCCACCGTCGCGCTGCCGCTCGGTGCGGCCTTCGCCAGCTGGAACGCATGGCATGTGCTGCGCGCACGCCGCAAATGGCTGGCCAAGCTGTGGGCGTTGCTGCTGGCGCTGGCCTGCCTGTTCCTGCTGTGGATCGGCGTGGTCCACCACGTCATCGGCTTCGGCGCGAACTACTGATCCCTTGCGGCCGGCGACCTCCGTTGCCGGCCGCTCCTTCCTTCTTTCCACGCGAGGAAGTCGTGTCCCTTCGACTGGAACTGCACAACGAACCGCTGCCGATGTCGGCGCCGTTCCGCATCGCCGGCCACGTGTTCGAAGCGATGCCGGCCACCATCGTGACGCTGCACGACGGTGACCACGTCGGCCGTGGCGAAGCGGCGGGCGTGTACTACAACGACGACCATCCGGACACGATGATCGCCACGCTTGAAGCGCTGCGTCCGCGCATCGAGGCCGGCATCGATCGTGCATCGCTGCGCGCCCTGCTGCCGCCCGGGGGCGCCCGCAATGCACTCGATGCCGCCTTGTGGGAACTGGAGGCGCAGCGCAGCGGTGCGCCGGTGTGGCGGCTGGCCGGCCTCGACGGCGTGCGGCCGCTGCTGACCACGTTCACCGTCGGCGCCGACGATCCTGGCGTGATGGCCGATCGCGCCGCCGCCTACGTGCAGGGCCCCAAGCAGGCGCGCGCCGTGAAGCTGAAGCTCACCGGCGATGCGTCGCTGGATGCCGCACGCGTGCAGGCCGTGCGTGCGCGTTGCGCAGGCGCGTGGATCGGCGTCGATGCCAACCAGGGTTATGGCGGCGCCACCTTGCCGGACCTGATTCCCGCGCTGGTGCAGGCGCGCGTGTCGCTGCTGGAACAGCCCTGCGTGCGCGGTCGCGAACACGAACTCGACGGCATCGAACGCGTGCTTCCGTTCGCCGCCGACGAGAGCATTCTCGATCTCGCCGAACTGGAAGCGCGCCATTCGCGCTTCGATGTCATCAACATCAAGCTGGACAAGTGCGGCGGCCTGACCGAAGGCCTGATGATGGCGCGCCGCGCACGCGAGCTGGGCAAGCAGGTGATGGTCGGCAACATGTGCGGGACCAGCCTGGCCGCCGCACCTGCGTACGTGCTGGGACAGTTCTGCGACATCGTTGATCTTGATGGCCCCACGTTCCTGGTGCAGGACCGTACCCCCTCGGTGCAGTACGAAGACGGCTGCATCCGCTGCGGCGATGAGGTCTGGGGGCCACGGGTCGCCGCATGAGCGCAATGGTCGGCATGTCGGACAAGACCTGGTTCGGCCAGCCACGCGGGCTGACGATCCTGTTCCTGACCAACATGTGGGAGCTGTTTTCCTACTACGGCATGCGCACGCTGCTGGTCTACTACATGACCAAGCAGTTGCTGTTCGCGCAGGAGAAGGCGTCCTTCATCTACGGCACCTACACCGCGATGGCGTACTTCACGCCGATCATCGGGGGCGTTATCGCGGATCGATGGCTGGGCAAGCGCAACGCGGTGATCCTCGGCGGCACCATCATGGCATTCGGCCATTTCGTGATGGCGTTCGAGCCGATGTTCTACGTGGCGCTGGCCACCATCGCGCTGGGCAACGGTCTGTTCCTGCCCAGCCTTCCCAGCCAGATCAATGATCTGTATGCGGCCGACGATCCGCGTCGTGGGCGTGCGTACAACGTGTATTACGTCGGCCTGAACATCGGTGGCTTCCTGGCGCCACTGGTATGCGGCACGCTGGGCGAACTGTATGGCTGGCATTACGGCTTCGGCGCCGCCGGCATCGGCATGTTCCTCGGGTTGATGATCTATGTGTTCGGCCGCCAATACCTGCCGCCGGAGTTCCCGCGCGTCGCGCTTGCGCAGAACCCCGGCACGCAGGCGAACGCGGGCGGTGGGCAAGCGCTCAGGGTGTGGTGGCTGCTGCTCGGCGTCGGCATCGCGGCCACCATCTTCCGCGGCGCGTACGAGCAGGTCGGCAACACGTTGCCCTTGCTGATCGACACCGGCGTGGACCGCGTGGTCGCCGGCTTCACGATTCCGATGACGTGGTTCCAGTCGCTCAATCCGCTGCTGGTGATCAGCATGACGCCGTTGCTGCTGCTGCACTGGCGCCGCCGCGCCGAAGCGGGCCGCGACACGTCGCCCGCGCTGAAGATGGCGATCGGCGCGCTGATCGTCGCTGCCGCCTACGTCCTGCTGGCCGCGTTGAGCGCCTGGGCGGGCGATGCGCGCATCGCCTGGGGCTGGCTGGTGGTGTTCTTCGTGGTGCTCACGCTCGGCGAGCTGTACATCCTGCCGACCGGCCTGGGGTTGTTTGCCAGACTCGCGCCGCCACGCCTGGGTGCGACGACGGTTGCGTCGTGGTTCCTCGCCGTCTTCAGCGGCAGCCTGCTGGCCGGCATGGTCGGTACGCTGTGGTCGAAGACCAGCCATGCCGGCTTCTTCCTGATGCTCGCGGGTCTGGCCGTCGCCGCTGCGTTCCTGCTGTGGCGGCTGGACCGCCCGATCCGCTCACTGCACTGACCCGACGGAGATCCGCCCATGCCGCGACTCAAGCCCGCCCTGCTTTTCCTCGCGCTGTCCGCATGGGGTCCGGCGATGGCGGCCCCCGCCGAGCGCTACGACCTGCTGATCCGCAACGGCGTGGTCTACGACGGTGGCGGTGGTCCGGCGCAACGCGTCGACGTGGCCGTACGCGGCGACCGCATCGTGGCGTTGTTACCTGCCGGGCAGCAGGCGGACGCCACGCAGGTGCTCGATGTGAAAGGCATGGCGGTGTCGCCGGGCTTCATCAACGTATTGAGCTGGGCGACCGAGTCGTTGATCGCCGACGGCCGTGGCATCAGCGATACCAAGCAGGGCGTGACGCTGGAGATCTTCGGCGAGGGGTGGTCGATGGGGCCCGTCAATCCGCGCATGAAGGCGGATGCGCTGAAGCAGCAGGTCGACATCCGCTACGACATCCCGTGGACCACGCTGGGCGGCTATCTGGAGCATCTGGAGCAGCGCGGCGTCACGCCGAACGTGGCGTCCTTCATCGGCGCGACGACGGTGCGCATCCACGAGCTGGGCGAAGACGATGTCGATCCCACGCCGGAGCAACTCGCGCGCATGCAGGACGTGGTGCGCCAGGCGATGCGCGAGGGCGCGCTGGGTGTCGGCAGTTCGCTGATCTATCCGCCGGCGGCGTTCGCTGAAACCGGCGAGCTGGTCGCCCTGGCCAAGGCCGCGGGTGAATCCGGCGGCGGCTACATCTCGCACATGCGCAGCGAAGCCGACCGTTTCCTCGAGGCGATCGACGAGACGATCTCGATCGCGCGCGCCACTGGCCAGCGCGCCGAGGCCTACCACCTCAAGGCGGCCGGCGAGAAGAACTGGCCGAAGATGCAGCAGGCGATCGACCGGATCGCCGCCGCGCGCGACGCGGGCCTGCAGGTCAGCGCCGACATGTACGTGTATACCGCCGGCGCGACCGGACTGACGGCCAGCCTGCCGCCGTGGGTCCAGGCGGGCGGCCATGACGCGATGATCCAGCGCCTGAAGGATCCGGCCACCCGCGCGCGCGTGATCGCCGAGATGCGCGACCCGCAGGCGCCGTGGGAGAACCTGCGCCTGCTCGCCGGCTCGGACGAGCGCCTGCTGCTGATCGAGTTCAAGAGCGACGCATTGAAACCGCTGGGCGGCAAGACGCTGGCGGCCATCGCGCGCGAGCGCGGCACCTCGCCGGAAGACACCGCCATCGACCTGATCATCGAGGACAACCACCGCATCGGCACCGCCTACTTCCTGATGAGCGAAGAGAACATCGAGCTCGGCCTGAAGCAGCCGTGGGTCAGTCTGGGCTCGGATGCCGAGTCGTCGGCGCCGGAAGGCGTGTTCCTGAAATCGAGCACGCACCCGCGCGCGTACGGCAACGTCGCGCGCTTCCTCGGGCACTACGTGCGGGACCGCAGGCTGATGTCGCTGGAGGAGGGCATCCATCGCCTGACCGGCCTGCCGGCGACGAACTGGAAGTTGAAGGACCGCGGCTGCCTGCAGGTGGGCTGCCATGCGGACATCGTCGTCTTCGATCCCGCCAGCATCGCCGACCATGCCACCTATGAGCGGCCGCAGCAGTATGCGAGCGGCGTCAGCGACGTGTTCGTCAACGGGGTGCAGGTGCTGCGCGGCGGCGAACACACCGGCGCGACGCCGGGCCGTGTGGTCCGCGGGCCGGGTTGGGTACCGCCTGCCCCTAGCCTGGAATAATTCTCCGCTTGTGTTGACAATTCTCTGATTAGGATCATTATCGCCAATCAGGATAGTCATCGCGCGCCGGTTCCGAGCCGGCGTCACACCCCTCCGATCCAACGTCGCCCGGGAGCGCAGGCATGACCCAGTTCCAGTCCGCACGGCCGTGGTACCGCAAGCAACTCTCCCTGGCGATTGCCGGCGCGCTGGCCTGTTGCGCCGCCCCGGCGCTGGCGCAGGTGGCTGAACCGGCGGACGACGCCTCCGCCACCGACCTCGATACGGTGGTCGTCACTGCCAACAAGCGCGTGGAAAACATCCGCGACGTTGCCGCCTCGATCAGCGTGATCGGCGAGCGGCAACTGGAGAACATGGGCGCGGTCTCGCTGTCCGACTACGCCGCCTACATCCCCGGTCTGCAGGTGCAGAACGATGGCAGCCCCGGGCTCACGCGGGTGTCGCTGCGCGGCGTTGCGGCCCTGTCTTCGGGGGCGACTGTGTCGACGTACATCGACGATGTGCCGGTCGGCTCCAGCGGCATCTACCAGGGCGCCAGCACGCTGATGCTCGATCTGCTGCCGTACGACATCAGCCGGGTCGAAGTGTTGCGTGGTCCGCAAGGGACGCTTTATGGCGCGGGCGCTGTTGGTGGCCTGCTCAAGTACGTGACCCGCGCGCCGGATACCCTGGACGAAGAAGCGCGCGTTGGCCTCGGCATGCGCACGGTGCAGGATGGCGGGCAGGCGTGGAACGCGCGCTTCGGCGTCAGTCTGCCGCTGAAGGAGGATCGCCTGGGCCTGCGCATGAGTTTTGCGCGCAACGGCATCGCCGGGTTCACCGACAACGCGGTCGATGGCCGCGAGGACATCAACGACGGCGAGCAGATCGGGGCGCGCACCGCGCTGACATGGGACGGTGAAGCGTTCGACCTGGGCCTGTCGGTGCTGCACCAGCGCATCCGCAGCGACGACCGCGCCGGCGTGGCGCTGGATGGCGACACGCTGGTGCCGCTGTTCGGCGAGGACGATGACCTGGCGTGGCAGCCGCGGCCTTTCTCCAAGGACCTGACACTGGCGTCGCTCAGCCTGGACTGGGATCTCGGCTGGGGTAACTTCATTTCGGCGACCGGCTGGTCGCAGACCGACACGATCGACCAGATCGATTCGACCGTGCAGTTCGGCGAAGTGGCCGACCTGCTGCTGGGGCTGCCGGAGCCGGGAAGTTCGTTCGTGCGCTACAGCTTCGACATGGACAAGATCACGCAGGAATTCCGCCTGCAGTCGAAGGGCGGCGGTACCTTCGAGTGGATGGTCGGCGCGTTCTATACCAAGGAAGACGCGCTGCAGAGCCAGTTCGCCTGGCTCGGCCAGCGGGACGGGACGGCGCTGCCGCCGCCGTTCGACGAGATGTTCGGCACGCTCGCGATCATCAACCTGCCCAGCACGTACAAGGAATATGCGCTGTTCGCCAACGGCTCGTGGCGGTTCGGCGAGCGCTTCAAGATCGATGCCGGTGTGCGGCAGGCGCGCAACGACCAGTGGTTCAGCCAGAACGTGCCGACCGGCATCCTGGCGCCCATCGGCGAATCACCGGGCGAATCCAGCGAAGACGTGTTCACCTGGAGCGTGGCGCCGCAGTTCACGCTGTCGGACAACGTCATGCTGTATGCGCGCGTGGCCACCGGCTACCAGCCGGGTGGCCCGAATGTCGCACTCGCCGGCGTTCCGCCCCAGGTCGACTCCTCGATGCTCGACAGCTACGAGGTCGGCATGAAGTCGCAGTTCGCCAACCGCCGGATCACGCTGGATGTGTCCGCGTTCCGGATCGACTGGGAGGACATCCAGGTCGCGTCGTCGTTCAACGGCGTCGGCGGCCTCGTCAACGGCGGCAAGGCCACCAGTGAAGGGCTGGAGCTGTCCTCGCTGTTCCGCATCACCGACAGCTTCACGCTGGGCGTCAACGCGGCCTATACCGATGCCAGCATCAAGAACGACTTCGAGCCGACGGTGATTCCGCAGGGCGCGTTCGACGTCATTCTGTGGACGGGCCTCGCCGGCGACCGCATGCCGTACACGCCGAAGCTGTCGTGGACGACGACTGCCGAGTACACGTTCTCGGTCGCCGGCCTCAACGGGCAGGTGGGCGGTGCGCTGCGCTTTGCCGGCGACAGGCTCAACGACACCACCGAACGCCAGCGCGTCACGGCGGCGGGCGATCCCGACACACTGCTGTTGCCGGACGACATCACCGTGCCATTGGAACTCGACAGCTACCACGCGCTCGACCTGTATGCCGGCATCGGCAAGGGCAACTGGGAACTGCGCGTCTACGCCAACAATGTCACCGGCGAACAGGCATGGTCGACGCTGGCGCCGATGGACGGGGCGCTGTCCGGCGCGAGGTCGCACGTGACCGGCGTGCCGATCCAGCCCCGCACGTTCGGCGTGGAACTCGACATCCGCTTCTGACCCGACGCCGCCCGCCACGCGCGGGCGGCGACCGTTCGTTCCGCGATCCGGACACCGCGCACATGCAGACCGCTCTTCCTGCGTCGTCCGACGTCGACGCGCTGCCGCAGCCGTACCTGCTGTTCCTCGGCGATACCGTCGAATCCGGCTATGCAAAGACCGCGTTCGGCCTGCGCGACTGGGCGCGCGAGCGCTGCGTGGGCGAGTTCGCCTGCGACACGGCACGGGTCACCACCGGACTGCCGGTCCTGTCTCCGGTGCAGGCCCGCCAGGCGGGCGCGCGCGCGATGGTCATCGGCGTTGCCAATCCCGGCGGTCGCATTCCTCTCGTATGGATTCCGCTGCTGGTGCAGGCGCTGGAAGCGGGGCTCGACCTGATTGGCGGCATGCACATGCGGCTGTCCGGCATCGAAGCGGTGCGCAACGCCGCGCGCGCGCTCGGGCGCCAGCTGATTGACGTACGCGAACCGCCCGCGAACATCCCGGTGGCCACCGGCGCCAAGCGCAGCGGGCACCGCCTGCTGACGGTCGGCACGGACTGCGCCCTCGGCAAGAAATACACCGCACTGGCGCTGGCGCGTTCGTTCCGCGCACGCGGCGTGCACGCCGATTTCCGTGCCACCGGACAGACCGGCATCCTGATCGCGGGCGCCGGCATCCCGATGGATGCGGTGGTGGCGGACTTCGCCGCCGGTGCAGCGGAGATGCTGTCGCCGGATGCAGACCCGTCGCACTGGGATGTGATCGAAGGCCAGGGGTCGTTGTCGCATCCCGCGTACGCCGGCGTGTCGCTGGCGCTGTTGCATGGCAGCCAGCCGGACGTGATCGTCGTGTGCCACGCACATGGCCGCGAGCGCGTGCTCGGCTATCCGCACTATCCGTTGCCCTCGGTGGAGGAGACGATCGCGCTAGCACTGACGCTGGGTGCGCGCACCAATCCCGCGATCCGCTGTGCCGGCGTCAGCGTGAATACCGCCAGTCTCGATGCCGTAACCGCGCAGCGCATCCTGGCGGAGATGACCGACAGGCTGGGCCTGCCCGTTGCCGATCCGATCCGCGGCGGCGAGGCGTTCACCACGCTGGTCGACGCCTGCCTCGCACGTGGCGTACGTTGAACCGATGACCACGACGTCGACGCGCTTCCAGCGCTGGATCCTGCCGGGACTGGCGTTCAAGGCGGCGGTGATCGGCGGGGGCTACGCGACGGGGCGCGAACTGGCGGAGTACTTCATTCCCAGCGGCCCGCAGGGCGGGCTTCTGGCGATCCTGATCGCGATGCTGTGCTGGAGCGCGATCTGCGCACTCACCTTCGCGGTCGCCCACGCCACGCGCAGCGTCGACTATCGACGCTTCTTCGTCATGCTGCTGGGGCGCTTCGCGTTCCTGTTCGAGCTGGCCTACCTCGCCTTCATGGTGCTGATCCTGGCCGTGTTCGGCGCGGCGGCCGGCGAGATCTTCGCCGCGATGCTCGGATGGCCCACGCTGGCCGGCACCTTGCTTCTGATGGTGGCGATCGGCGGCTTCGTCGCTTTCGGCAATGACACGGTGGAGGCGCTGTTCAAATGGGTCTCCCTACTGCTGTACGGGACCTACGCGCTGTTCGTCGTGCTGGTGCTGGCCAGGTTCGGCGACCCGGTCATGGCGACCCTGTCCACGCCGCAGCCGACGACCGGCTGGCTGCAGGGTGGGCTGACGTACGCCGGTTACAACATCGTGGGCGCAGTGATCGTGCTGCCCCTCGTGCGGCATTTCCTGAGCCGGCGCGATGCCGTGGTGGCCGGCGTGCTGTGCGGGCCCCTGGCGATGTTGCCGGGCCTGCTGTTTTTCCTGTGCATGCTGGCGTGGTATCCGCGTATCGGCGACGAAGCGTTGCCGTCCGACTTCATCCTGCGCCAGTTGCAGCTGCCGGTCTTCCACGTGCTGTTCCAGTTGATGATCTTCAGCGCGTTGCTCGAAAGTGGCACGGCGGTGATCCACGCCTGCAACGAACGCATCGCGCACGCATGGCGCGCGCGTCGCGGAACGGGCCTGGGCCGTAGCGCACGCCTGTCGGTCGCGATGGTGTTGCTGATCGGTTCCATCTTCATCGCCGACCGCGTTGGCCTGGTGGCGCTGATCGCGCAGGGATATCGCGGACTGGCCTATCTGTTCCTCGTGGTCTACATCCTGCCACTGCTGACGGTCGGCGTCTGGCGGCTGTGGGGTCGTCCCGGCCCTGTTTCCGTACCTGCACCCACCGTGCCCGGAGATCGATGATGAATGCCTTTGCCAGGATCCTGCTTGCCGCTGCGGTGGCGCTGCTCATCGGCGTTGCGACGTGCGCCCATGCGCAGGTGCCGGCAGGTTTCGATGCAAGGGTCGAGCAGGCCATGCGCTCGCGGGACGTGCCCGGCATGGCGATCTCCATCGTCAAGGACGGACAGGTGGTGCATGCCAAAGGGTACGGCGTGCGACGGCTGGGCGGCAGCGAGCGCGTGGACGGGGACACGATCTTCCCCACCGGCTCGACCGGCAAGGCAGTGACCGCCGCCGCGCTCGCCATCCTGGTCGACGACGGCAAGCTGGCGTGGGACGACAAAGTGATCGACCATCTGCCCGACTTCCGCATGTACGACGCTTGGGTCACGCGCGAGATGACGGTCGGCGACCTTCTGCTCCATCGCAGCGGTCTCGGGCTGGGCGCAGGCGATTTGCTGTTCATCCCGCGCACGTCGCGCAGCCGCGCCGATATCGTGCGCGCGCTGCGGCACATCAAGCCGGCCACCAGCTTCCGCAGCGGCTACGCGTACGACAACATCCTGTACATCGTCGCTGGCGAGCTGGTTACGCAGGTGAGCGGCATGCCGTGGGAAGACTTCGTGCGCACGCGTATCTTCGTTCCGTTGGGCATGACGACGGCGGTCAGCGACGAGAAAGACCGCTTCGCCAACCCGAATCGCGTGCAGCCGCACGCGCGGCTGGATGCCAGGTTGCGCGGTCTCGGTCCGCAGCAGGTGCTGCCCGAACGCGAGGGCCTGGGCCAGGTCGGCGCACCGGCCGGCGGGTTGTCATGGAGCGCGAACGATTTCGCCCGATGGCTGCAGGTGCAGCTGGCGCTCGGCGCACGGCCGGATGGCAAGGGGCGGCTGTACAGCGAGGCGTCCGCCCGCGCGATGTGGACGCCGCAGGTGACGATCCCTATCCGTCCGTATCCGGCGCCGATCAGCGACATGACGCCGCAGTTCTCCGGTTACGGTTACGGCTGGAACGTGCAGGACTATCGCGGCGTCAAAGTCGTGCAGCACGGCGGTGCGGTGTTCGGCGTACTCGCCTTCGTGGTGCTGGTACCGGAGCGCAACCTCGGCATCGCGCTGCAGATCAACGCCGAAGATGTCGAGGTGATGCGTGGCCTGGGCTACGAACTGCTCGACTATTACCTGGGTTTCGAAGCGCGCGACTGGGTCGGGGCGTTTTCCACCTGGAACCGCGAGCGACTGGCGGGCGGGTTGAAAGCCTTGGAGGACGCGAAGGGCGCCGCGCGCAACGCCTCGTCGCGGCCCTCGCTGAAACCAGCCGGCTATGCCGGTGCCTACGCCGACGCGTGGTACGGACCGATCACCGTCACCGAGCGGGGAGGCACGGTGCGTGTCGATTTCAGCCAGACACCGGACATGGCGGGCACCTTGAGCCACTGGCAGTACGACACGTTCCGCATCGACTGGGACGACGCCTCCATCGAACCCGCCTACATGACGTTCGGACTCGACGCAGAGGGGCGGGTGGCGCGGATCACGATGAAAGCGGTGTCTCCCTTGGCGGACTTCAGCTACGACTATCCCGATCTGCTGTTCGAACCGGTGAAGTAGTCAGGGGGCGATCTTCCGAGCTTCATCGAGAGTCAGGTGCCCAGCAGACTCCAGCGTGCGGCGCTTCCCGTGCTCCCAGGTGACGACCCACGCTTTATGCCCACTGGGCTGCACCCGGAGCAGGAGACCTCGTACCTGCGTGTCTCTGAGCTCGCACGCGCGATCCTTGGGCTGGGCTGTCGCGACGAGACGCTTGGTGAGGGTGGTGACTGACATCCGGGCTGCTTCCGTGGTTGGCGTAAGCCAACGATAGGAAGGGCCGGAGGTTCATGATTGGACGCGGATCGTCCGCAACGTCACCCCGTCGGTACACGCAAACTCAGCATCGACGGCTTTATGAACAAATCCTAAATCCCCCCTCTAGCTTCTGGTTTTTTCTCCTCATTTGAGGGAGGATAACCGGAAGCCAATGGAGCCCTTCAAGTGACTGCCACTCTCGTGAATTCGGACCCACAAAGTGTGGAACACCGTCTTTTGCAGCTGGGTCTGGAGACTGGGCCACTGCTTGAGGCCATCTATCAAGCACATCTCCATCGTATCCGTTTGACCCCCAACCACCCAAAGATTTTTCCGGGTTTAGAGATGTGGGGTTGGGCTGTCGCAGCGTTGCGGCAACAGCTTCGACCATTTGGATGGTTAGGCGTAGATGAGAACAACTTCCCTTTGACCGTGCAGGAAGAGCGATGTCTGGCTATTTCGGTTGCCTCAGGGGACGAGGCGACCGGTAATGCCTTCGCTCACCCATCAAATCGGTCGCGAAAGGGGAGGAGCACGGTCGAAGCGGTCGAAGCCAACCAGCAGGGAGATATGTTCGAGGAGCTTTTGCCGCAGACGCACGACGAAGCCGGAGGGCGTGAGACGTGGGTTCTACTGCATCACACAGATGTTATCCGTAAGGAGATTCGCATTGAGCTTTCGAAGCCTTCGGATATCGGCAAAGACGGCAAAATCAGCGCCTGGTCTGAGAGGCTAATTCTCGGAAGCATCTCTTTTGACGATGATCTGACAGAGATCCTTCCGCCCAGTGGCCCAGAGATTGATATTGAGATTCGTAGGAAAGCGTCGTGATTTTCTATGTTTAATTCGACGCGATTCGCCTTGGCCAGGAAAAGGCGCGGCATGAAGAAGCGGGAACTTGCCGTACGAATAGGTGTTACAGAGAGGTCGGTATCAGGATACGAGAGCGGCGATCAGGAACCTGAGGCTGCGACTTTGAAGAGAATTTCAGAAGCGCTTCGGTTCCCCGAAGCGTTCTTCTTTGGTGATGACCCTGAAGTGCCGACTCCAGACGTAGCGAGTTTTCGCTCTCTGTCCAAAATGACGTCGGCACAACGTGACTCTGCGCTTGGTGCGGGTGCTGTTGCCTTGCTTTTGAGTCAGTGGATCGAAGATAGATTTGATCTTCCCGAACCGGACGTTCCAGACTTTGGTCGCGAACGCTCATCCCCGTTGGGGATACAGCTTGATTCGTGCTCTCGAGAGAGTGAAGAGTACCCTGAGTCGTCCGCCTCGCAAGACCCCGAAGCAGCGGCCGAGATGCTGCGTGCGCATTGGGGGATAGGGGAATTACCCGTAAAGAACATGATTGCCCTTCTTGAATCGAAGGGAGTTAGGGTTTTCTCCCTTGCTATCGATGCGAAGGAAGTCGACGCATTCTCTATGTGGAGCGGTGGGCGACCGTACGTTTTTCTTAACACCTTTAAATCGGCTGAGCACTGCAGGTTTGATGCGGCTCACGAGTTGGGTCACCTTGTGCTTCATCAGCATGCTCAGCCGCAGGGACCCGATCTTGAGAGAGAGGCTAACGCATTCGCATCAGCTTTTCTTATGCCGCGTGCGAGTGTGCTGGCAATGGCCCCTAAGGCTGCAAGCTTGCCGAGTCTGATTAAGCACAAGAAGCAGTGGGCTGTTTCGGTGGCCGCACTGAATTATCGACTTCACTCCTTGGGATTGACGTCCGATTGGACCTATCGCACGTTATGTATTCAGATCGCACAGGAAGGCTATCGGAAATCTGAGCCAGAGCCTGTCATGCATGAAAAGTCAGTTGTGTTGGAGAAGGTTTTCGCGGCGTTACGTGATGAGGGCATGACCAAGGCCTCTGTGGCCGATCAACTTGCAATTTCTCCGGAAGAAATCAATGAGCTGACGTTTGGACTCATGTTGAATGCGATGCGAGGTGGAGGAACTGGTGAGCGTACTGGCAGGGTCGCGCGGCCTAATTTGAGGCTTGTGAAAGGCTGATGATCCGAAGATGCCGACATGGAGGTTAAGGATTCTAAGCTCAGGTCGATCTGGCAGAAGGCTAATCCTCCAGTTGCTTTTAGGCGTGCCACATCCAACCCACTGCTTGTCCGACTGCCATATTCGCCAGTCAACTTCACGTGGTTGAGGGGAGAGAAGCGGCATAAACCGAAATGGAACGAGCAATACAAGTGCTGGGAGGTTCCAGTCGCTTGGTTTGACTCCCTTGTGGCGCGAATGCTCGACAAGTACGGCGCGGCATACGTAATCCAGCGGTATCAGGAGCAGCAAAAATGTGCTCCTGCCTGCTGGAGTGCTAAAGGTCTGCATTGCGAGTGCTCATGCATGGGAGCCAATCACGGATCAGGCAATCCAGGAGGGCGTTGGCACGAGGTGTCCGAAACGTTCGCGTTCGAGTGGGGGGCGCGCAAATACTCTTGCCGACTACTCCGTATTGCCGCTCCGCCTCCGGTGCGCTTATGAGCACTTCCTGGGCTATCTCTTGTGCAGTCCCAGGTGCTGAAGTTGGCTTATTCTCAGTTTGAGGTGCTTTGGCCGCTAACGCCTGTAGGCTAGACGCTTTGCACAATCGTGCTTCTGTTGAAAATCGAGTGTTCGGGTGGTGTCGAATCTCACTCGTTGCGACGTGGTCTGAGCACGCTACACCGAGACCCATAGTTGGGGGAGGAGTATGGAGTTCCGTATTTGGTCGGCAGTTCTCCTTTTCTTGGGGTCCTATCTGCCATTGGCAGTGATTCTTTTGGTGCAGGATATCGATGAGCAGTATTGGGGGGCTTCCGTTTGTGGGTGGAATAAGAATCTAAACTGCCAGTTCCAAGTATTAGAGAATCCGCTGCTCGCCATTGGCGGCGTGGTCGCAACGTTCCTAGCCCTCCTGCTGGCTATTCGCACTTTGCGAGCAGTCCGACTCAAGCATCGCACGCATGTTCAAGAGGTAAAGTCGATACCCAACGATCTCATAAACTACGTGTTTCCTTATGTGGTCTCGTTCATGGGGCTGAGCTATGGGGACCCTCAGAAGTTGGCAGGCTTCTTGGTCTTCTTATGCGGGCTATTCGTTATTACGTTTCGATCCGGTCAAATCCTCATGAATCCGATGCTCATGGTGTTGGGCTGGAAGCTTTATGAGGTAAAAATGGCCGTAGGTCAGCAAGGAGCTATCCGCATAGTGCGGGTTTTAAAGAAAGGCAAGTTATTGCCCGGAATCCAGCTGGCGGAGGAAGTACAGGATGTTTATCTGATGGGGGATCCATGACACAGCAGGCTTTGCAGGCGCTCTCGGATTTCGACATGGATGGCGCCAGTGTTCACCTTTGGGTATTCAAGCGAAGTACTACGCAAGCCAAGTTCACGGCGAGCTACGTGAGAACTGATGAGAATTTGGAGGCTGCACTACGTAGCTTCGCGTTCGCTGAGCGCGAGAGGATTACTGAGTGGATTCCATATGGGCATCTTGCCCAGCCAACCGAGAATGGCTGCTTGTCTGTTTCGGCAAATGAGACAGACTTCGCTGCGCTGCAGGCGTTGGTCGACCGACCAGAGGTGGACCATGCTGTGAATGAGCTGGATAAGTTGAAAGGCGCAGCTGGATACTTAGTCAAATTCGTAAGTGATGGAACGACGCTGTATGCGCTACGCAGGTCCCCCACGACGTGGAGGCCTGTCTATAAGAAGAAAGGCGTAGTCAACACCATTTTTAAGAATGGTGAGCTGGCGGCTGTCGAGGGCGTCGATTTTACGATCGAGCCTGGATTCGACTTGTTTGCATTGGGAGGCGCTCTGCTCGTCGCAAACAAGCGAGGGTTCGAGTCTATGATGAGATATAGGGCAGGCTATGTTGGGGCTTTTGAGGAGCTTAGAGCCGACCCGAACTTTGTAGGCTTGTTCACGGATCTTGCCCCTCTTATTGAGCACGTTGGGCAGAATGGAACTCACTTGCGAAGAATGGCGGTCATTCAAGACAAGAGCCTGTTCTTGGACCCCGCGTACCTTGCCGCGTTAAGAGCAGTTTGCGCCAAGTACCCGTGGGGAGTGCAGTTCGATGCATCAGGACTCATCGTGCCTACGTTGGAAACTGCGCCAGTCATCATGAAGCTACTTTTGGATCAGCGTCTCGTAAGCGAAATAACGCAGATCATGTATGACGTGCCAGACGGGGTCCGGGTCAACTGATGCCGGAAGCTACTGTCCGTTGCTGGGTCCATTCCCATAAGCCACTCTGAAGCCGGCACCCCCGCTCCCGTAAGCCCAAATCACGCCCAACAAAAAACCCGCCATGGGCGGGTTTTTTACAACGCGTTGAATTTCAAAGAAATTCTGGTGGCTATGGGTGGACTCGAACCACCGACCCCAGCATTATGAGTGCTGTGCTCTAACCGGCTGAGCTACATAGCCGCGTGAACCGCGTATTCTTCATTTCGACCCCACGCCTGTCAAGCCGGCGCGGCGTGCTTGTCGCTTGCGGCGGGGCGTGGCAGAGTCGGTGACAGTAGATTTCAGGAGTCCGCATCGTGATCGATCCGGACGGCTACCGACCCAATGTCGGCATCGTGTTGATGCGGCCGGATGGCCGGGTGTTCTGGGCGCGACGCGTGCGCCGGGATGGCTGGCAGTTTCCGCAAGGCGGCATGAATACGGACGAGACCCCGGTCGAGGCCATGTACCGCGAGTTGCGCGAAGAAACCGGCCTGATGCCCGAACATGTCGAAGTTCTGGGTGTCACGCCCGGGTGGCTGCGCTATCGTCTTCCGCCACGCGCCATCCGGCGTAATGAGCGGCAGGTCTGCATCGGCCAGAAGCAGGTATGGTTCCTGCTGCGTCTGGTCGGTGACGAAGCCCACCTGCGCCTGGACCTTACCGAGAGTCCCGAGTTCGACCACTGGCGCTGGGTGGATTTCTGGTACCCGCTGGAGCATGTGGTGATCTTCAAGCGCCGGGTCTATGCCAGTGCGCTGGAACATTTGGCGACCTTCGCCCGCATCGTGGCGGGGCCGCAGGCCATACCGCCCCAGTTGCCGGTCCACAGGCTGGTGGATGCGGGACGACGGCGCGGCCGTGACCGGCCCGCACGTAAACGGGGCGGTACCGGCGAGCCCGTCAAGAATTGACAATCATTCTCATTCGGGGTGGAATAGCACCGGGCCGTCCCGCGCCCGCCGCACCGCCACCGCTACCGTGTACGTCTGCATCTGCAACGGCGTGACCGACCGCCAGATCCGTGAAGCCGCCAGTGCCGGCTGCTCCACGTTGGCCGAGCTGACCATGCGGACCGGCGCCGGCGCCAACTGCGGCAGCTGCCTGGACATGGCGATGGACGTGCTGCAGGCAGCCCAGCCCGCACCGCGCGAGACCTTGTTCCCGATCATCGGTCTGTCGCACGCCGCCTGACCCGCACGCCACGCCGCAACGTGGCGCTTCCACCGAATGATCACGATTCGCGTTCCGTCACGCGCTGAGCGCGCGGGCTAACCTTTGCCGTCCTTCCGCCCACGGAGCATGGCCATGAAAGGCGACGCCAAGGTCATCGAATACCTCAACAAGGCGCTCTACAACGAGCTGACCGCGATCAACCAGTACTTCCTGCACGCCAAGATGCTGAAGAACTGGGGCTTCAAGGAACTCGCCGAACACGAGTACAAAGAGTCCATCGACGAGATGAAACATGCCGACAAGCTGTCGGAGCGCATCCTGTTCCTCGATGGCCTGCCGAACTTCCAGGCGCTGGGGAAACTGCGCATCGGCGAGACCCCGCGTGAAATCCTCGAATGCGATCTGGCGCTGGAGCAGGAAGCGCTGCCGGTGCTGCGCGAAGCGATCGCATATTGCGAATCCGTCGCCGACTACGTCAGCCGGCAGTTGTTCGCCACCATCCTCGATTCCGAGGAAGAGCACATCGACTGGCTGGAAACGCAACTGTCGGTCATCGACCGTATCGGTGAACCGAACTATCTGTTGACCAAACTCGAAGGCGACGACTGACCCATCGTGGCCGCGGGGGGCTGCTGGAGCAGCGGCCGGCCCAGCTGTTGCGCCGCATAGCCTTGCAGGGCCATGCGCGCGCGCGCGTACTCGGCGATCACCAGTGCCACGGCGACAGCCGGGCGCTCCAGCTTGCGGGCGCGAGCGCCCAGTTCCACCCGCTTGGCGGCGGCCGACAAAGCCATGGCGCCGACGTTCGCACTGGACGATTTGAGCGTGTGCGCCGCATCGCGCATCGCATCCAGGTCCGGTACGGCGGCGGCCTTTTCCAGCGTGCCGATCAGGCGGGGGGCGTCTTCCAGGAAGATGGTGATGATGCGCGTGGTCTCGTCGCCCGCGATCTCGCGCAGTTCCTCCAGCATGGTCTGGTCCAGTACCGGGAAACTGGGCGAGGGCGCGCGGGCGGTCGCCACGGCGGGCGTCGGTATCGCAGGTTCTGCCGGAGTGACGAGCGCGGCATTGCGGAGCACGAAATTCATGCGGTCCGGCAGCCAGCGGTGCAGGCAGCTTTCCAGCTGGTCGCGCGACACCGGCTTGGCGAGATAGTCGTCCATGCCGGCGTCCAGGCAGCGCTGGCGGTCACCGGCCATGGCATTGGCGGTCATCGCCACGATGGGCAGGCGACCGCCGTCGGCCCGTTGCGACTCCAGCTCACGCCAGCGTCGCGTCGCGGCATAGCCATCGAGCACCGGCATCTGGCAATCCATCAGGATCAGGTCGAAGTGCTCGACCTGCATGCGCTTCAGCGCGATGTCGCCGTTGGCCGCGGTCTCGCACTTGAATCCGAGGGCGGACAGCAGTTTCTGCGCCACCAACAGGTTGACCGGATTGTCTTCGACCAGCAGCAGGCGAGGCTCGGTCCGCATCGCACTGACGACCGCCGGTTCGGGCTGCGCGGCTGCAGGCTCTTCAACCGGCGTTGCGGCGGCGGGCGTCGGCACGTCTTCTGCGGCGATGGCGGCGGGTGACGCATCTGCCGGCAGCGTCGCGATGTCGGCAAGCTCCGGGAAAATGCCTTCCAGCGCGTCGTTGGCAGGCTCCTGTTCCGGTGCCGCGCCCGTAAGGGCCGCGCGCAGGTCGGCGTCCGGAGATTGTCGCGACAACAGCGTGCTGCGCGGATGGAGTTCCGCAGGCACGGTCTCGTCGCCGTACAGCCACACCAGCCGAAGGGCATCGGGCGAGGGGCGGCGCGTGATGGTCCGGTGCAGCGCCAGTGCGGTGCTGCGGATGCCGCCGATGTCCGCCAGCACCGCCAGGTAATCCTGCTGCCCCTGCTCGCCGACCAGGCGCAGGCGATCAAGTGCCTCTTGCGTGGTCTCGACCGCCACTGGCTGCATGCCCCAGTTGGTCGCCAGCAGCGTGAGGCGTTGGCGCAACCGGGCATCGGGCGACACGATCAGCACGCGGCCATGGTCCAGCGCGCCGTTGTCGCGCTGGCGCAGGTCGCCGATGACCTTCATCAGCGGCACTTCGAACCAGAAGGTGGAGCCGCGCCCCACTTCCGACACCACATCGATGCGGCCGCCCATCAGATCGACGATGCGCCGGCAGATCGCCAGCCCCAACCCGGTGCCGCCGTACAGGCGCGTCGTGGAGGCGTCGGCCTGGCTGAAAGAATGGAACAGGCGATGGCGTGCATCTTCTTCGATGCCGATGCCGGTATCGCGCACTTCGAAGCGAAGCAGATGTTGCGCGGCGGTCTCGCCAAGCCGGCGCACCACCAGCGTGACCGTGCCGCGCTCGGTGAACTTGATCGCATTGCCCACCAGGTTCGTCAGCACCTGACGCAGGCGGACCGGGTCGCCGCGCACGGGCAGGCGCACGGCAGGGTCCAGTTGCAGGTTCAGGCGCAGGCCCTTGTTCTCCGCCGGGCGGAACATCAACTGCAGCACGCCATCCAGCAGTTCGCGCAGGTTGAAGCCGGTGATCTCCAGGTCGAGCTTGTTGGCCTCGAGCTTGGAGTAGTCGAGGATGTCGTCGACGATGCGCAGCAACTGGTGCGACGACGCCGTCGCGGTGCTGAGCATCTCGCGCTGGTCGGCCGCCAGCGGTGCCCGCGACAGCATTTCCAGCATCGGCACGATGCCGTTGAGCGGCGTGCGGATTTCATGGCTCATCGTGGCCAGGAACTCGCCCTTCGCCATCGCGGCGGATTCGGCGGCCTGCTTGGCGCGCATGAGTTCCTGTTCGAGGCGATCATGGCGCTGCAGGTCACGCTGCAGTCCATCGCGTTCCGATTCGGCCATCGCTGCGCGTGCCTGCACGCCGGTATGGCGGTGCGCCTCGCTGCGTGCACGCAGGGCGGCAGCGAGGGCAGCGACCAGGCCAGCGGCGGCGATGCCGGACGCCAGCGGCAACCAGGGGCCGGCCACGCCCGC
The DNA here is from genome assembly GCA_946886405.1 of uncultured Pseudoxanthomonas sp. The sequence goes on from CAMPIO010000012.1 coordinate 56,777, forward strand.
CCAATGCAGGCCAAGCGACATCACCGACGCAGCGGCAAACGCCACGGTCGCCCAGGGCATCACCGGCGTGCGACCGGTCGTGGGCATCGTTACAGCACCGCGTTGTGGAAATCGAAGCCGAGTTCGCTGCCGACCGCCTGCACCAGGTTGCCCTGGATGAAGTCGACGCCGCCCATCCACATGGCGGCCGCAGCCTGCGGGTCCTCGATCTGCTGGCCGATCACCTGCAATCCCTGGCGGTGGGCGTTGTCGATGATGCCGCGCAGCTGGTCGCGCAGCAGGGGGTCGGCATGGGCGCTGGCGTACTTGCTGGAGACGCGCACGAAGCCGAGCGGCAGCTGCGTGAGCAGGGCGTCGGCTTCGGCGCCCGGTTCGAACTGGCTGAGGCAGAACTGCACCCCGGCCGGCATCAGCTGCTGGCAGAACTGGCGCAAGGTGACGGTGTGGATCAGCGCATCCGCCAGGCGCAGGTCGATGACCAGCGACGTGCCCTCGATGCCGCGCGCGCGCAGGGCATCGAGCAGCCATTGCGCATGCGATTCGCGCGCCAGCGAGCGCGGCGACTGCGACACGAACAGGCGCAGCGAGGGGCCCGCCGCCTGTCGTTCGGCGAGCACGTAAAGCGCGTGTTCCAGCACCCAGTGGTCGATCTGGGCGATACCGCCCGCCAGTTCGGCGGCCGGGATGACCTGCGACGCCGGGAGCAAGGAGCCGTCGGGCTGGCGCATGCGCAGCAGCACCTGGTACTGCGCCTGGTCGCTGCCGGCGACGGCCACGATCGGCTGGTAAGCCAGCTCGAACTGGCCGTCCTCCAGCGAGATGCGCGGGGCATCGTCGTCGATTTCGGCCGGCACGTACTCGGCGAGGCTGTCGGACTTCAGTCGTGCCTGCAGCACGGCGCGCTCGATCGCTTCCAACGCACTGCCCGGATCGGCAAAGCCGAGCGACAGCGCGGTGTAGCCTACCGAGCCCCGGAGTTTGAGGACTTCATCGGGGCGCGTCTGGAAATCATGGCCTGCCAGGCCATCACGCAGTTGCTGTGCCAGGGCCGACAGCGTCGCCTCGTCCACGCTGTCGGCCAGCATCAGGAAGCTGTTGTCGTTCAAGCGCGCCACCGGATGCGGCGACGCGGCGGATGCCAGTTGCCTGCCTGCCTGGTTCATCAGGTGCTCGAACACCGCGTAGCCATAGCGCTCGCGCAGGCTCAGGGCACTGTTGACCTCCACGAAGAACAGGCCGCCCCGCGACTGGCGTTGCAGCGAGTCCGCCAACTGCTGCAGCACGAAGGTGCGTGTCGGCAGGCCGGTGTCGGTATTTACCGACGGGCGTGGCGCTTGCATCGCCTGGTTGCGCTGGCGCGCACGCTGGATGCGGTTGGATACCGCTGCGATCAGATGGCGCGGGCGGATCGGCTTGTTGAGGAAATCGTCGGCCCCGCTTTCCAGCACTTCGAACTGGCGCTCCGGGTCGGGATCGCCGGTCAGGAAGACGATCGGCAGGTGCAGGTACTCCGGCTGCTGCCGCAACAGCATGGTCAGCGACATGCCGTCCTTGCCGGGCATGTGCAGGTCCATGAGGACCAGGTCAGGACGGAAGCGCCGCATGGTGTCGAGCAGTCCGTCGGACTGCATCTGCACATCGGCCTGCATGCCGGCGCCATGCAGCACGCTCTGGGCGAACAGGGCCTGGCCACGATCGTCTTCGACGATCAACACGCGATAGGGCGATTCCGGATCGATCGGCTCCGGCGGCGTGGCGGGTGCCGTCGCACCGTCCGCTGCGGTAGGA
>CAMPIO010000013.1 GCA_946886405.1 uncultured Pseudoxanthomonas sp.
GAGTTGATGTTGGTGAACACCTTGAACTCGCGCGAGCAGCGCACGTCGTAGCCGTAGCTGGACGTGCCGTAGCTGACGATCCGCTCGCCGTTGGCCCCGCTCTTGTTGGCGAACTTCACCTGGCCCGGCTCGAACGGCTCGATCATGCCCTGCTGCTCGGCCATGCGGCGGATCCAACGGTCGCTCTTGATGCTCATGCAAATCCTGGTCTGGTGTGGCGAAGGCCGCGCGCGGCGCGCGGCGGACGGGGAATTGTAGGGCGGGCCCCGGCCCGCCGTCTGCGCTGGCCGGTCAGACGAGCGACGAGACGATCGACAGGGGCGCCCGTGGCCGCTGCGCAAGCGTGGCCGCCAGCACCCGCGCGGTGTGCCGGTAGGCCTGCGCCACCGGGGAGCCAGGTGCGGCGGCCACGACCGGCTGGCCGGCATCGCCCTGCTCGCGGATCGTGATGTCCAGCGGCAACGACCCGAGCAGCGGCACGCCGTACTGGGCGGCCATGCGCTCGCCGCCGCCCTGGCCGAACAGGTGTTCGACGTGGCCGCAGCTGGAGCAGGTATGGACCGCCATGTTCTCGACGATGCCCAGCACGGATACCTCGACCTTCTCGAACATCTTCAGCGCCTTCTTGGCATCCAGCGTGGCGATGTCCTGCGGCGTAGTGACGATGACGGCACCCGCGACAGGAATCTTCTGCGCCAGCGTCAGCTGGATGTCGCCGGTCCCGGGCGGCAGATCGATCAGCAGGTAGTCCAGATCGCCCCAGAGCGTGTCGTTGAACAATTGCATCAGTGCCGACGTGGCCATCGGCCCGCGCCAGATCATCGGCGTGTCCTGGTCGACCAGCAGCCCGATGGACATGGCCTCGACCCCGAACGCCCGCATCGGCTCGATCGACTTGTTGTCCGGACTGTCGGGTCGCCCCGACAGGCCCAGCATGGCCGGGATGCTGGGGCCGTAGACGTCGGCATCCAGCACCCCCACGCGGGCACCTTCCGCCGCCAAGGCCAGCGCCAGGTTCACCGACGTCGTGGATTTGCCTACCCCGCCCTTGCCGGAACCCACTGCGATGACGTTGCGGATGCGGGGGTGGGGTGACAGGGCACCCTGGACGGCATGGGCGCGGGGGCGATCATAATCTTCTTTTGATTCAGTCACTTGCTTTGATTCACGCACAACGGAATCGCCATTGTCTCACCCTCCAACACGACTTCAACAACCTGAACGAAGCATCATGCCCGTGACGATCCCATCACGCGCCGGAAATAATTTCGTGGTACGCGCATCACATTAATTTCATGTTAATGTCGGATCGCACGGACGCTATTGCGCGGCTGGGGCCGATGGGAACGGTCCTAATTGCAAAGCCGCTTACACGTACGGATTTCTAGGGGATTCACCGACATGAACTACGGAAACGCGAAAGCGCTCCGGCGCAATCCGCTTGGTGCGGCTCTTGTCGCCGCGTTGCTGATCCCGGGTGCGGCACTGGCCCAGGACGCTACCACCAGCAGCTCGACTGCCGACACCGAAACGACCAACCTCGGGAAGGTGCAGGTCGTGGGCTCGCGCATCAAGCGTGCAGAGATTGAAGGACCGTCGCCGGTCACCGTCATCACGGCCGAGCAGATCAAGCAGGAAGGCTTCAACACGGTTGCGGAAGCGATCGACACGCTGAGCCAGAACACCGGCAGCGTGCAGAACGACTTCAACGCTGCGGGCGGCTTCACGCCCAACGCAAGCCCGGTGAATCTCCGTGGCCTCGGCCCGGGTCGCACGCTACTGCTGATCAACGGTCGCCGGGCGAATGACTATCCGTTCCCCTACAACGGCCGCAGCAACTTCCAGAACCTCAACAACGTTCCCGCAGCTGCCGTCGAACGCATCGAGATCCTCTCGGGTGGCGCATCGGCCGTCTACGGTTCCGACGCCGTTGCCGGTGTCGTCAACATCGTGTTGAAGACGAACTACGAAGGCAACATCCTCAAGGTCAAGGGTCAGACCTCGACCGACGGCGGCCGTGATATCGCCGACATCCAGTGGGTGGGCGGCAAGACCGGCGACAACTGGAGCGTGACATACGCATTTGAGTCCTACAACGCAGAAGCCCTGTGGGGTTACCAGCGCGACTTCATGGACTCGGCCGCCGACAACCCGGCGCCCCCAGGCACCTACCCCCTTGCTGCAGGCAACGGTCGCGGTGGCTACCAGCCGCCCATCGGCATCCAGATCCGTCGCCTCAGCAGCACCGGCGCCACCCAGGGCTACGTGTTGCCGGCCGGTCGTGACTGCTCCGGCAGCGACCTGTACAGCTATCACTTCTATACGAGCTCCGCGACCGGTGCGAACCTCGGTCCCGGCTGCGGCTACGACCGCTTCCCGGCGGAACAGACGGTCTCGAACGGCAGCAATGACCTCTCTGGCTACGTCTACGGCACCTTCAACTTCACCGATAACCTGGAAGGCTGGGCGAGTGCCATGGCGTTCCATTCCCGCAGCCGACTGGGCGGCGGTGTCGAACAGTGGCAGGGCGGTCCTCAGCCGAGCGCCAACTTCTACGACCCGAACCTGGGCATGCGCATCTTCCCGATCCGCGCGATCACGCCCGAAAGCTACGGCGGCTCCGAAGGTACCTACCAGAAGTTCGAGGAAGACTCCCTCGATCTGGCATTCGGCCTGCGCGGCACCCTCGCCGATCGGTACGACTGGGAGTTCACGCTGGGCGGCGCTCAGTATGAAATCGTCCGCGACCGTCCGCGCCTGACCGTGGCGGGCGCGACCAGCTACTTCATGGGTTCACGTCTGGGCACTACCGGCCAGGGCGCTTACACCGGTCTGGTGGGTGTGCCGAATAATTTGCCGGTGTATACCCTGAACCTGGACCGTTTCTATGGTCCCATCTCGCCGGCCGACTATGCCGCCATGTCGACGATGGTGCACTACGAAGCGGTGTCCCGGAATGCATCCGCGAACTTCGTGCTGTCCGGCGACCTGTTCGAACTGCCCGCAGGCCCGCTGTCGTTCGCCAGCGTGCTCGAGGCTTCGCGCCAGAGCTACGACCTGGAAAGCGACCGCCGCATCCTGCCGAGCGTCCGTGAGATCTACAACCTGACCGGCACGGGCGGCAGCGGCGAGCGCAACCGCTATGCCGCAGGCGTCGAGTTCAAAGTGCCGATCTTCAGCATGCTGACGGGCAGCCTGGCCGGTCGTTACGACAAGTACGACGACGTCACCGACGTGGACGATGCACGCACCTGGGGTGCCGGACTCGAGTTCCGTCCGTTCGACAGCCTGCTGATCCGCGCCAACTACGCCACCAGCTTCAAGGCGCCGGACATGCATTACGTGTTCTCGGAACCGAGCGGCTCCTTCGGCGCCATCACCGACTACTACCGCTGCTCGCTCAACGGCATCGGCACCAGTTCGGCGGTGTGCGGTGCGGCCGGCGCCAACTACAACTACTCGGCGTTTACCACATCCCAGGGCCAGCCCACGCTGGAAGAAGAAACCGGCAAGTCCTGGACAGCCGGCTTCGTATGGGACGTGACCGATCAGCTGTCGTTGGCCGCCGACTACTACGTCGTCGAGCTGGAGGATGTCGTCAACGTGCAGAGCGGCGCGACGATCCTGGAAGCGGAACTCGGTTGCAACACCGGCCGCTACCCGAATGGTTCGACGTTCCCGTACCAGCTCAGCAGCGCCTATTGCCAGGCGACGCTGGGGCGCATCACGCGTAATCCGGAAACCAACCAGATCACCGAGATCCGCAGCGGCCCGATCAACCAGTCGTTCCTCGGGACGAAGGGTGTCGACGCTACCGTGCGCTACCGCCTCGACACTGACCGCTTCGGCGACTTCAGTGCCACGCTGCAGTGGACCCACGTGCTGGAACAGACCCAGAAGCTCTCGGCCGACCAGGCCCTCCTGAGCTACCGCGATCTGAACAGCAACCTGGACAACCGCAGTCGCGTGCGCCTGACGGTCAACTGGTCGAACGATGACTGGATGGCGACGGTGTTCATGAACCGCCTCGGCAGCACGCCGATCTGGGATCCCAATGTGCCGGTGGCATACCCGGAGTTCGATACCCGCATCGCGCCGTTCATCACCTGGAATGCGAGCGTGGCGAAGGACATCACCGAGAAGCTCAACCTTCGCCTGTCGGTGGTCAACCTGTTCGACAACCACCATCCGGTCGACAAGACCAACTACACCTATCCGTACTACTGGCGTGGTTTCGATGCCATTGGTCGTCAGGTGGGTCTGGAAGCGACCTACAAGTTCAACTGATGGTTTGAGCGGTGCAGCAACACCTGGACCCGGCGGCGACGCCGGGTCTTTTTCTTCCTACGCCGCACGCAAGGAGATCATTGATGAAGCGTCAAGGAATTCTGCTTTTTCTCGCCGGATGGCTGATCGCAGCCGAGGCACTGGGCGCGCCGGCGCCGATCCGCGATTTCGTCGGCCACGCCGCGTTCAGTACCGCGAAGATATCCCCCACCGGCGAATATCTGGCCATCACGGTGGATCGGGGCGACCAGGATGTGCTCACGACGATGCGCACCAGCGACCTGAAAATCCTCAACGTCAGCCAGCTGCCCGACAAGAAGAGCGTCGGGTCTTTCGAGTGGGTCAGTCCGGACCGGCTGATGTTCAACGCCATCCGCAAGATGGGTGGATACGCGCAACCGTTCAGCACGGGCGAATGGTTCGCCGTGAATGCCGACGGCTCGCAACCGCGTCCGTTGATCTTCTACGGAACGCAGGACGTGACGCAGCGCGCGAAGACCGTTACCTCCGAACGCTTCAGCCTGATCGACACACTGCAGGACGACGACCAGTTCGTGATCATGGACGTCCGCTCGCCCCGCTCCAGCGAAGGCGCTGGCACCGAACTGGTCAAGCTTGACGTGTTCAACGGTCGGCGCACCTCGCTCGGCCGTGCGCCCAAGGAGAACTGCAACATCACCCTGGACGAGAACAAGCAGGCACGGTTCGCCGTGTGTTCGTCCAGCCGTAACGAAGACGGCGAATTCGACGAACGTACCGAACTCTACCGTCGCGACGGTCGCGACTGGACGCTGGTGAACGCCTCCAAGTCTGGCGGCAAGCACCTTGGCGTCATCCATACCACGCGCAACGGAACCGTCTACGTCACTCAGGACGACGGCGTGGCGCCGGCGGCGCTCGGAACGCTGGACACCACCACCGGCGCCTTCAAGCAGCTGTTCCACGACCCGGTGGCGCAGATCAGCAACCGCATCTGGTCGACCGACGACACGACGCTGATCGCCGTGGTGACGGAAGCAGGCGCACCCGCCGTCAAGCTGATCGACGAAGCGCACCCGGATGCCGAACTCTACGCCTCGCTCGCGTCCGCGTTCGAAGGACAGATGGTCGATTTTTCCAGCCACACCACGGACGGCAAGAAAATCATCGTCAGCGTCTACAGCGACCATAACCCCGGCGAGCTTTACCTCTACGACCGCGAAACCGGCAAGGCGCGCTTCCTGATGAAGCGACTGCCGCAGCTGGACCCCGCGAAGATGGCCTCGGTGGTGCCGTTCAATTTCGTGGCGAGAGACGGCAAGCGCATCCATGGCTACCTGACGATTCCGAACGGCTCGAACGGCAAGAACCTGCCGCTCATCGTCAACCCGCATGGCGGCCCCATCGGCCCCCGCGACGACTGGGCCTTCAGCGGAGAAACGCAGCTGTTCGCGAGCCGCGGGTATGCCGTACTGCAGGTGAACTACCGTGGCTCCGGCGGCTACGGCCGTGGCTTCCAGAATGCGGGGCACCAGCAATGGGGCCAAGGCATACAGAACGACATCATCGATGCCACGCAGTGGGCGATCCAGAAAGGGCATGCCGACAAGGACCGCATCTGCATCTACGGCGGCAGCTTCGGCGGCTATTCGTCACTGATGGCGCCGATCCGTGCGCCCGGCATGTTCAAGTGCACCTTCGGGTACGTCGGTGTCTACGACGTGGAAATGATGTTCGAAAAGGGTGACATCCCGAGCACGGAGTCCGGCCAGCGCTACTTGCGCCGCACGCATGGAACCGACAAGAGGATGTGGGTGGAGAATTCACCCGCCCGCCGCGCCGCGGAAGTGAAGATTCCCGTCTACCTTGCCGCGGGCGCTCGCGATGTGCGCACGCCGCCCGAGCAGACCGAACTCATGAACAAGGCGCTGATCGCGGCTGGTAATCCGCCGGAAGGCATGATCATCCAGTCTGGCGAGATGCACGGCTTCTACGATGTGGAAAACAGGGTGAAGCTGTACACCGAAATGCTTTCCTTCTTCGATCGGCATATCGGCGAGGCGACTTCCGGGGCCCCGAAGTGAAGGGATTGCTGCAAAGATGCGGTGGCCGGGGCTAGCCTTCCGCGCCACGGTATGACTTCCGAGACGTGACCGGCGACAACCTCGCCGGTCACAATCGCGGCTCACCCCTCATTACCGGTGTCGGAGTACACATGGGCATTCTCAGGACGACCACCTTGTGCCTGCTGCTGGCAGGCACTGCCGCTGTATTTCCATCGGCACATGCTGCCAAGCCACCATCGGACCCGACGCGCGATGCGCTGATGCTCAGCGCCGGCTTCCTGAGCGGGCATCCCGACCTTCGCTACCGCCTGCTCGGCCTGAAGCGGTTCAAGGCCGGTGAGTTCGAAGAAGCGTTCCGCTTCTACCAGCGCGCCGCCTATTTCGGCGACAAGCCGTCGCAAGGCATGGTGGGCGAAATGCTGTGGAACGGTCAGGGCACGGCGAAGGATCGTGCCTTGGCGTACGCGTGGATGGACCTGGCGTCCGAGCGCGGCTACACCGGCTTCATGGGCCTGCGTGAACGCTACTGGGAGCAGCTGACGGACGCAGAGCGCAATCGCGCTGTCGATGAGGGACAAGCGATCTATGCCCGGTTCGGCGATCAGGCGGCGCAACCGCGCTTGGCCACCATCCTTAGGCGCGAGAAGCGCCGGTCGACGGGAAGCCGGACCGGCTTTACCGGAAACCTGCAGATCTACATCCCCGGCCCAGGAGGATTCATTCCGATCGAGGGCAGCAAGTTCTACGACGACCGCTACTGGGACCCCAAGCAATACCAAGCCTGGCATGACGAAATCTGGATGAAGCCCCGCATCGGCCGTGTGTCGGTCGGCAGCGTCGAGCAAGTGCAGGGATCACCGCCACCCGCTTCACGTATCCCCCTCACGACGCCAGAGCAGGATGCGCAGGAACCGGAAACACCCGAGGCGGATGAAACCGACCTCGGCGCCCGCAAAGACGGCTGAACAGCCGGCCCCCAGCGCTTCCATACGCCAGCGGATGCGGTATAACAGCGGTCATCCCGCCGGTCGTCCCCGGCGGGCCTGACCTACATCCCTGGGAGGGGAACATGCGCAAGACCCTGATGGCCGTACTGCTGGCCGCTCCGTTGATGGCCCTGTCGCTGGTGGCCTCGGCCGCCGACCCGGTGGTCGGTCGCTGGAAGACCATCGACAGCGATACCGGCAAGCCGAAGTCCTTCGTCGAGATCACCCAGGCGGCCAACGGCACGATCACCGGCCGCATCGTCGAACTGATCAATCCGAGCAAGCCGAACCCGACCTGCGACAAGTGCAAGGACGATCGCAAGAACAAGCCGATCACCGGCATGGAGATCATCCGCGGCATGAAGGCCGAAGGTGGCGGCGAGTATGCCGGTGGCACCATCCTCAAGCCCGACGAGGGCAAGGTCTACAAGGCGAAGATGGAACTGATCGAGGGCGGCAAGAAGCTGGAGGTGTCCGGCTGCATCGGCCCCTTCTGCAAGTCGCAGACCTGGATCCGCCAGTAAGTCCTTGCGAATGCCCGACGTCACAGGCCCGGCACTGCCGGGCCTGCTGCGTTCTGGCGACCGGAAAGGGCGTCGACCCGAGCATGCGATAATCGCCGCCCCCCGTCGCGAAGCCCGTCATGAGCCGTACTGCCCTCGTCACCAATGCCCTGCCTTACGCCAACGGCCCGCTGCACCTGGGGCATCTGGTGGGCTACATCCAGGGTGACATCTGGGTAAGGGCGCGGCGCATGCATGGCGACACGGTGCATTTCGTCTGCGCCGACGACACCCACGGCACGCCGATCATGCTGGCGGCGGAAAAGGCCGGCGTCACTCCCGAGGCGTTCATCGCCGGCATCCAGGCCAGCCACGAGCGCGACTTCGCTGCGTTCGGCGTGGCCTTCGACCACTACGACTCGACCAACTCCGCTGCAAACCGCGAACTGACGGAACAGTTCTATCAACGCCTCGACGCCGGCGGCCACATCAGCCGTCGTACCGTGGCGCAGTTCTACGATCCGGCCAAGGGCATGTTCCTGCCCGACCGCTACATCAAGGGCATCTGCCCGAACTGTGGATCCGCCGACCAGTACGGCGACAACTGCGAAGTCTGCGGCGCGACATACGCGCCGACCGACCTGAAGGAACCGAAGTCGATCCTGTCCGGCAGTACGCCGGAGATCCGCGATTCGGAACACTACTTCTTCGAAGTCGGCCACTTCGATGCGTTCCTGCGCGAGTGGCTGGCGGGCGACGTCGCGCTGCCGGGCGTGAAAGCGAAGCTGCGCGAGTGGCTGGACGCCGAAGGCGGCCTGCGTGCATGGGACATCTCGCGCGATGCGCCCTACTTCGGCTTCGAGATCCCTGGCGCACCCGGCAAGTATTTCTATGTCTGGCTGGATGCGCCGATCGGTTACCTCAGCAGCTTCCGCGCCCTGTGCGCGGAGCGTGGTCTCGACTTCGCAGCGCATCTGGAAGCCGGCACCGAGGTCGAACTGCATCACTTCATCGGCAAGGACATCGTCAACTTCCACGGCCTGTTCTGGCCGGCGGTATTGCACGGCACCGGTCATCGCGCGCCGACGCGCCTGCACGTCAACGGGTACCTGACCGTCGATGGCGCGAAGATGTCGAAGTCGCGCGGCACGTTCATCATGGCGCGCACCTACCTCGACGTGGGCCTGGAACCGGAGGCACTGCGGTACTACTACGCGGCCAAATCGTCCGGCGGCGTCGACGACCTCGACCTGAACCTGGGCGACTTCATCGCTCGCGTCAATGCGGACCTGGTCGGCAAGTTCGTCAACCTGGCCAGCCGCTGCGCCGGCTTCATCGACAAGCGCTTCGCCGGCCGTCTCGCCGATACCCTGCCCGATCCCGCCATGTACCAGCGCTTCGTCGAGGCGCTCGGCCCGATCGTCGAGGCCTATGAGCGCAACGAACCCGCCGCCGCGCTGCGTATGACGATGGCGCTGGCCGACGAGGCCAACAAGTACATCGATGACACCAAACCGTGGGTGATCGCCAAGCAGGACGGCGCTGATACCGAACTGCAGGCGGTGTGCACGCAGGGTCTGAACCTGTTCCGCGTCCTCGCCGCCGCCTTGAAGCCGGTGCTGCCGCGCACGTCGGCGGAGGCGGAGGCGTTCCTCGGCGCGCCGGTGGAAACCTGGAGCGATGTCGCCACGCCGCTGCAGGCCCACACGATCCAGGCGTACTCGCCCCTCTTCACCCGTATCGACCCGAAACTGATCGACGCCATGACCGACGCCTCCAAGGACACCCTCGCCGCCGCACCTGCTGCACCTGCCGCCTCCGCGAAAAAGGCCGAAGGGAAACCAGCCGCGCCCGTGGAGGCGAAGGACGCCACCGGCCTCATCGGCATCGAGGATTTCGCCAAGCTCGACCTGCGCATCGGCAAGGTGCTGGAGTGCGGCTTCGTGGACGGTTCCGACAAGCTGCTGCGCTTCCTGCTGGACGCGGGCGACCTGGGCCAGCGGCAGATCTTCTCCGGCATCCGCGCCAGCTATGGCGAACCGGAAACACTGCTCGGCCGCAATGTGGTGTTCATCGCCAACCTGGCGCCGCGCAAGATGCGCTTCGGCCTGAGCGAAGGCATGATCCTGTCGGCCGGTTTCGACGGCGGCGGGTTGGCCTTGCTGGATGCCGATGCCGGCGCCCTGCCCGGCATGCCGGTTCGCTGACGCGATCCGCCGTGCTGCGGCGATGAACGCCGATCTCGTCGAACGCCTCGACCGCCTGTTGCCACAGACGCAATGCGGTCAGTGTGGTTTCGATGGCTGCCTGCCCTATGCGCAAGCCATGGCGCGTGGTGATGCCGGCGTGGATCACTGCCCGCCTGGCGGGGACGAAGGTGCGCGGGCCCTGGCCCGCGTGTTGGGCGTGCCTCCGCTGCCTTACGACCGTACCCGTGGCGCGCACAAGCCTGCGATCGTCGCGGTGGTGGTGGAAGCCGACTGCATCGGCTGCACGAAATGCATCCAGGCCTGCCCCGTGGACGCCATCATCGGCGGCGCCAAGCAGATGCATGTGGTGATCGATCCGCTGTGCACCGGTTGCGAACTCTGCGTGCCCGCCTGCCCGGTCGACTGCATCGTGATGGAGCTGGCCTGAGGCCAACGCGAACGGCGCCGTTCGCCGTTCGCCGTTCGCCGTTCGCCAGTCGGCCATCAGCGATCAGCGATCAGCGGCTACCGGTCGCACACGCGGAGCACACGCGCTCGACCGTGTAGCCATGTGCACGCAGTTTCTCAACGACGCCATCCTCGCCCAGCAGATGCAGCGCGCCAACCACGACCAGCGCGTCGTCGCCGCCCGGCTGGTCGAGGATCCGCTGGATCTTGGGGACCCACGCGTCGTTGCGGTCCACGTTGATGCGCTTGTACAGACGCGGGTACTCCGCGCGCATGTCCGACGCCATCCCGTTCCACAGCTCATCGACATCGCCACGACGCCAGGCATCGTGCAGGCGCGCGGTCTCCGTCGAGCCCTTCTCGGCCTGCTCAAGCGCTTCCGCGACGAACTGCCGCTGCTCGGTCGCGTCCATGCCATCCAGCACGGCGATCTGCTCCTGTGCGCGCTCCAGGCCTGCGGTGGGTTTGCCCGCCGCCTTGGCTTGCTCCATGAAGTGGTTGTCCAGGCCCAGCTTCGGATCCAGGCCCTGCTTTGTCATCTCGACGATGCTGATGGTCAGGCCGACGAACCACGGCTCGAAACGGGCGAACGAGGCCAGTGGCAAGCCATTCTTGTTCGCCCATGCCTCCAGGCGCATCCACGTGGCGGCGTCGATGTCCTGCTGCAACGTCTTGCCATCGTTGCGCATGGCGGCCTGCATCATCAACTGCGCCACCGCCGGCGACTGCATTTCCTCCGGCGACAATTCGAACATCACGCGCTCGGCATCGGTGAACGCGGCATCGACATCGCCGGACAGCGGATAGTCGGTCGTGCGCAACAGATGGAACGAGCCGAGCAGATAGACGGCGTTGTCCTTGTCGGACACCTTCCACATCAAAGGCACCGGTGCCGGTGCCGTCGTCGTGACGGGTGCGTCTGCGGTGGCGGCGGATGCGGTCGTGCCACCCAGCAAGGCAACAACGATGAGAGCTTTCAGCGAATAGCGCAGCAGCATGGAATACGTCCTTGTCGTCAGAGTACTTTGATGGGTTTCGCGTAGGCTTTTTCACCCGCTGCGACCAGCAGGTCGAGGCGGTTTTCCGCCGGCGGCAACGGACAGGTCGCGTAGGGCGTGAAGGCGCAGGGCGGGTTGTAGGCGCGGTTGAAATCCAGCACGACCTTGCCGGCCTGCGGGGCGTCCGCATCCAGGAAACGGCCCGCGGGATAGCTGCCGTGGCCGCTGGTGCGGTCCGCCAGCACGAAGAACAACGGTCCGCCGGCCTGTCCCAGCGCCTCCAGCTGATAGGTCTTGCCTTCGCGCTCGAACTCGACGACGCCGGGGTTCGGCGACTCGTTGGCTACGCCGATCACGTCGACGATGGTCAGCGTCTTGCCTGGCGGGTGTGGAATGAAGCGACCTTCGATGCGCCAGTCCTCCTGCGCAGGCCAATAGTCCAGCCCGATGAACTGCGTGCGCGATTCGGCATCGGCATGCTTCACGCGCAACGCATGGCGTCCCCCGCGCTCGATGATGGTCAACAACCCCTTGCCTTCGTCGAAGCCGATCGTCGACGGCTGCGCATCGCGGTCGCTCTGCAGTTCCACGCGTCCCTTCAACGGTTCGCCGTTGAACGTCAGCGCTGCGCCGCCTTCAGGGGTGAGGAACACCTGCCCGTCCTGCTGCGTGACCATGCCCAGCTTGGCCGGACCGACCGCCAGCTTGATACCGCTGCCCGGGCCGCTGCCAATGAAGTGGGACTTCAGTTCGATCCAGTGCAGTCCGACCAGACTCGTCCAACCATCGGGAGCCGTCAGCTCGTTCTTGCGCTGCTCGCGCCAGGCGGCGTTGTCGGCCAGGAAATTGACGTCCGCCACCTTGCCGGTTGACGCAGTCTTCTCATCGCCGCCGCACCCGGCCAGCAACCCCAGCAGCATGGCCACCCCCAGCCATCCCGTGTTCTTCCCCATGTCAGCGTCCTCGCAGGAACCAGCGGTCGATCTCGTTCAAGGAAAAGCGCGCCCAGGTCGGGCGGCCATGATTGCATTGGCCCGAGCGCTCGGTGACTTCCATCTCGCGCAACAGAGCGTTCATTTCCGGCAGCGTGAGGCGGCGGTTAGCACGCACGGCGCCGTGGCACGCCATCGTCGACAGCAGTTCGTCGCGGGCCGCCGCCACGCGGCGGCTTTCCCCGTGTTCGCGCAGGTCGGCCAGCACATCGCGCAGCAACGCTTCGGGTTCGGCGTTCGAGAGCAGCGCCGGAATGCTGCGCACGTTCAACGACTGCGGACCGCTGCGGGTGATGTCGAAGCCAAGCGCCGCCAGCGTGGCGGCTTCACGCTCGGCCACGTCGGCCTCGCGCTCGGCCACCGCCAGCACCAACGGCACCAGCAACGGTTGCGCACGCAGGCCGATGCCGTCGTGCGCGCCTTTCAACTTTTCATAGCCGATCCGTTCGTGCGCGGCATGCATGTCGACCACGATCAGGCCGTCGGCATTCTCCGCCAGGATGTAGATGCCGTGCAGCTGCGCAATGGCGAAGCCCAGCGGCGGAATGCCATCCGCATCACCGGCCGGCATCGCCTGCGCAGGGGACGGCGCAGGCAGCGCACCCGAAGCCGGGGCGGCATACAGCGCAGCGTACGCCGCCGGCGCTTCCGCCACATTGAGCCCCAGCGGCGACTGCTGCGTGGGCATCCAGGCGGAGGGCACCGATGCCATGGGCCGCGCAGCGAACGGCGACGGCACCGCATCATTCGGCAACGCGCCCGCACGCGTTTCCGCCAACGCGTCGTGCAGCGTACGGTAGACGAAATCGTGGATCAGCCGGGTATCCCGGAAGCGCACTTCGTGCTTGGCCGGATGGACGTTGACGTCGACACGCGTGGGATCCAGTTCCAGGAAGAGGACGTAGGCGGGCTGGCGGCCGTGGAACAGCACGTCCTGGTACGCCATCTTCACCGCGTGCGCGATGTTGCGGTCGCGCACCGAGCGTCCGTTGACGTAGACGTATTGCTGATCCGCACTGGCGCGCGAGTAACTGGGCTGTGCGATCCAGCCCTGCAGGCGCAGGCCGGCAGCCGCGTGGTCCACGCGCAGCGCGTTGCGCGCGAACTCGTCGCCGAGCGTTTCGCTCAGGCGGGCCAGTGATTCCAGTTCATCGGCCTTGTAGCGCCGCGATGGCCGACCGTTGTGCGACACGCGGAGTTCGATATCGGGACGCGCCAGCGCCAGCGAGCGCAGCCACTCTTCGATGTGGCCCATTTCGGTGCGCTCGGCGCGCAGGAACTTGCGCCGTGCCGGTACGTTGTAGAACAACTCGCGGACTTCCACCGTGGTGCCCACGGCGTGCGGTTTGGGCGCCACCTCGCCCACTCTGCCGCCCTCCACCTGCAGCGACGCGCCGTGCTCGTCCTGGGCGCGGCGCGAGGTCAGCGCAAAGCGGCTGACCGACGCGATCGAGGGCAACGCTTCACCGCGGAAACCGAGCGTGGCGACCGCCTCCAGGTCATCCAGCGAGGCGATCTTGCTGGTGGCGTGGCGCGAGACCGCCAGCGGCAGTTCGTCAGGCGCGATCCCGCCACCGTCGTCGCGAATGCGGATGAGGCGGACGCCGCCCTCCTCCAGGTCGATGTCAACGCGACGCGCACCGGCGTCCAGTGCGTTTTCGACCAGTTCCTTGACCACGGAGGCAGGACGCTCGACGACTTCGCCTGCGGCGATCTGGTTGATGAGGGTGTCGGGAAGCTGGCGGATCGGCACGTGCTGGCGGCGCAGACGCGCCGTCTCGGGGAATCAGCCGTGATGATAGCCGAGCGGCTGCGCGATCAGGGCGCGCCGGCCGCGCCGCCTGCCGCGACGGTACGCGCATCGGCATCGGCCTGGGCCCGCGCGGCGAACAGGGTTCCCGGCGGCGGCTGGCGGGTGAAGTACGACTGGATGCCGTCGAGCACCGCCCCCGCCACCTTGCGCTGGTGCGCCGGGTCGAACAGGCGCTTTTCCTCATCCGCGTTGGAGATGAAGCCGGTTTCCACCAGCATCGCCGGCATGTCCGAATTGCGGAGCACTTCGAAGTTGGCGAACTCGATCTGCGGCTTGTGGGTCTTGCCCAGGCCCTTCAGCGAGGTCAGCACGTGTCCGGCGGCGTCCTGCGACGCCTTCATGTGACCGCTCTGGGCCAGGTCCAGCAGCACGTTGGACAAGGTGTCCTTGGTCAGGCGCACGCCGCCGACGAGGTCGGACGCGTTTTCCTTGTCTGCCAGCCAGCGCGCGTGCTGCGACGACGCGCCGCGCAGCGAGAGCACGTACACGGACGAGCCCCATGCACTGCGGTTCTCTGCCGCATCGGCGTGGATCGATACGAACATGTCGGCCTTCGCCGCCCGTGCCTTACGGGCGCGCTGCGGACGCTCGACGTATACGTCGGTGTCGCGGACCAGGTAGGCCTTCATGCCCGGCGTGGCGTTGATCTGGCGCGCGAGTTCCCTGGAGATCGCCAGCACAGCGTGCTTCTCGTAACGACCGCTGGGACCGATGGCCCCCGGGTCCTGGCCGCCGTGTCCGGGGTCGATGGCGATGACCAGCGGACGCGTCCCGGCGGCCACGGTGGCCGGCACCTTCGGCGCTTCCGCCGGAGCGGTCGTCGCAACCGGCAACGGGGTCGGCTGGCCGGTGGCGATGGTATAGGTCGGTCGTTCGCCGGCGGAGGACGGCGTCGCCACCGTCGCTGCGGTGGACTGGCCATTGAGGATGGCCTGGGGCGAGGGCGATGCCGGACTGGCAGGCGTCAGCCCTGTCGCCGCCGGAACCGAGCCGGCCTGCACCACTTGCGCTGTCAGCAGCGCGGTAGCACGGGCAGCATCGGCCTGTGGCGAGGACGAGGGGACCTGGGTCGCCGTCGGCGGCGGTGTCGTGTTCACACTTGCAGTCGCTGCGGCGGTAGCCGTTGCTGCCTGCACCGCGACGCCGTCGCCCGGCCACTCGATCACCAGCCGGGAGTTGGCGCCCGCCTGCTCCATCCGGGGCGCGAGCGCGGTCACCGGCGATGCGAGGTCGAAGACGACGCGCAGCGTGTTCGCATCCGGCTGGCCGGTGCGTATGGCGCGCACGATGCCGGCCGGAACCGGCAGCCGCAGACCCGCCTTCGCTTTGGACGCCGGTAGATCCACGACCAGGCGATCGGGGCCTTTCAGGGTGAGGGTCTTGTACTGGCCGGCACCGACCAGCTCGATCTCCGCCCGGGTACCGGTGCTGCCCTGTGCCAGGGTGACGCGGGTGACTTCACCCGCCAGCAGCGTGCACGGGATCGCGGCAAGCAGGCCTGCAAGGGCGAGACGCTGCAAGGTGGTGGGCATCCCCGGGCTCATGCCGCGGATTCAAGCACCATCGGCTCACGAATGCAAGGCGTTTTCCCTTAATAATCCGCAACCTGGCGGATGTTCCTAACCGGACTGGCGAGATGCAGCCTGCAACTGGCCGTCTGTCATCGCGCGCGCAATCCATTGTTCGCCGACGGAGGATGCCCCGATGAGCTGGGCCGAACGACCCGCACCGTCGACCTCCAGCGCCACGTGAAGGTCGGGGGGCGGCAATGCCCTCAGGCCGCGTTCCGGCCATTCCACCAGCCACAGCACGGCGGCGCCTTCGTCCAGCCCGAGAAATTCGAGTTCGCCCGCATCGCCGATGCGGTACAGGTCCAGGTGCCAGGCTTCCCCACCGCCGATGGGATAACGCTCTACCAGCGTGTAGGTAGGGCTGCGGATCGCACCCGACACGCCCAGGGTGCGCAGCAGCGCGCGCGCCAGCGTGGATTTGCCGGCACCCAGGTCGCCCTGCAGGTGGACCACGGCGGAGGCAGGACGCGTGCGGGCGAGCGACTCGCCCAGCGCTTCGGTGGCCTCGTTGTCGGAAAGGAACACGTGCATGCCGTGATTCTAAGCGCTCGCGCGATGCACACCGCACGACACGGTGTCGCTCATGGATTGGCCAATCGACGCAGGTGGGGGAAAAGGTCTGACGGCAGCAGGCCGCGCTGGCCATCCCATGCCGCAGCGTCGCCGGCCGATGCGTGCAGCAGCGCACCGGCGCAGGCCGCGTCGAAAGCGGAAAGCCCCTGCGCGCGCAACGCGGCGATGACCCCCGTCAGCACATCGCCCATGCCGCCCACGGCCATGCCGGGATTGCCGGCATCGATCACACACGGTGTTTCGTCGGGTGCCGCGACAACGGTGCCCGCGCCCTTCAGCACCACCACGCAAGCATGGCGCTGCGCGATCGTTCGCGCGGCAGCGAAACGGTCGCGCTGCACCTCCGCTGTGACGCAGTCGAGCAGGCGCGCGGCTTCGCCGGGATGCGGTGTAAGGATGGTGTTTTCCAGCCTCTGCGGCGACATCGCCAGCAGGTTGAGTGCATCGGCATCCATCACCATAGGCTTGCCGCTGCGCATCGCGCGCTGGAACAGTGCGCGTCCCCATTCGCCCTGCCCCATGCCCGGGCCGAGCGCGATCACGCGCGCACGCTCAAGCAACGGCGCCAGGTCTTCCGTCGATTCCACCGCACGCACCATCGCCTCAGGCCTGCGTGCCAGGAGCACCGCGACACGCGCAGGCCGCGTCGCCACGCTCACCAGGCCGGCACCGGTACGCAATGCGGCTTCTGCGCATAGCGCGATGGCGCCGCCGCTGCCGTCGTCACCCCCGATGCAGAGCACGTGGCCGGACTCGCCCTTGTGCGTATTCCGGCGGCGCGGAAGCAGCCAGCGCACCAATGCCTCCTGTCCCAGCAGCGAAGCGTCGGCTGGGATGCCATCGAAGGCGCTGGCGGGAATATCGAGGTCGTCCAGCTCCATCACACCGGTGTACTCCAGCGCGTCGCCGGTATACAGACCCGCATGCCGCACGATGAACTGCAGCGTGCGCGTCGCCAACACTGCGGCGCCCGGCGCGGTGCCGCGATCGGCATCCACGCCGCTGGGTACATCGAGTGCCAGCACCGGCACCGCCTGCGCGTTGAGCGCGTCGATCAACGCCTGCACATCCGATTCCGGCGCGCGCGACAGGCCGATGCCGAACAGCGCATCGACCACCACGTCCGCCTGCGGCAGTGCGTCGTCGAACAGCGTGATCTGGCCGCCGGCAGCGACGTATTCGGTGCAGGCGCGCTGTGCGACGGGATTACCGGGGACGTGTGCCGGCAGGTGCACGACATCGACGCGACGGCCCGCACGCTGCGCGTGCCGTGCCAGTACGTAGCCATCGCCGCCATTGCTGCCAGGCCCGCACACCACGACGATGCGCTGAGCACCGGGCCAGTGCAGCAGCAGGTATTGCCATGCTGCCAGGCCGGCGCGCTGCATCAACAGGTATGGATCGCCACCGAGCACCTGCGTGGCGCGTGCGTCCAGCGCCCGCGCGGCATGCGTGGAATACAGGGGCCAGGTGCCGGACATGGCGGGATTCTAGGTCTGCCCCGGGTTGTGGGGAAGTGAATCCGGACGCTCCTCCTATAATCCGCACATGCCTTCCGTCGGACCCACCACGACTGTGCCCGATCCTGCCGCACTCGCCCACCGCGTGCGGATGCTGGCGCGCGAGTTCGGTTTCCAGCGCTGCGGCATCGCCGGCATCGACCTGGGCGACGACGAACGCCATCTCCGCGACTGGCTGGCCGACGGCTTGTACGGGTCGATGGCGTGGATGGCCCAGCACGGCGACAAACGTTCGCGCCCGCAGGAACTGATCCCCGGCACGTTGCGGGTGATCTCGGTGGGACTGGACTACGGCCGCAACGACAGCGACGATGCGTGGGACACGTTGCGCGACGGCGAGCGTGCCTACGTCGCGCGGTATGCGCTGGGACGCGACTACCACAAGCTGATGCGCAACCGCCTGCAGAAGCTCGCGGAACGGCTTCAGCAGGAGGTCGGCGCATTCGGCCATCGTGTGTTCGTCGATTCCGCGCCGGTGCTTGAACGCGCACTGGGGCGCAACGCCGGCCTGGGCTGGATCGGCAAGCACACCTGCCTGATCGACAAGGATGGCGGCTCGTGGTTCTTCCTCGGCGAGATCTACGTCGACCTGCCCCTGCCGATCGATGCGCCGGCGAGTGCGCATTGCGGCACCTGCACGCGCTGCATCGATGTCTGTCCCACGCAGGCGATCACCGCGCCGTATCGCCTCGATGCGCGCCGTTGCATCTCCTACCTGACCATCGAACACGAAGGCGCGATCCCGGAAGACCTGCGCCCCGCCATCGGCAACCGCATTTTCGGTTGCGACGACTGCCAGTTGGTCTGCCCGTGGAACAAGTTCGCCAAGCGCACGGACGAACCGGATTTCCGCGCGCGCAACGATCTGGATGTCGCCACGCTGCCACAGCTGTTCGCATGGGATGAAACCGAATTCCTGCGCCGCACCGAAGGCTCGGCGATCCGTCGCAGCGGCCACGAACGCTGGCTGCGCAATATCGCGGTGGCGCTGGGCAATGCGTCCACTACGCCCGACGTGCTGACCGCGCTCGAAAGCCGGCGCGATGATCCGTCTTCACTGGTACGCGATCACGTCGTCTGGGCACTGGCGCGTCACGCCCACACCGTAGGAGCGACGTGAGTCGCGACCACACGAACGAATCACCAGTGACAAGGAACCACGCGAAGCGCCCAGCGTCCCTGCGCTCGCCCGAAGGACCATCGATGTCCGCTTCGTTCATGCGGTCGCGACTCACGTCGCTCCTACAGGAGGGCAGTCGCGGTAAGCGGCAGCTCACCCGCGCGCAGCGATCTCGGCCAGCAGCGCCCGGGTCACCGGATCCTTCGCCTCGGTTTCGCCCTTGAGCGCCGGCAGCAGGCCGTTGGCCAACTGCTTGCCGAGTTCCACGCCGAACTGGTCGAACGCGTTGATGCCCCACAACACCGACTGTGCGTAGACGCTGTGTTCGTACATCGCGATCAGGCCACCCAGCGACTGCGGCGTCAGCGCATCCAGCAGGATCATCGTGCCGGGACGACCGCCGGCATAGCTGCGATGCGGATCGTCGCTGGCCTGGCCATTGGCGAGCGCCTCGCTCTGCGCCAGCAGATTGGACATCAGCGCGAGATGGTTCTCGGCATAGGGGTCGTCGTTACGCACCGTGCCGACGAAATCCAGCGGCACGATCTGCGTGCCCTGGTGCAATGCCTGGAAAAAGCTGTGCTGTACGTCGGTACCTGCACCGCCCCACCAGACCGGGACGGAATCGCCATCGACCGGACTGCCGTCGAGCTTCACCGACTTGCCCAGACTTTCCATGACAAGCTGCTGCAGGTAGGCCGGCAACAGCGCGAGGCGCTGGTCGTAGGTCATCACGCCCTGTGCGGCATGACCGAGAACGTTGCGATTCCATACCGCGGTCAACGCATGACGGATCGCGATGTTGTCTGCCAGCGGCGTGCCGATGACATGCGCATCGAAGGCCGACGCACCTTCCAGCAACTGTTCGAAACGGTCGAAACCGATCGCAAGCGCGATGGGCAGGCCGACCGCCGACCACAACGAATAGCGGCCACCGACCCAATCCCACATGGGCAGTACCCGTTCGGGCGCGATATCGAAGGCCGCTGCCGCGCGTTCCGGGTTGGCGCTGACCGCGTACAGGCGGTCGCTGCCGCCCAGCCAGTCGCGCAGGATGCCGCCGTTGAGCAATGTTTCCTGCGTACCGAAGGTCTTGGAGATCAGCACTGCCGCTGTGCGCGCCGGATCGAGCGGCGCCAGCGTGCGCTGGGCCGCCGCGCCGTCGACGTTGGACAGGAAGTGCACGCGGAAGCGGCCCGGAAGCGGATCGCGTAGTGCATCGGCCACCAGTCGCGGCCCGAGGTCGGAACCACCGATGCCGACGCTGACGATGTCGGTGACATCGCTTGCTTCCAACTCGACGATCAGCCCCGCCATGCGTTGGCGGACGTCGAGCGCCAAGGCATGGGCCTCGCGCGCAACGGCGGCATCGGAGTTTCGGCCCCGCAATGCCGTATGCAGTGCCGCGCGGCCCTCGGTGACGTTGACCGTTTCGCCGTCGAACAGGCGACGGAATGCGTCGGCCAGATCGGCTGACGCACCCTGCGCCAGCAACGCCCGCCACGCGGGCGCGTCGTACGACTGTCGCGCGAAGTTGAAGTACAGCGGACCACTACGCACCGTGTGGGCGGCGATGCGATCGGGCTCGCGCGCAAGCAGTGCGCTCAAGGGCTCCGGGCGCAGTCGCGCGGCATGGGACTGCAATGCGTCGAAACCCTTGCTCATGTCAGGCCGCCTGTTTGGGAATGCTGCGGTTGGTGTGGGTGATGCGGTTCTGTCCGTCCACGTAGACGAGCGTGGGCTGGAACGCATCGGCGTCCTGTTCGCTCATCGAAGCGAACGCGGCGATGATGATCAGATCTCCGACCTGCACATGGCGCGCCGCACCGCCGTTGAGCGACACCACGCCGCTGCCTTCGTCGGCGCGGATCGCGTAGGTGGAGAAGCGGGCGCCGTTGGTGACGTCCCAGATGTGCACCTGCTCGAACTCGCGGATGCCGCTGGCTTCGAGCAACAGACCATCGATGGCGATCGAGCCTTCGTAGTTGAGCTCGGAATGGGTGACGGTCGCGCGGTGGATCTTGGTCTTGAGCAGGCTGAGGTGCATGTCGGCAGGGCGAAGAGCGGGAGCGCGGAGTTTATCCCCTCGTACCGGCCTTGTGCCGTGCTTGGCGACGCGCTCAGAACTCCAGGTTGTCGATCAGCCGCGTACGACCCAGCTTCGCCGCCACCAGCGCGACCCGCGCGCCCTGCTCGCCATCCTGCGGTTCGCTGAGGTCGGGGCGACGGACCACGGTGTAGTCCACTTCGTAACCAATCTCGGCGAGCTGCCGGCCGGCATCGGCCTCCACCTGCGCACGCGGGGTGCCGGCCACCAGGCTTTCACGCATGGCGATCAGCGTCCTGCGGATCTCGGCCGCGCGTGGCCGCTCGTCCGCAGACAGGTACTGGTTGCGCGAACTCATCGCAAGGCCATCGGACTCGCGCACGATGCTGCCGGCGAGGATTTGGATAGGGAACGCGAGGTCGGTGACCAACTGGCGGATCACCGCCAATTGCTGGAAATCCTTCTTGCCGAAGGCCGCCACATCGGGCTGTACCTGGTTGAACAGGCGGCTGACGACCGTGCACACGCCATCGAAGTGTCCCGGGCGGTGAGCGCCTTCCAGCACGCTGCTGACACCGGGTACGTGCACGTTGGCTGCCAACGCGACACCGAACGGATACATGGACTCCACCGTGGGCAGCCACAGGACATCGCAGCCGGCGCCTTCGAGACCACTCATGTCCGCTTCCGGCGTGCGCGGATAGCGCGTGAAGTCCTCGTTGGGACCGAACTGGGTCGGATTGACGAAGACGCTGGACACCACGCGGTCAGCGTACTGGCGCGCCAGCATCACCAGCGAGTAGTGCCCGGCATGCAGGTTGCCCATGGTGGGCACGAAACCCACCCGCAGGCCCTGCTGCCTCCACTCCCTGACGCGGGCGCGCAACGCGTCCAGTTCGGTGATGGTCTCGATCATCGTGGCCCCTGTGGCGAGTCGTTGCGCGCGGCGCGGTCAGTAGGAATGGGCGTCGTCGGGGAAGGCCCCGCTGCGGACCGCGTCGGCATAGGCGCGTACCGCACCTGCCACGGAACCGCCTTCGGCAAGGAAGTCCTTGACGAACTTCGGTCGGCGGTGGCCCGTATCCAGGCCGAGGAAATCGTGCAGCACCAGCACCTGCCCGTCGCAGCCGGGGCCGGCGCCGATGCCGATGGTGGGAATGGCGAGGTCGGCGGTGATCGCGGCCGCCAGCGAAGACGGTACGCATTCCAGCACCAGCAACTGGGCACCGGCGTCGGCGACCGCACGGGCTTCTTCGCGCAACCGTGCGGCAGCCGCTTCGTCGCGGCCCTGCACACGGTAGCCGCCGAACTTCAGCACCGACTGCGGCGTCAGCCCCAGATGCGCGCACACCGGGATGTCGCGTTCGACCAGGAAGCGGATGACCTCGAGTTTGTGGCCCGCCCCTTCCAGCTTGACCATCTCCGCACCGGCCTGCAGCAGTGCGATGGCGGCATCGAGCGCACGCTCTGGCGTGGCATCGGACTGGAATGGCAGGTCCGACACCAGCAGCGCGCGGTCGAGCCCGCGGGCAACCGCGCGCGTGTGGTAGACGATGTCGTCCACCGTCACCGGCAACGTGGAGTCATGCCCCTGCACCACCATGCCCAGCGAGTCGCCGATCAGCACCAGGTCGATGCCATGGGCGTCCAGCACCCGGGCAAAACTGTTGTCGTACGCCGTCAGCATCACCAGTTTGCGACCGTCGCGCTTGGCGTCGGCGAGGGCGGGAACGGTCCAGGGCTTGCTGTCGGCGTGCGTACTCATAGCGCCGCATTATCCACTCATAACGGCTGGATGTTGGACATTTCCAGTACGGACACAGCATCCCGCGCAGCGCCGTAAGCCGGGATACGGGCGTCGGGCAGCACGTCCAGCAGCGGCACCAGTGCAAAGGCGCGCTCGTGCAGGTGCGGATGCGGCACGCGCAGGCCCGGCTCGTCGATCACCGCGTCCCCGTAGAGCAGCAAATCCAGGTCCAGCGTGCGCGGCCCCCAGCGCTCGCCGTCGACGCGATGCCGGCCAAACTCGGACTCCACCGCCAGCAACAGATCCAGCAACGCGCGCGGCGGCAGCGAGGTCTCCACCAGCACGACGGCATTCATGAAATCGGGCTGATCTTCCCTGCCCCAGGCAGGCGTGCGGTAAAAGCGCGAGATCGCGCACACCGTGAGGCCTTCACGACGGGACAGTGCGTCGACCGCCTGCCGCAGGGTGCCGACCGCGTCGCCGAGATTGGCTCCCAGGCCGATGCAGGCCTGGATATTCCGCGTCATTCCGGTGACGCGCCGCCCGTGCGGCGGCGGCGGCGGCGGCGCTTGGATGGAGCCGCGTCATCATCGGCGAAGGTATCCGCCGACGCAGCGACACCGAGCGTGGCGGCCAGCTCTTCGCCGGACTGCGTCTGCGCCTCGCGCCAGAACGCCACGTCTTCGGCATGCTCGGGCGACGCCGCGAGGCGCAACACGAGGAAATCGAACGCGGCACGAAAGCGCGGATGCGTCAGCAGGCGCGTCACGCGCTTGCGCTGGCGGTTGCCGAATCGCGTCTGCAGCAGCCAGATCTCCTGCATCGGCAGCGAGAAGCGGCGCGGCAGCGCAACGGTGTTCAACTGGTGCAGCGTGACCCGGTCGGCAGCGCGTCGCTGCGCCTCCTCCGCCTGCACGCCCTGCGCCTGCAAGCCCATCAGCGCGCGGCAGTAGGCCGGCCACAGCAGCAGGGCGAACAGGAACGCCGGCGACACCGGTTCGTCATTGGCGACACGCTGATCGGTTCCGGTGAGACCGGCCAACACCATCCGGCGCAGGGCGCCACTGCGGTTGGAGGCCAGCGCGGCCGCGGTCTCGGGGAACAGCACTTTCAGCAGACCGAAGCGCTCCAGCCCCTCGAAGCTGGCGACGCCATGTCCGGACAGGAACAGTTTCAGGA
The DNA here is from genome assembly GCA_946886405.1 of uncultured Pseudoxanthomonas sp. Next base: position 24,039 of record CAMPIO010000013.1, read on the forward strand.
TCTCTTCGAACAACCGCGCCGGAGCGGCTTCGGCCAGCAATGGCGCCAGCGGCGCGATAGGTGCCGCGGTATCGGCCTCGATCTCGAAGTTCAGCTTGGCCGCCAGGCGGACCGCGCGCAGCATGCGCACCGGATCCTCGCGGTACCGCTGCTCCGGATCACCGATCAACTTCAGGCGCCGTGCCATCGTGTCTTCGAAACCGCCGACATAGTCGCGGACCGAGAAATCGTCGATGGCGTAGTACAGCGCGTTGGCGGTGAAGTCGCGGCGCACCGCATCGTCCTCCACGGTGCCGTAGACGTTGTCGCGAACCAGCCGGCCGTTGTCCATCTCGCGGTCGCCACTGCCATCGTCGACGTTGGCACGGAAGGTGGCGACTTCGATGATCTCGCGTCCGAACACCACGTGCGCGAGACGAAACCGGCGCCCGATCAGCCGGCAATTGCGGAACTGCTGGCGTACCTGCTCGGGCGTTGCGTCGGTGGCGACGTCGAAATCCTTGGGGTGGCCGCCAACCAGCAGGTCGCGCACCGCGCCACCGACCAGATAGGCCTGGAAACCGGCGTCCCGCAGGCGGTAGAGCACACGCAGCGCATTCGGGCTGATGTCCTTGCGCGAAATGGTGTGCTGGTCGCGCGGGATGGTTCGCAGAGCGGTGGCGGGCGTAATAGCGGCAGTTCCATGCGGGAGGGACGCGCGGCCAGTGGGTGGATTGCCCTGAAGCTGACCGCCACCTATACTAATCCGCTACGCCGGTTTCACCAAAAACGCTCCCTTCGTCTAGTGGTTAGGACGTGGCCCTCTCAAGGCTAAAACAGGGGTTCGAGTCCCCTAGGGAGCGCCATCCGGTCGAGGTTGCGGGTTGAGATCCGCGGCGGGTGAACCCACCAGAACCCCGCTCCGGCGGGGTTTTGTGTTTCCCGGACCCGCCACGGCCGCATTAAAAACGGTTTAATCGCGCCGACCTAGCATGGGGCTCCGCCACCCCGAGGATCACCCCGTGTCGCGTCTGCTCCTGGTTGAAGACGATCGCATGCTGGGCGATGCGCTGGCCGCCGCGCTGGCGCAGGATGGCTGGTCGATCGACCGTGCCGAGGACGTCGCGTCCGCGCGCCTCGCCCTGGTCGACCACGGCTACACCGCCGTCCTGCTGGACCTGGGCCTGCCGCGCGGCTCCGGGCTGGACGTACTGGCGGCGCTACGCCAGCGCTACGACACCACCCCGGTACTGATCATCACCGCGCGCGACCAGCTCAGCGACCGCGTGCGCGGTCTGGATGCCGGTGCCGACGATTACATCGTCAAACCCTTCGAAGCCGGCGAACTCGGCGCCCGCCTGCGCGCGGTGGTCCGCCGCACGCAGGGTCGCGTGGCGCCGGTGCTGCGCCATGGCGACATCGTGCTGGACCCGGCCGACCGCTCGGTGCGCCTCGGCGATCGCCCTGTTCGCCTGGGTGTGCACGAATACCGCACCCTCCTGGCACTGATGGAGCGGCCCGGCCGCGTGATCGCGCGCGATACGCTCGAATCGCTGGTCTACGGGGGCGATGGCGCGATCGAGAGCAACACCATCGCGGTGTACATCCACCAGCTGCGCAAGAAACTCGGGGATGGCGTGATAAGCACGGTGCACGGGTTTGGCTACCGTCTGGGAGAGGGCGAATGAGCCATTCGCTGAAGTCCAAGCTATTGATTGCGGTGATGACGCCGCTGGCCCTCGGCTGGACCTGCTGGCTCGGTGGCCAGCATTTCCAGATGACGCGCCAGCAGCAGGGGCACGACGACCTGTTCCTGCAGGAGGTCAGCGAGCAGATCCTGCTGTCCATGCCGGGCACCCTCGACGCGCTGGACGAAGGTCCGCGCCTGCAACTGCCCACGCGGGCCAGCACGCCAAGCAAGATGAAGAAGTTCGACACGCTGCGCTACCAGGTATGGATCCTGGGTCGCCGCACGCCGGTGGTTGCATCGGATGGTGCGCCGATGCAACCGTTGCGCGCGGACTTCAAACCCGGCTTCGTGGTGAGCGAGGTGGCAGGCGAACCGTGGCGTGTCTATGCCGTCACCGATGCCACTGGCCGCATCCAGGTGCAGTCGGGCATGTCGCAGTCGGCGATGAAAGCCGAGCTGGCGCATTGGGTGAAGATCAGCCTGTGGAGCGGCATCGGCATTCTACTCGTGCTCGGGGCCATCGTAGGCCTGGCCATCCACTGGAGCCTGCGACCGATGAACCGCCTGCGCCGCGAGATGGCGCAGCGCGAACCTCACGACCTTGCCCCCCTGCCCGCCTCCGGGCTGCCGCGCGAGATCCGGCCGCTCGTGGATTCATTCAATCAGCTGCTCGAACGCCTGTCGGAAGCGATGCGCGGCGAGCGCCAGTTCCTTGCCGATGCGGCACACGAGTTGCGAACCCCGCTGGCCGCCCTGTTGACGCAGACGCAGGTCGCCATGCGCGCCGGCAGCCAGGCGGATGCACAGGCCGCGTTGGCGCAACTGGCGCATGGCATCCAGCGCACCTCCCGTCTCGCGCAGCAGCTTCTGGATTCTGCGCGCGTCGATGCCTCGCCCCTGCGTGAAGATCGTCCGGTCGTTGCGCTGCCGGACGTGCTGACGATGGTCGCGCGCGAGTTCGAATCGATGGCGTCCCGCCGCCGGCAGACGCTGGCGATCCATGCCGAGCCCGCCAGCGTGCTGGGAGACCTCGACGACCTGGGTATCCTGGTCCGCAACCTGCTGGACAACGCCATCCGCTACAGCGGCGAAAGCGCACGCATCGAGATCGCGTGCGGTACCGATGCAGAAGGCGCGACCGCCTGGCTGATCGTGCGCGACAACGGTCCGGGCGTGCCCGTGGACGAACGCGAACGCATTTTCGAGCGCTTCTTTCGCGGCAGCCAGGGCAATGGCGAACGCGGCAGCGGGATCGGACTGTCGCTGGTGGAACGCATCGCCCGCGCGCACGACGCCACCCTCGCCGTGAGTGATGGCATCGCGGGACGCGGATTCGGCTGCCGCGTGGCGTTCCACGCGACGTTGGACGCCTGAGAGTCAGGGCGCGGCGATCACTCGTCGCGCCACCAGGGCTGCGTGTCGCCGGTCCTTGCAATGGTCAGCGGCTCGCCGATCACCGGCGTGACGATGTCCACGTTCGCCTGCTTCGACAACGTGTACAGCCTTTCCATCGGCTCGCTCCAGCCATGGAAGGCGAGGTCGAACGTGCTGTTGTGGATGGGCACCAGCGAACGGCCGCCCAGATCGCGATGTGCCTGCAGCGTCTGCTCGGGCAGCATGTGGACATCCTGCCAGCGCCGGTCGTAGGCACCGCACTCAAGCAGGGTCAGATCGAACGGACCAAGACGCTCGCCGATGGCACGGAAGCCATCGAAGTAACCGGTGTCGCCGCTGAAGAACACCTTCAGTCCGTCCGCCTGGATCACCCAGGAGGCCCACAACGTGGCGTTTCGGTCGAACAGCGTGCGCCCCGAGAAGTGCTGCGACGGCGTTGCCGTGAAACGCACCCCCTGCAGCTCCACCTCGTCCCACCAATCCATCTGTCGTACCTTGTCGCGCGGTACGCCCCATCGGACCAGCCGATCGCCCACGCCAAGCGGCGTGAGGAAGACATCGGTCTTTGCCGCCAGCGCCCGTACCGTGTCGCGATCCAGGTGATCGTAATGATCGTGCGACAACACGACAGCGGACAGCGGCGGCAATTCGTCCAGGGTGATCGGTGGCGCATGGAAGCGCTTGGGCCCCGCCCACTGCACGGGCGAAGCGCGTTCGGAGAACACCGGATCGGTCAGCCAGAAGCGCCCATCGAGTTTCAACAGGACGGTCGAATGCCCCAGCCGGTACAGCGTGCCGTCCGCCGCGTCGTCCAGCTGCGCACGGGACAGCGACTGCATCGGAATGGTACCGGTCGGCACGGTGCCGGCCGGCTTGCCGCCGACCAGGAAATCCCACCAGAGCCTGCTGGTCTCGCGCCAGCCCAACGGACGCGGTTTGCGTTCGTTCTGGAAACCATCCTCCCCGAACTGCGGCGACTGCGGATACGACAACGTGCTGCAACCGGATACGCCGGCATAGGCGAACGCGGTCGCCGACATGCATGTGGCGGCCGCGATCCGCTTCAGCCGCCTCCGGCGTGGCGGCGACACCTTCGATACTGCCGATGCCTCACTCATCCTCGCCGCTCCTCAACGTGGGGAATACGTACTGGATCATCGTTGCCGCACCGGCCTGGCCGGGCAACGCCACCTGTGCACCGCCCTGTCCCACGGGCACCTGCCAGCGCAGGTCGACGCAGCCCAGGTCCGATGCCGTGCGACGCGCTTCCGAGAGCAGACGGGCGGCGATGTCCGAAGGGCGCGCACTGGCCGGCACGAAGAGGACCTCCAGATTGAGGTAATACGCGCGCTCGATCATCGAGAATCCCACCGTGGCGAAGGCGTAACCGGCTGGCTCCCGATCGCGTTCCGCGATCCAGGCCCATGCACGCAGCGGCGGTTCGAACAGCGCTTCCATCAGTTCGAGCACACCGGCGCCTGATCGCGTGCCGGACGTTTCCGGCAACTCCGCCATCTGCTGATCGCACAGGTGCATCAGTACGGCGGCATGCGCGCGGGTGACGCGGCGGATGTCGATGAGGCTATCGACGGATGCGCGGGCCCACGCAGGCTCTTCGGGAGCCGGCAGACCGGCCATGGGGGTCGGGCGAAACGGCGGCGTCAACACAGCGCGGGAAAGTTGGGCGTTCATGGGGAACTCCATGGGTAGGGGAGCGGTGTTCAGAATCCGCGCGAGATGCCGACGAACAGCGACGTACTGCGATCCTTGCCCGCCTCGACCAGCGGGCTGTCCTGCAACGCGTCGGGCAACGCGCGGTATTCCACGTTGCCCATCAGTGCCCACCGCTTGGCGAAGGGATGGATCAGCGTCAGGCTGGCGCGCGGTACCGTGGCGGCGCCGGGACGGTACGCCACCACGCCGCGTGCGACTTCTTCGTCGAGGATGCCGTAGTAGTAGTCGGCCATGTCGGCCGACAGGCGCACCGCGCCGACCGAAGGCACCAGCGTCGTGCGGCCGAGCGTCAGCGGGTAGCTGTAGTCGAGGGCTACCGCATACCCGTCGCTGGTGCCGGTCACGTCGACCCGCGCATCCAGGTCGAGTTTGCCACCGACACCCTTCCAGCTCGCACCGACGCCGACATCGACACTGTCGTCGCGGTCGGAGAGCAGGCGACGATCCACGCCGCGTCGCGCCAGCTCGGCTACACCGAAATCATCGGCATCCAGTCCGTCCAGCCGTCCGGCGATGAAGGTCCGCAGTTCGAAGCGCTCGTCGGTATAGGCGCGATATCCCAGCGCAGCGCCGCGCAGATAGAAGCGTTCGCCGTCGTAGGCGATGTTGGGATACAGGCGCGTGCGCGTGCCCTCGCCCGCATATTCGCTGTCACGGTGGACGACGGCGACACCGGCACTCCAGCGCGACGGCAACTGGTCCTGCGCCTTGGCATCGGTACGCTCGACGACCTGGGCGAACGCGGAAAACGGCAACAGCAGCAACAGCGGTGTGCAGGCACGCAGCAGACTCATGGAAACCTCGGCGGTGGGGGGGCCGGATTGCCCGGCCCACCCATGTTCGCGCGCGCTCTTTAAGAACTCCTTAAGTCACCGCTGCATCGCATCTCATTGCATCCGCGGAAGGTCGAACACCAGCACTTCGGCCCCGATGCCGCGCTCGATGCTGACCAGCGGTTCCGCGTCATACAACAGCGCATCACCTGCTTTCAGAGCCTGCCCGTTGACGGTCACTTCGCCACGTGCCACGTGCACGTATCCGAGTCGACCATCGGCCAGCCGAAGCTCGCCCTTCTCGCTGCCATCGAACAGGCCCGCATACATGCGCGCGTCCTGATGGATGCTTACCGAACCATCAGCGCCATCGGGACTGACCACCAGGCGCAGGCGGCCCTGCTTTTCGCTGGCCGGGAAGGACTTTTCCGCGTAGGAAGGCTGCACGCCCTGGCGATCGGGAATGATCCAGATCTGCAGGAAATGCGTGGCGCCGGACGCGTTGTAGTTGAACTCGGAATGCTGCACCCCGGTGCCCGCACTCATGCGCTGCACGTCGCCGGGCACGATGCTGGAGCTGTTGCCCATCGAGTCCTTGTGGCCCAACGCACCTTCCAGCACGTAGCTGATGATCTCCATGTCGCGATGGCCGTGCTCGCCGAAACCGCGGCCGGCGGCGACGCGGTCCTCGTTGATCACGCGCAGCGGGCCCCAGTGCACGTGCTTGTCATCGAAGTAGCCGGCGAAGGAGAAGCTGTGCCACGAATCCAGCCAGCCGTGATTGGCATGGCCGCGGGCCTCAGCAGGACGCAGGGTGATCATGGCGCGGAACTCCTTGAGTGGTGGGATGGGTGCGGATCTTGATCCTAATCAAAAATGGAATAAATGCAGTCTGTTCCAATTGATTGTTTCATTTATGAGTCTAATTGAGCTCGGAACCCGCAATGCCGCTGGCGGATGAAGCGGCTCCCGACACACCCCAAGGCATACAGAGTGCGGGCTGCGTCATTGCGTCGCGATGAAGTACCACGCCACGGCGGGCGCAAGCGGGCGTGCGCGCCACGACGCGCCGGCTGCATTAAACTTGCGAGGTTTCCGTTAGAGCCTTCGTCTTCATGCCCTTCGTCGTCACCGAAAACTGCATCAAGTGCAAGTACACCGACTGCGTGGAGGTCTGTCCCGTGGACTGCTTCCACGAGGGGCCGAACTTCCTGGTGATCGATCCGGACGAATGCATCGACTGCACGCTGTGCGAGCCGGAATGCCCCATCAACGCCATCTATCCCGAGGACGACGTGCCTGCCGGACAGGAAGGCTATGTGGCGCTGAACGCCGAACTGTCCCGCGCATGGCCGGTGATCACCACCCGCAAGGAACCGCTGCCGGACGCGAAGGAGTGGGAAGGCAAGCCCGGCAAGTTGCCGTTGCTCGAGCGCTGAACGCGACGTGACGTCTTCCATGAAAAAGGGCGCCTTGCGGCGCCCTTTTTCATGTTCCTGCTGCGTGCGATCAACCGCCCAGCTTGGCCTTCAATGCCGCCAGCAGCTTGGTCGCCGCCAGCGATGTCGCCGGCAGGCCGCGCGGGTCGACCGCCGACACATAGGCGCCCGCCTCTACCGCCGACACGCGCACCAGGAAGCTCGCACCTTCGTAGCTCACGTCATAGGTACCCAGCAGCTGTGCGCGGCTGGCGATGGTCACGCCCTCGACGCCGGCCAGCGCCTCGCCCACGCGCGCGAACGCGTCGTCGCGGGAACCGGCCACGCTGAACCCGCCTGCCGTCGGTGCGGCCGTCGAGGCGCCCTGGCTGGCTGCAGGCACCTGCATCGCACCGCTGGTGTTGGGCAGGTTGAGGTCCGGCGGAACTTCCAGCGGACGCGCCTCCGGGGCAAGCGCATAGTCGCCACGCGCACCCTTCTTGAACCACGAGCAGCCGGCGACGGACACGACCAGCAGCACGAGGGCAAGCGGACGCACGAGGGAAGACGAAAGACGCATGAAATTCTCCTGGGTTCAGGCCGCGAGGATATCGCGGTTGGATTGTGCTTCCAGCGCCTGCGCCACGGCGGCGAGACGATCGGCGGTGTCGGTATGGGCGGCGGACAGCGCGAGCAGCGGAAGGCGCAGGCCATGACCGAAACCTGCGCGCTGCAGCAGCGCCTTCACCGGAATGGGATTGGATTCCACGCCAAGGAAGCCGTAGATCTCCTGCAACTGCGCGTCCAGCACGGCGACGGAGGCGGCATCGCCCGCCCGCGCCAGGTCGCACAGGCGACGGAACGTGCGCGGCAACGCGTTCGAGCCTACCGAGATCAGGCCGTCCGCGCCCGCCAGCAGGGCACGCGCTGCGGTCGGATCGTCGCCACTGAGGATGGCGAAGTCCGGCGTGCGCAGCGCCAGCAGCGCGGACATGCGCTCGGGCTCGGACCGCGCTTCCTTGATGCCGACGATGTTCGGATGATCGACGAGTTCCGCCACCGTTTCCGGCAACAGGTCGCAGCCGGTACGACCCGGCACGTTGTAGAGCACGACCGGCAAGCCGCCCTGGTCGGCGACAGCGCGGTAGTGCGCCAGCAGGCCGGCCTGGGTCGGCCGCACGTAGGGCGGCGTGACGACAAGCGCGAGCTGCGCACCGCCTGCCGCGGCGCGACGGGTGGTGGCGATGGTCTTCGCGGTGTTCATCTGGCCGGTGCCGGCGAGCACCGGAACGCGGCCGCGCACGTGTTCCACGGCGATGCGCAGCACGGTGTCGTACTCGTCGTCGGACAGCGCCGCGGCTTCCCCGGTCGAGCCCGCCACCACCACGCCCTGCGTGCCGCCATCGAGCTGCTGTTTCAGCAGCGCGCGCCAGGCGTGCAGGTCGAGTTCGCCCGACGCCAGGAACGGCGTGGCCAATGCGGTGATGCTGCCGGAAAGGTGCAAGGTGGAGGCTCTCGGTGGGGATCCGGCGATCCGGTGGCGCCCGTGAGGGCCGTTATCCCGGTCCGCCTGCAATGTCGGCCGCATGTTACTTGCGGGCTCAAAGGGCGGGCAAGTATGCTGCCTGCGTCGTCGGGCCGCTGCCCGGCCGCCATTCAGCCTGACCGCAACGCCGGAAGCTCTCTTGACCGATTCCACACCCCGGCCTTCGCCGACCGAAAACCACCTCCTGATCACCGCCTACACGACGCATCCGGAATCGCCGCTCCTGTCGGTGACACGCCGGATCTCGGACAGCGGCTGCAATCTGGTGGACGCCCGGCTGTCCACGGTGGGCCGCGACGTGTCGGTGACGGCGCTCGCGACGGGCTCGTGGGATGCGGTGGCGAAGCTGGAAGCGATGCTGTCGCGGCTGGAACGCGAAGACGGCCTGAAGCTGGTGTTCTACCGCACCGGCCCGAAGGTGGTCCAGTCCAACCTGCTGCCTTACATCGTGGAAGTGGTGGCCGCCGACAAGCCGGGCATCCTGTTCCAGCTGGCCGATTTCTTCGACCGCCAGGGCATCACCATCGAGAACCTCCAGAGCACGCGCTACCGCGCGATGCAGACCGGCGCGGAAATGTTCTCGGCGCAGGTCACCATCGGCGTGCCGGCGAACATGCACATCGCCGCGCTGCGCGACGATTTCCTCGAATTCTGCGACCATCTGAACCTGGACGCGATCATGGATCCGATGAAGTTCTGACGATGACGGCGAAAAGCGCGAACGCTCTGCCAACATCCACATTGAAACTGCCGCTGGCGCTGTCTGGCGGCGATACCGCCACCCTCGCCGACTACGCCGGTTCCTGGCTGGTGCTGTACTTCTATCCGAAGGACAGTACGCCCGGGTGCACCACCGAGGGCCTGGACTTCAACGCGCTGCTGCCGAAGTTCAGGAAATCGAACGCGACAGTGCTGGGCGTCTCGCGCGACTCGGTGAAATCTCACGACAACTTCTGCGCCAAGCAGGGATTCAAGTTCCCGCTGGTGAGCGACGCCGACGAAGCGCTGTGCAAGGCCTTCGACGTGATCCACGAGAAGAACATGTACGGCCGCAAAGTGCTGGGCGTGGTGCGCAGCACCTTCCTGATCTCGCCCGATGGCCGCATCGCGCAGGAATGGCGCGGCGTGAAGGTGACCGGCCATGCCGACGCCGTGCTGGACGCGCTGAAGGCCCACCAGGCCCAGTGACGAAATCCCCTTCCCTTCCTCCCACCATCCCGCGCCGCGGCGGGTCATGGTGGTTCGCTGCTGTCCGCGGAAAAGTCGCCCGTGTTCACACATCTTCCTCGATGAGGTTGCCCGAATGACCCGTAGCAAGCGTATCTATGTGTTGGACACCAACGTGCTGATGCACGACCCCACCGCGCTGTTCAAGTTCGAGGAACACGACGTCTACCTGCCGATGCAGGTGATCGAGGAACTGGACAACGGCAAGAAGGGCACGTCGGAAGCGAGCCGCAACGCGCGGCAGGTCAGCCGCTTCCTCAATGAACTGGTCGAGACCTCCGGCCTGGACAACGTGGCCGCCGGCATTCCGCTGATCCAGCCCAACAGCCTGCAACTGCGTGGCTCGCAGAGCGCTGGCCTGCTGCGCTTCCAGACCAGCCATTTCGATGCCGGCAAGAGCTTCGGTGCGGTCATCCCCGACAACGCCATCCTCGGGGCCATCCTCGCGCTGAAGGAGAGCGAGCCGGAAATCCCGGTGGTGTTCGTGTCCAAGGACATCAACCTGCGCATCAAGGCGGCGATCGCGGGCATCGTGTCGGAGGACTACGAGAACGATCGCGCGCTGGACGACTTCAGCCTGCTCTACACCGGCGCGGACCCGGTTCCGGAGGATTTCTGGCAACGCCACGGCAAGGACCTGCGCTCCTGGACCGACAAGGGCCGCACCTTCTATGAGGTCACCATGGCCGAGGGTGCTGGCTGGTACCCCAACCAGTTCCTCTATCTGCCGGGCGACGACGAATCCGAGTTCCGCGTCAGCAAGGTCGAAGGCGACAAGGCGACGCTGCAGATCGTCGACGACTTCCGCCACAGCCAGCATGCGGTGTGGGGCATCAATGCGCGCAACCGCGAACAGAACTTCGCGCTCAATGCACTGATGGATCCCGACATCGACTTCGTCACCCTGCTCGGCACCGCCGGCACCGGCAAGACGCTGCTCGCGCTCGCGGCCGGGCTGGCGCAGACGATGGACCAGCAGCGGTACCGCGAGATCATCATGACGCGCGCCACGGTGAGCGTGGGTGAGGACATCGGCTTCCTGCCCGGCACGGAAGAGGAAAAGATGACGCCATGGATGGGCGCGCTGACCGACAACCTGGAAGTGCTGACGCACAACCAGGAAGGCGGCGCGTGGGGGCGCGCGGCGACCAACGACCTGCTCGCCTCGCGCATCAAGATCCGCTCGATGAACTTCATGCGCGGCCGCACGTTCCTGTCGCGCTACCTGATCCTCGACGAGGCGCAGAACCTCACGCCGAAGCAGATGAAGACGCTGATCACCCGCGCCGGCCCCGGCACCAAGATCGTCTGCCTGGGCAACGTGGAGCAGATCGACACGCCCTATCTGACGGAGACGACGTCCGGCCTGACCTATGCGGTGGACCGCTTCAAGAACTGGGCGCACAGCGCGCACATCACGCTGCGGCGTGGCGAGCGTTCGCGCTTGGCGGATTACGCGTCGGAAGTGCTGTAAGGCGCACCCGGCCGCTACCTCGACCATTCGACGTAGCGGCCGCGCGCTTATCGCCATGCAGGATCCCTATACGCCACCCCATTCGCCGTTGGCTACGCCGGCAGCCAACGCCCCCACTGTCGCCAAAAGCATCCAGGGGAGAAGGATTCTGCTGGGCGCAGTAGTTCTGTACCTCGTGCTGACGGGATGGGCGATCCTCGACGTGTTCCTGACACTCAACATCGCGTCCTGGCTTGACACCATCGCAGTATCGATTGACGCGATCATGGGTGTCCGCATCGCGATGCACTTTCTGGTGGCTTCCGCGGCTTATTGGTGGTTCGCTGCCGGCGTGTGGCGGGGTCGACTGGTGCACGTGCTGCTCGCCTGGATACTGGTCCAGATACTCGAGGCCATCGTGATCATGTTTGCCGTGCAAGTGGGACCGCACCGGATTGCATGGCAATCCATGCTGCTCGATCTGTTGCCGGCCCTCGTCGGCTGGGGATTGACCTGGCTCTGGTCGGGACGCCATTTGCGCATCGCGCATCAGAATTCCTGATATCCGATGGGCCTCCATCTCCCTCGCTGGGTCTGGATCGGTGCCGTGCTGCTGGCCTGCGTGGCCGGCATGGTCAACGTCATCGGGTACCTGGGTTTCGAACACCAGGCGATCAGCCACCTCACCGGTACCACCAGCCTGCTCGGCGCGGCGATTGCGCAGGGCGACGTGCGGGCCGTGATGCACCTGTGGGGCGTGCTGATCGCGTTCTGCCTGGGCGCGATGGTCAGCGGCCTGATCATCCAGGACCAGACACTGAAGCTCGGCCGCCGGTACGGCGTGGTGCTCGCGCTGGAAGCCGTGTTGCTGATCGCCGCGATCCCGCTGTTCAAACAGGAGCAGATCTGGGGCGCCCTGCTGGCCGCCGTGGCGTGCGGCCTGCAGAACGCGATGGTCACCACCTACAGCGGCGCCGCCGTCCGCACCACGCACCTCAGCGGCATGTTCACCGACCTGGGCATCGGGCTGGGCCACCTGCTGCGCGGCATGCCGTTGCCGGTGCGGCGACTGACGCTCAGCGGCCTGATCATCAGTGGCTTCCTCGGCGGTGGCGTGCTCGGTGCATGGCTGTACCGACACTTCGGTTACGACGCCCTGCTGGCGCCGGCGCTGCTGACCGGCAGCACCGGCGTTGGCTATGTGCTGTATCGCCAGTGGACACGTGCGCGGTCACCGACGAGGTGACCCGTCTCGCCACACGCCGGCGTACGGATGGCACAATTCGCGCATGACCGTTCCCTCCGTGGTTTCCGCCCTGACCATCGCCGGCTCCGACTCCGGTGGCGGCGCCGGCATCCAGGCCGACCTGAAAACCTTCGCCGCACACCGCGTGCATGGCCTGTCGGCCATCGCCGCGCTGACGGCGCAACACACGCGTGGCGTCACCGCAGTGAACGTGCCGGCGATGGATTTCCTGCGTGCGCAGCTCGATGCCTGCTTCGAGGATTTCGACGTCCGTGCGGTGAAGCTCGGCATGCTGGCCACCGCGGAGGTGATCGGTGTGGTGGCCGACGCATTGCGCAGGCATCGCCCGGCCACCGTGGTGGTCGATCCGGTCATGGTCGCCACCAGTGGCGCCAAGCTGCTGGAAGACAGCGCACTGCACGCCCTGCGCACGCTGTTGTTGCCACTGGCGGACGTGGTGACGCCGAATCTTCCCGAGGCCGAACTGCTGCTGGGGCGCTCCATCGCCGACGCCTCGGCGATGCGCGCGGCCGCGAACGACCTGCTGGCGCTGGGCGCGCGAGCCGTGTTCCTCAAGGGCGGCCATCTGCCGGGCGACGGCGACGTGGTGGACCTGTACGTCGATACAGACGGGATGACGGAAACCTCGCACCCACGCCTGTCGCTGGAAGCGCATGGCACCGGATGCACGCTCGCCTCCGCCATCGCCGCGCGTTGCGCGCAAGGCATGGCGATGAAGGAGGCATGCCTCGCCGCATCGGACTATGTGCACGCCGCATTGCGCGGTGGCTATCGGCCCGGACGCAGCGAGATCGTCGTGCTGGACCACATCGGGGCGGCACCGGTCGCATGAATGCCGCCGACACGACCCTGCCTGCTGAAGAGTTTCCGCTGCAATCGCAGGATGGCCACGCCTGCACACTGATCGCGCGTATTCCGGCCAATCCCGTCTCCGCCCTGCTGTGGGTGCCTGCGCTGGGCGTGGCGGCGCGCCACTACCTGCCGTTCGCCGATGCGCTGGCCGAACGGGGCATTGCGGTGTTCGTGCACGAGTGGCGCGGCAATGGCAGCAGTTCGCTCCGCGCGGGACGACGCACGGACTGGGGTTACCGCGAGTTGCTGGGCACGGACCTGCCGCTCAGCCACGCGGCGATGAGACGTCGTCTGCCGGAGCTTTCCCATCGCATCGGCGGCCACAGCCTGGGCGGCCAACTGGCGGCCTGCCACGCGGGCCAGTGTCCTGGCGCGTTCACGGGCCTCTGGCTGGTCGGCAGCGGAAACCCGTACTGGCGCACGTTCCCGGCGCCGCGCGGCTACGCACTGCCCTTCTTTTACCAGTTCGCCCCGTGGCTGGCGCGCGCCTGTGGCGCCCTGCCCGGTCGGCGACTGGGTTTCGGTGGCGACGAAGCGCGCGGACTGATCCGTGACTGGGCGCGGGTGGGACTGAGCGGTCGCTATCGCGCATCAGGCTGGGCGGTGGATCTGGAGGCAGGCATGCGCACGGTGCGCGCGCCAGTGCGCGGCGTCCTGTTCGACGACGACTGGCTGGCACCGGAAAGCTCGCTGCGGGCCTTGATGGCGAAAATGCCGGAGAGTCCCGCGCACGTGACGGTGCTGGATCACGCGCGCCTGGGCGCACGCGCCGATCACTTCGCCTGGATGAAGCAACCCGGGGCCGTGGTCGACGCCCTGCTCGACTGAACGCGCCTCAGCAACCCACGACGATGCAGTCGCGCCCCTGCGCCTTCGCACGGTAGAGCGCACTGTCGGCACTGTTGATCCAGTCCGACACCGACGCGATGCCTGCATGGGATTCCGCCAGGCCGATGCTGACGGTGCAGCGCAACGCGCGCGTGGAGAATCCGCATGCCGCGACCTGCCTGCGCAGGCGCTCGGCGGCCACGATGGCCTCCTCCCAGCGCGTATCGGGCATCACCACGCCGAACTCGTCGCCGCCGTAGCGGCCGCCGGTGTCGACGTCGCGCAGGCAGGCTTTCAACAGACGGGCGAACTCTTCCACCACCTCGTCGCCGACGGTGTGGCCGTAGCCATCGTTGATGTCCTTGAAACGGTCGATGTCGATCAACACCAGCACGGCGGTACGTCCGACACGCTGGAAACGCTGGAGCTCGTGGGTCGCCGCGTGCAGCCATTGCTGGCGGTTCATCAGCCCGGTGGCGGCATCGAAACGCGCCATCTTTTCCAACAGGTCCTTCTGCTGGCGCGCTTTGCGCGCGAGCGAATGCGTGGCGATGCCGATGGCCATCGGATAGAGCGCCAGGAATGGCAGGCAGGCCAGGACCACCGGGTAACTCGTGTAGGGCTCGAACGCGAAACCCCAGGCGGCGCTGGCCGCCAGGCAGGTCAGCGCCATCGCCCCCAGCGTGCGCGCCGCGAAACGTCCGCCACCGACGATGACCTTGTCCATCGTCAGCATCACCGCCAGTAGCACGCTGGGCAGTGCGTCGAAATGCATCGCCGCAATCCAGAAGCCGCCCATCGCGGCATCGAAGGTCAGGTTCTGGAATTCAGCCTGCAGCGGCGCGCCGTGCTGCCGCTTCACCCGCCAATAGGCCAGGTGCGGCCACAGGAACCCGTTGGCAGCCAGCAATGCCCACAACGCGGGCGATGCCGAGTGCTCGTACAGCACGGCCCCCACGCACAGCGCACCCAGGCCCAGCCCCAGCGCACGCATGCGGTACATGCGCTTGCCATAGCGTGAGCGGTTCTGTTCCGCCAGGTCGCGAACAACGTCGGAAGGCAAGCGGATCCAGGCGATGGGAGATGGGCCGATTCTCAGCCAATCGCGGCTGCGTCGCCAGCCCGCGGCACGGCGCCGCAGCCGCGCTTATGCCAACCCGGTCACGTTCGGGACAGAACGGTCAGGCAGCCGGGTAACCCTGCGGGTTCTGCGACTGCCAGCGCCAGGCATCGCGGCACATGGCATCGACGCCCAGTTCCGCGCGCCACCCCAGCACCTCATTGGCCAGCGACGGGTCTGCATACACCTCGGCGACGTCGCCTGCGCGGCGCGCGACGATCTGATAGGGAATCTCCCGATCCGCCGCGCCTGCGAACGCCTTCACCAGCTGCAGCACGCTGACGCCGTGGCCGGTACCGAGGTTGACAGTGAGGGGGCGGCGTTCGCGCACGAGGAAATCCAGTGCATCCGCATGCGCGCGCGCCAGGTCCATCACATGGATGTAGTCGCGCACGCCGGTGCCATCGAGGGTGGGCCAATCGCCGCCATACACGCTCAGATGTTCGCGTCGTCCCACTGCCACCTGGCAGATGTAGGGCATCAGGTTGTTCGGGATGCCGGTCGGGTCCTCGCCGATCAGCCCGGACGCGTGCGCACCCACCGGATTGAAATAGCGCAGGTTGGCGGCATGGAAGCCGGGATCGTTCTGGCAGAGGTCGCCGATCAGCTGTTCCATCACCAGCTTGGTGCGGCCGTACGGATTGGTGACCTGCAGCCGCGCATCCTCGCGCACCGGTACGCTGGCCGGGTCGCCATAGACGGTTGCCGAGGAACTGAACACCAGCCGCTTGACGCCTGCCGACTGCATGCCATGCAGGAGGTTGAGCGTGCCGCTGATGTTGTTGTGGAAATAGTCCAAGGGGCGTTCACAGGATTCGCCTACTGCTTTCAGGGCGGCGAAGTGCACGACGGCGTCGAAGTGCTGCCGCGCGAAGAACCCCACCACCGCCTCGCGATCGCGCAGGTCCAGCGGCTGGAACGGCACCGGATGTCCGGTGATCTTCTGCAGGCGGGCCAGCACCCCCGGCGAGCTGTTGCTGAAGTTGTCCGCCACCACCACGTCGTGGCCTCGCTCGACGAGCACCACGTAAGCATGCGCGCCGATGTAACCAGCGCCACCGCACAACAGAATCCGCATGTCGACTCCCCGGTCGCTGGTCGCCCACCGTCCTGGTGGCCGGTCATGCCACTGGTACGCAGATGACGGCGCGATCAGGCCATGCCGGCAGCGTGTCCTCTCGACGGGGCTTTGCACGTTGATCGACTCGACATGGGGCTGACGGCGGTAACGCGCGTGCAGCCCCCGGCCTTATAGACTCTTCCACCATGCAGTACACAGGGGACCCCACATTGATGAACGCTCCATTGCCCACCCTGGACCAGGTCAGGATCGCCGTGATCGGTCTGGGCTACGTCGGGCTGCCACTGGCCGTCGCCTTCGGCCGCAAGTTCCCCACCCTCGGCTTCGACATCAATGCCAAGCGCGTGGCGGAGCTGCGTGACCACCAGGACCACACGCTGGAGGTCAGTGCCGACGAACTGCGCGACACGCCGCTGCTCGGCTTCAGCGACGACGCGGCCGCGCTGGCCGGTTGCAACGTGTTCATCATCACCGTCCCCACCCCGATCGACGACTACAAGCGGCCCGACCTGCACCCGCTGGAATCGGCCAGCCGTACCGTCGGCCGCGCGATCGGCAAGGGCGCGGTCGCCATCTACGAATCCACCGTGTATCCCGGCGCCACCGAAGAGACCTGCGTCCCGATCATCGAGCGCGAATCCGGCCTGACGTTCAACCAGGATTTCTACGCCGGCTACAGCCCGGAGCGCATCAACCCGGGCGACAAGCAGCACCGCCTGGAAACCATCATGAAGGTCACGTCCGGCTCCACCGCCGAGGTCGCCGACTTCGTCGACGCGCTGTACGGCAGCATCATCACCGCCGGTACGCACAAGGCCAGCAGCATCCGCGTAGCCGAGGCCGCCAAGGTCATCGAAAACACCCAGCGCGACGTCAACATCGCGCTGATCAACGAACTGGCGCTGATCTTCCACCGCCTCGGCATCGATACCCACGAGGTGCTGGAAGCCGCCGGGACCAAATGGAACTTCCTGCCATTCCGTCCTGGCCTGGTCGGCGGCCACTGCATCGGCGTGGACCCGTACTACCTGACCCACAAGGCGCAGCAGATCGGCTATCACCCCGAAGTGATCCTGGCCGGTCGCCGCATCAACGACGGCATGGGCAGCCATGTCGCGCGCCGCGTGGCCAAGCTGATGGCCCGGCAGAACCTGCCCACCGCCGGCGCGAAGGTGCTGGTGCTGGGGCTCGCGTTCAAGGAGAACTGCCCCGACGTGCGCAACACGCGCGTGGTCGACATCGTGGCCGAGCTGCGCAGTTACAACGCGCAGGTCGACGTACACGACCCGTGGGTCAACGCGGACGAAGCGAAGCACGAGTACGGGCTCGACCTGGTCGCAGAGCCGCAGGCCGGCCAGTACGATGCGGTCATCCTGGCGGTGGCGCACCGCGAGTTCACTGAACGCGGCGCCGATGGCGTGCGCGCCCTCGGCAAGCCCGGCGCGGTGGTCTTCGACGTGAAGCGGGCCCTGCCCCGCCACGCCGTCGACGACTGCCTGTAATCGACCCTGACCAAGAGAATCCTTGATGCGCGTCCTGGTAACCGGTGCCGCCGGCTTCATCGGCTCCCATCTCAGCCATCGCCTGCTCGACCGCGGCGACGAAGTGCTGGGATACGACAATCTCAACGACTACTACGACCCCACCCTGAAGGACGCGCGTCTGGCGCGGCTGCTGCCCAAGGACGGGTTCCGCTTCGTCCGCGGTTCGCTCGAGGACCGCGCCGCCATGGAGGCCGCGTTCGACGACTTCAAGCCGCAGCGCGTGGTCAACCTGGCCGCACAGGCCGGCGTGCGCTATTCGCTGGAAAATCCGCACGCCTACATCGACAGCAACATCGTGGGCTTCACCAATATCCTTGAAGCCTGCCGCCACCGCGGCGTCGAACACCTGGTGTACGCCTCGTCCAGTTCGGTCTACGGTGCGAACCGCAAGCTGCCGTTCGCGGTGGAGGACAGCGTGGACCATCCGGTCAGCCTGTACGCCGCCACCAAGAAAGCCAATGAGCTGATGGCGCATACGTACAGCCACCTGTTCGGGTTGCCGACCACCGGATTGCGCTTCTTCACGGTGTATGGCCCATGGGGCCGTCCGGACATGGCGCTGTTCCTGTTCACGAAGAGCATCCTCGAGGGCAAGCCTATCGACGTGTTCAACCACGGCCGCCACACGCGCGACTTCACCTTCGTCGACGACATCGTCGAGGGCGTCATCCGCACCCTCGATACCGTCCCCGGCCCCGATCCGACCTACGACCCGCTGTTGCCCAATCCCGGCTCGTCCAGCGCACCGTGGCGCGTGTACAACATCGGCAACCACCAGCCCGTCGAGCTGCTGCGCTACATCGAGGTGCTGGAAGAGTGCCTGGGCCGCAAGGCGGAAAAGCGCCTGTTGCCGATGCAGCCCGGCGACGTGCCCGACACCTGCGCCGACGTCGAAGCGCTCCGTCGCGACACCGGCTACCACCCGTCCACGCCCATCGAAACCGGCATCCGGCGGTTCGTCGACTGGTACCGCGAGTTCTACCGGGTGTAGTCCGCGCACCCCGCGTCCGGTGGCCGGGCGCGGGCATTCCTTGCGTTGTATGGGGCAATCCGCAACAACACAGGGGATGTTCCATGAACCGCACCTTTGCCGGCCTCCTGGCCGTCGCGCTGGCGCTTCTGCTCGCCGGCTGCGCCTCCGGCAACGCCGGCAGCAAGTCCGTTCCGCCGCAGCAGGCCAGCACCGCTGTCGAGAACTACCAGATCGGCGTCGACGACATCGTCCAGGTGTCGGTCTGGCGTAACCCGGAGCTCGGCATCACCGTGCCGGTCCGCCCGGACGGCATGATCTCGATCCCCCTGGTGGGCGACGTGTCCGCTGCCGGCCTCAGCCCCGCCGAGGTCGCGAAGGACATCCAGGAAAAACTGGGTGCCTATGTGCGCGACCCGCAGGTCGCGGTGATCCTGACCGAACTGCGCAGCCACGAGTACCTGTCGCGCGTGCGCGTCACCGGTGCGGTGCGCCAGCCGGTGTCGATCCCCTACCGCCCCGGCATGACCGTGCTCGACGCGGTGCTGGCCGCCGGCGGCGTCACCGAGTTCGCCGCGCCCGACCGCTCCAACCTGTACCGCAAGTCGGCCGACGCCACGCAGAGTTACGCCGTGCGCCTGGACCGCATCCTCAACCGCGGCGACCTGAGCACCAATTTCACCGTCGCCCCGGGTGACGTGATCACCGTGCCGGAACGCGTCCTGTGAACCAGTCCGCTGCCTGGGGAGCGCCCGAAGAGGGGCGCTCCGTGTTCGACGCGGTGCCTGTGCTGAGCAAGGAGTTCAAGCGTCGCGCCGTGCTGCTGGCCGGCCTGTTCGCGGCCATCGCGCTGCTGGGCCTGGTCATCGGCATGATGCTGCCCAAGAAGTACACCTCCTCCACGATCATCCTGGTGGAAGACCGCAACATCATCGCGCCGCTGATGGAGGGCCGCGCCGTGGCCACCAGCGTGGTCGACCGCGCCAGCATCCTGCGCGAAGTCGCCTTCAGCCGCCGCGTCATGGAGGAAATCCTCAAGACCGGCGGCTGGATGGAAGACAATCCCACGCCGCTGGAGCAGGACAAGCTGATCGAGAAGATCATCGACCGTACCAGCATCAGCAACCCGCGCGCCAACCTCATCGAGATCGCCTACAGCGATTCCGACGCCGAGCGCGCCTACGAGATCACCCGCCGCTTCGCCGAGCTGGTCATCCAGGAAAGCCTGGCCACCAAGGAACGCGAGAGCAGCGAGGCCTATGCGTTCATCGATTCGCAGGTGAACCAGTACCACGAGAAATTGACGACCGCCGAAGCGGGCCTGGAGAACTTCCGCCAGAGCACGCCCGACGCGCGGCCGGGCACCGACGTGGACGTCAATGCCCGCATCGGCGAGCTGCGCCGCATCATCGAAGGCGCGCGGATGGAGCTGATCGACCTGCGTTCGCAGGAAGCCGCGCTGCAGTCGCAGCTGTCGGGCGAAAGCGAGATCACGCTGGTACAGACGCGTGCCGGCCAGTTCCGCGCCCGCTTGGCGGAACTGCAGTCCGATCGCGACCGCCTGCTGTTGCAGTACACGGAACAGCACCCTGACGTGGTGCGCGTGCAGCACCAGATCCGCGACCTGGAAGAAGACCTCCGTCGCGAGGAAAACGCACCGAGGACGGCAGGTTCCGCGCTGGAAGGCCCGGCCGCGTTCAACCCGCTGTATGGCGAACTGCGGAGCAAGCTGGCCGAAGCACGCCGCCGTAGCGCCGCGACCGCCGCGCGCATCGGCAGCGCCGAGCAGATGCTGGCCAGCGAAATGGGCCGCAGCAGCCGGATCGCCTCGTCCGAGAGCACGCTGGCCGAACTGACCCGCGACTACGAGGTCAACCGCGACCTGTACCAGGACCTGCTCAAGCGCCGCGAGAACGCCCGCGTGTCGATGAACCTCGACGCCGAGCAGCGCGGCCTGAGCTTCCGCATCCAGGAACCCGCGCAGATGCCATTGCGTCCCAGCGGCCTGCGCGTCATGCATGTGGCGGGTGCCGGCATCGTGCTCGCCCTGCTGATACCGCTGGGTGTCCTGTTCGCACTGACCAAGCTGGACCCGCGCGTACGCTCGCCGCTGCAGATCGAGCGCGAGGCCGGCCTGCCCGTCCTCGGCACGATGCCGGCCTACCTGACCGGGCGCCGGCGGAGCAAGGCGCTGCGCCGCTACGCGTTGGCCGCTTCGCTGTTCCTCGCCGTGCCGTTGCTGTACGGCCTGACCTATACGCTGAAGGTAATGGAAGTCCTATGAGCAACCCGATCAGGCCGCTGGGCAACGACGCCACGGGCGATCGCGACGAGCACGTCGCCAGCCGTTCCATCGCGCCCCGCACACCGGTCACCGCGCTCAGCCCGCTGCAACTGGAAGACCGCGCCACCATCTACCGCAGCGATGCCGCACGGCGCGAGGTTGACGCCTTCCGTGAACTGCGGACGCAGCTGCTGTCGGTGGCCGAGGGCAATTTCATCACCCTCGTCACCCCCGTGAGTCCCGGCAGCGGCGGCAGCTTCGTGGCACGCAACCTGGCCGTGGCGGTCGCCTTCGACGAAACCAAGAGCGCGCTGCTGATCGACTGCGATCTGCGCCAGCCCAGCCAGGACCGGACGATGAAGCTGTCGGCCGAGGGTGGCGGCCTGGTCGACTACCTCGAAGACCAGGAGCGCACCACCGAGAGCGTGCTGTACGACACCGGTGTGCCCCGCCTGCGGCTGCTGCCCGCTGGCCGCACGCGCGAGACGGGATCGGAATACTTCTCGTCCTTCCGCATGCGCCTGCTGCTGGATTCGCTGCGCAGCCGCTATCCGAACTGCCACCTGTTCCTCGATGCACCGCCGGTGCGCGGCGCACCGGATGCCCGCATCCTCTCCGAGCTCGCCGATGTCGTGGTGCTGGTCGCCGGCTACGGGCGCGACACGCCTGCGGCCATCGCCCAGGCAGCCGCGAACTTCGACCCGAAGAAGTTCGCCGGCGTCGTGTTCAACGAAGGCGTCTGACCCACCTGCGCACGGAAGAAACCATGGCCACGTCCCGCCACAGCACTCACCGTACTCCTTCCGCACGCAAGCGCATCCTGTGCGCCGCGCTGGCGGCCGCGTTGCCGCTGGGCGCGCAGGCCGCGCGCCTGGAGTACGACGTCAGCCTGCGCTACATGCACAGCGACAACATCGTGCTGCAGGCGGCGAACGAGATCAGCGAGGACATCCTCTCGCCGCAGGTCAGGTTCGACCTGACCCACGACAGTTCCGTGCTCACCACCCGGCTGCGCGGCAATGTCCAGTACCTGGATTACATGGACGACGTCTACCAGGACGATACCCGGGGCGAGTTCACCGGCGAGCTGGAATGGACGCTGCTGCCGGAACGCCTGACCTTCTACGCCCGCGATTCGCTGAGCGAACAGTCGGTGGATTCGCTGGCCGCGTTCACCCCCGGCAACCAGCAGAAGATCAACGTCTTCGAGGCCGGCCCGACGCTGACGGTCCGCTTCGGCGAGACCATGCGCGGCGTGCTCGACCTGCGCTACACCAACAGTTGGGCGGAAGAGACGGAGACGTTCAACAGCGACCGCTACTCGGCTGCGGCGCGACTGCTCAGGCCGCTGGGCGCCACCGACACCCTCGTGTTCAACCTCGAAGCGGGCCAGACCGAATACGACACCATCTCCGAGCTCTACAACTACAAGCGCTACGACGCCTACGTCACCTACCTGAGCGAACTGTCCAAGCTCAACCTCGACATCAGTGCGGGCTACTCGCGCCTGGAGCCCGAGGGTGCGGATGGTACGTCCAGCGCGCTGTTCCGCGGTTTCGCGGGTTGGCAGATCGCGCCGCGCAGCCAGTTGATCGCACGCGGCAGCTACCAGTTCGGCGATGCGTCGCAGGACCTGATCCAACGGGTCGGCGCGCCCGGGGAGCCCACGGATCCCGGTATCCCCGGCAACCCCGGTGTCGGCCAGCCGGGCGACCCGAACCTGCAGATCATCCCGGACACGTTCAAGCAGAAGCGTGCGAGCCTGGGCTACGAGTTCACGGGCGAGCGCCTGTCGCTGCTGGCCGAACCCTATGTCGAACAACTGCGCTACCTGCGCGACGAGAGCTTCGATGCCGACAACTCCGGCATCGCTGTCTCCGCGCGCTACGGCCTGACCGCGCGCCTGAGTCTCACCGGCGTGGCGCAGCGCTACAAGCGCGAGTTCACCAACATCGACCGCGACGATACCGACACCATCCTCGGCACCGGGCTGGCGATGCGCTTCAGCCGCCACTGGGGCGCGCAGGTCGACTACCTGCACCGCGAGCGCAACAGTTCGATCGGCAGCCAGGACTACGTCGAGAACGTCGTGGCCCTGTCGGTCACGTTCTACCGCTGACGCAGCCGCACCATGCCGCTTCCCACCCCGCCCGCCGCAGAACCCGGCCCCGTCGTCGCGCTGATGTACCACGCGTTGCACACCGGCTCGACGCCCGACGGACAGGATCCGCACTACACGCTGGGGACGGAAGATTTCGAGCTGCAGATGCGGGAAGTGGCGGCCTCCGGCGGTGGCAGCAGTGCCGACGCCTTGCTGCAGGGCAGTTCGCAGGCACGCATCCTGGTGACCTTCGATGACGGCCACGCGAGCAACCACGCGCTGGCCCTGCCCATCCTGTCCCGCCATGGCATCACCGCGGATTTCTTCATCAATCCGGCCACGGTCGGCACGGCGGGCTTCCTGGACTGGAACCAGCTGCGGCAGATGGCGGATGCCGGCATGTCGATCCAGTCGCATGGCTATGACCACGTCTACCTGACCCAGCTCGACGACGTGCGCCTTCGCCAGACGCTGAGGGCCGCACGCGAGGAGATCGAACAACAGGTCGGCGCCCCGGTAACACTGCTGGCACCCCCTGGGGGACGCATGCCGAAGAACCTGCTGGCGATCGCGCGGGAATGCGGCTACACGCACGTGCTTTCGTCCGAACCCGGCGTGCTGGCAACGGCGGAAGGCGCGTCGCGCCCGTTCCCCCGCATGGCGATGACGGCAGCGACGCGGCACGTGACGTTCCAGCGCTGGATAAGGCGCGACCATGTCGCCATCGGCCATGAGCGCTTGCGCTATCGCGGCCTGGCGCTCGCGAAGCACATGCTGGGCGACACCGGTTACGAACGCCTGCGCGCCGGCGCCCTCGGCATGCTGGGGCGGCGCGCATGACCCTGCTGTTCTGGGCGTCGCTGGCCCTGGTGGCATTCGCGTACGCCGGCTATCCGCTGGTCATGGCGCTGATGGCGCGCGTCCGCCCGCGGCCTGTCCATGCAAGTGCCGCGTTGCCCATGATCGATGTGCTGCTGGTGGTGCACAACGGCATGCGCGAACTGCCCGCGAAACTGGACAACCTGCTCTCGCTGGACTATCCGCACGACCGCCTGCGCATCAACGTGGCCTGCGACGGTTGCACGGACGGCAGCGACCGGTTCGCAGCGCAGCGGGATCCGCAACGTATCCGTGTCTTCGCCTTCACCGAGCGGCGCGGCAAGTCGGCCTGTCTCGGCAACGTCGTGCCACTGCTGGATGCCGACCTCGTGCTGTTCAACGATGTGCGCCAGCGCATCGATCCAGGCGCGGCACGCGCGCTGGCCTCGGCGCTCGCGGATCCCACGGTCGGCGCCGCGAGCGGCGAACTCGTGCTGCAAGCCGCCGATGGCTACGGCAAGGGCGTCGATGCGTACTGGCGTTACGAGAAGGCGATCCGGCGCCTGGAAAGCGCCAGCGGTTCGCTGGTGGGTGCGACCGGCGCCCTGTACGCCGCGCGGCGCACGCTGATCCCGGCCATCCCGGGCGGCATCGTGCTGGACGACATGTGGATCCCGCTCGGTATCGCGCAGGCGGGCTACCGCACGGTGTTCGTGCCTGCGGCATTGGCATTCGACCGGACGCCGGACAACCCTGCGGACGAAGAACGCCGCAAGCGGCGCACGCTGGCAGGCAATTTCCAGCTGATCCATCTGCAACCTTCGCTTGCCATCCCGGGCGCGCATCCGCTCGCCTGGCGCCTGTGGGGCCACAAATGGCTGCGCCTGCTCGCGCCGTGGCTGCTCGCGGTCGCGCTGCTGGCCAATGGCGTGCTGGCGCTGCGCGGTGGCGTGCTGTATCCGCTGCTGTTCGCCCTGCAACTGGCCGGCTATGCCATCGCCGTGCTCGGTCGCGGCTGGCCGCGACTGGCCACGCTGCTGCCGGTGCGCCTGGCCGTGGCATTCCTCAGCCTCAATACCAGTGCCATGCTCGCCCTCGCGGATTACCTGCGTGATCCGGACGCGCACCTGTGGCAGACCACCCGATTGGAAGACGTTCGCCGATGACCGCTCCCCCTCCCCTGCAACGCGCCGTGTACGTGGTGTCGTTGTTTCCCTGCTGGTCGGAGACGTTCATCGTCCGCGAGATCACCGCACTGATCGAGAACGGCGTGGACGTGCGCATCATTTCGCTCAAGAAGCCGTCTGAAACGCTGGTGCAGGCCGACGCGCAGGCCCTGATGGACCGCGTGCTGCACCCGCGTTCGCCGTTGCATGCGCTGTGGGGCGCGACCAAGGCCTTCCTGCGCAATCCCGGCGCCGTCATCGCTACCCTCGGCACCGTCGTCGCCGACAGCTGGCGCTCGCCGTCCGTACTGGCCAAGTCCCTCGCCGCCTGGTTGCGCGGGCTGGAACACGTGGACTGGCTGCGCGGTTTCAAGCCACAGGTGCTGCACGCACACTGGGCGACCTATCCGTCCACCGCCGCCTGGACGCTGTCACGGGTCCTTGGCGTACCGTTCGGCTTCACCTGCCACGCGCATGACATCTTCATCGAGCGGCAGCTGATCGCCCGCAAGATCCAGGATGCCGCTGTCGCCATCACCATCTCGCGCTTCAACGTGGAATGGCTGAGCGAGCGCGAGACCGCACAGGCACGCGACAAGCTGCACGTGATCCACTGCGGCGTCGACCTGCGGGCGAACCCCTGGCAGCCGGAGGGACGTTTGCCGCTGCAGATCCTCACCGTCGGCCGGCTCGATCCGATCAAGGGCTTCGCCACGCTGGTGGAGGCACTCTCGTTGCTGCACGCGCGCGGCGTCGACTTCCAGTGCCGCCTGCTGGGCTCCGGCCCGCTGGATGCGTCGTTGCGCGCACTCGCGCAGACGCGCGGCGTGGCCGACAGGATCGAGTTCTGCGGTGCGCAGCCGCAGGACGTCGTGCGTCGGTGGATGGGCGAAGCGGCCCTGTTCGTGCTGCCTTCCGAGGTGGCGCCCGACGGCAACCGCGACGGCATCCCGGTCGCGCTGATGGAAGCCATGGCCACCGGCTGCCCGGTCGTCAGCACGCGCGTTTCCGGAATTCCCGAACTGGTCCAACACGAAACCACCGGCCTGCTGGTGGACGAGAAGCAACCGGCCGCGCTGGCCGATGCCATGCAGCGCCTGCTGGAAGACGCCGATCTTCGGCGGCAGGTCGTCGCCGGCGCGCGCGCGAAAATCGAGCGCGAGTTCGACGCCCGCATAGAGGCACGACGCTTGCAGGACCTGATGGAGGGTATCGCGCATGCGTCCTAGGAAACTGCTGGTGGTGAGCGACGAAATGGAAGTGGGCGGCAGCCAGCGCCAGATCACCTACCTGCTGGGCGGCCTGGACCGGCGGCAGTGGCAGGCGGAGCTAGTGTTCTTCCGCAAGGAATCCTTCCTGGTGCGCGACCTGCGCGCACAGGGCATCGTGGTCCACCACATTCCAAAGCGTGGCCGGTTGGACCTGCGCTTCGTGCTGGCCTATGCCGCCCTGCTGCGGCGTCAGCGCTACGACCTGGTGCACGCGTTCTCGCTGACAGCCGAACTGTGGACGCTGGTGTCCGGCTGGCTGGCCCGGCCACGCCCGCGCATGGTCGCGTCGATCCGCGGTCTGTACCTGGACGAGTCGGAACGTTTCTGGCGCATCAAGCGCTTCATCCTGGCGCGCTCGGCGGCGGTGATCGCGAATGCGCGCGCCGGTGCCGTCGCCGCAGCGCAGCGTGCCGGCGTGCCGGTGGCGCGCATCGACGTGGTGCCGAACGGCATGCTGCCGCCCGAACCGCTGCCCGCCAGCCAGCGCGAGGCCTTGCGCCAGGCCATCGGCGTGCCGCCGGACCGTCCGTTCGCGCTCTTCGTCGGCCGGCTGGTGAAGGAGAAAAACCTGGCCTGCCTGATGCGCGCCCTCGCCCGCATTCCCGCGGATGAACGGCCGTGGGTAGCGTTGGCAGGCAACGGCCCGCTGCGCGGCGATATCGACGCAATGCGAGAGGCGGCCGGTCTGGACGCCGATGTACGTTTCCTAGGCGAACGCAAAGATACTGCCGCCCTGATGCAATCTGCCGATTTCCTCGTCCTCCCCTCCTCCTACGAAGGCATGTCGAACGTTCTCATGGAAGCCATGGCCGCCGGCTGCCCGGTGATCGCCTCGGATGTGGGCGGCAACCCCGAGCTGGTCGAAGACGACGTCACCGGCCTGCTGTTCCCCAGCGACCACGCTGAAGCGCTCGCGCGCTGCCTGCAATCGCTGGGCAAGGACGCGGCATTGCGCCAGCGACTGTCGCAACAGGCCGCCCAGGTGGCACGCCAGCGCTATTCGGTGGAGCAGCTCGTACGGTCGACAACCAGCGTCTACGAGCGTTGCCTGCAGGCGCCCGCCACCCACGCCGGTGCCGTGCCTCTGTCGCCGCTCGGCTCTGCACGGGACGACGCATGACCTCCGCCGGCTCCCTCTGCGAAGACTTCATCCTGGCCAGCGGGCCGCAGGCCGCCGCCTGGCTGGCCGCCAAGCCTGGCTTGCAGGCGCTGGAGGTGGGCGACGGAGTGCTGCACGTGGCCGCGAGCGCGGGCGTGCGGCATGGCCGCCACGCCGATGGCCGTCACTGGCTGGCGATCGCCGACCTGATCTCGGGCGACCTCGAGGATGCTGCCGCCGGCACCGCGACCGCGTCGCAACGCCACTGGCGCGGCCGCTTCACCTGCGCCAGTTGGCAGTCCGGGCCTGCCGGCATCACCGCGTTCACCGATCACTTCGGTTCGCTGCCGTTGTTCTGGTACCGCCGCGATGGCCACTTCGCCGTGGCCACGGACCTGCGCCTGTTGCTCGACGCCCCGGGCATCGGCCATGACGTCGACCTCACGGCGGTCTACCACTACCTCAACTTCACCTGCATCCCGGCACCGCTGACCATTCACCGCGACATCCGTCGCGTGGAGCCCGGTTGCGTGCTGGCGCTCGACGCCGCCGGTGAAAGCAGCACGCGCTACTACCTGCCGGAATACCCGGGCGACCTGCAGGGCACCGACACGCAACTCGCGCACGACCTGCGCGACCGCATGATCGCGACCGTGCAGGACTTCCGTCCTTCATCGGACGGCGACTGGGGCTGCTTCCTCAGCGGCGGCACCGACAGCAGCAGCATCGTCAGCATCCTGGCCCGCCAGGGCGGATCGCAGGTGCACAGCTGCTCCATCGGCTTCCCGGAAGCCGGTTACGACGAGCTGGATTTCGCGCGCCTGGCCAGCGAAGCCTGTGGCGCGCAGCCGCACCTGGCCAAGGTCGATCGCCACCGTGCGCTCGGCCTGCTGGACTCGGTGATCGACGCCTACGACCAGCCGTTCGGCAACGCCTCTGCCGTGCCGACACTGGCCTGTGCCGAACTGGGCAACAGCCAGGGTTTCTCGACCATGCTGGGCGGCGACGGCGGCGACGAGATCTTCGGCGGCAACCAGCGCTATGCGAAAGACAAGGTGATGGAGGCGTTCTACCGGCTGCCTTCGCCATTGAAGACGGCCGCGCGCGCCATCGGCGACATGGTTGGTGGCGGGCACGTGCACGTGCTCAACCGCGTGCAGAACTTCACCCGCCGCGGGTCGCTGCCGAATCCCGACCGCTTCTATACCGACGACTCCTTCGCCTCGGATTTCTACGGCGAACTGCTGACGCCGGGTTTCCGCTCGCAGGTCCCGCAGGATGCGTCGCTGGACCTCATGCGCGGCGTGTACGCCATCGGTTCGCGCACCGAGCCGCTGCACCAGATCATGCGGCTCGACCTGCTGATGGCCATCGCGCAGAACGACCTGGTGAAGGTCCATCGCGCCTGCCGCCAGCATGGCGTGTCGGTGCGCTTCCCGTACCTCGATCCCGCGCTGGTCGATTACTGCGGACGTCTGGCGGCGCACTACAAGGTGCGCGGCCTGAAGAAGCGCTATCTGTTCAAGCAGGCGGTCGCCGACATCCTGCCTGCGGAGATCCTGAGCAAGCGCAAGCAGGGCTTCGGTCTGCCGATCGCCATCTGGATGAAGGAAGACCCCGCCCTGCAGGCCCGCGTGCGCGAGGTGCTGCTGGATGAGCGCACCCGCCAACGCGGCTGGGTGAACCCGGCCTTCATCGAGCGCCTGGTCAACCTGCACATGGCCGGCGGCTGGGACCATTCCAACGCACTCTGGCAACTGCTGGTACTGGAGCTGTGGATGCGGAGGTACATGGATGTCCGTTGACGCGCTGCGCGTGCTGATGGTGATGGAAGCCGCGTATCCGGCCCACAAGGGCGGCGGCGCGGAAGCGCAGGTACGCACGCTGGCGCGCGGACTGCGCGCGCGCGGCCACCGCGTGACCATCCTCGTGCCCCGCCTTCCCTACGCGTCGCCCGCCCGGGTCGAACGGGTGGATGGCGCGGTCGTGTGCCGACTGGCCTTCCCGCGCATTCCATTGCTCGCCAGCCCCTTGCTGTGGCTCCGCACGATCGCCTTCCTGTATGCGCGCCGTCACCGCTACGACGCCTGGCATGTCCACATCGCGCACCGCATGGCCGCGATCTGCGCGGTGATGGGCCAGTGGCTGGACACGCGCGTGCTGACCAAGGTGTCCGGCTGGTGGGAGCTCGAGAAGGGCACGCTGGCGCCGCGCACCGGGCTGGTCGACACGCTCGCGCAGCGCGCGCTTCGCCGCACCGAATACTGGCAGGCGATCAGCCGCCGCATCGCGCGCACGCTGGAGTCGCGCGGCATACCGCCGGAGCGCATCATCGCCCTGCCCAACGCGGTCGATACCTCGCGCTTCGCCGGCATCCGCCGTGACGCCACGCTGCCACCGCGCTTCGTTTTCATCGGCCGCCTGGAAGCGGAAAAGGGATTGAACGTGCTGCTGGACGCGTTCTCCGACATCGCGCACGACCATCCCCAGGCTGGCCTGCTGCTGGTCGGCACAGGCCGACTGGAGGCCGAACTGAAAGCGCGCGTGCATGCACTCGGACTGGCATCACGCGTCGCGTTCGCGGGTCACCGCGACGACATCGAAGCACCGCTCGCCGAAGGCAACATCGGCGTGCTGACGTCGCGCATCGAGGGCTTGTCCAACACCTTGCTGGAATCAATGGCGTCGGGCCTGCCGATGGTCGCCAGCCGCATCAGCGGCAACGAGGACTTCGTGCGCCCCGGCGAGAACGGCTGGCTGTTCGAGCCCGGTGATCGTGCCGCCCTGGCGAAGTGCCTCGCGGAGGCGGCCGCGCTGGATGGCGCCACGCGCACCGCCATGGGTGAAGCCGCCCGCGCAACGGTGCGCACGCACGCCGGCCTCGACCAGGTACTCAACCGGCTGGTACAGCTGTATCGCGGCGAACGCCTGCTTGCCCACGGCACGCCCGCGCACAACGGGAACGCCTGACCATGTGCGGCATTGCAGGACTCGTGGTCGCCCCCGGCCAGCCGGCGCCCGACCCCGCGCTGGGCCGGCGCATGAATACCGTCATCCACCACCGCGGTCCTGACGACGAGGGGCTGCACCACGACGAGCGCGCGCTGCTGGGCATGCGCCGGCTGTCGATCATCGACGTCGGCGGCGGCCACCAGCCGATGTATGGGGCCGACCACCAGGTCACGATCGTCTTCAACGGCGAGATCTACAACTACCGCGAACTGCGTGCGGGTCTGGAACGCGACGGCCACGCTTTCGCCAGCCAGAGCGACACCGAGGTGATCCTGCAGGGGTACCTGCGCGACGGTGTCGGCATCTTCGCGCAGCTGGACGGCATGTTCGGCGTCGCCATCTGGGACCGCCGCACGCAGGAACTGGTGCTGGCCCGCGATCGCCTCGGCGAGAAGCCGCTCTACTACGCGCATGACGAACGCCGCGTGCTGTTCGGTTCCGAGTTGAAGTCGCTGCTGCAGTCTCCCGATTGCCCGCGCGACCTCAACGACGATGCGCTCCGCGCCTACCTCGCCTACGGGTACGTGCCGTCGCCATACAGTGTGTTCGCGGGCGTCCACAAGCTGCCGCCCGCGCACTTCCTGCGTTACCGCGACGGCCAGATCAGCCTGCAGCGTTACTGGCAGCCATCGCTGTCGCCGAAGACCTCGCTGAGCGAGCCGGAAGCGGCCGAGCAGCTGGAGGCGTTGCTGGACCGTGCGGTTGCCAGCCGACTGGTGTCCGATGTGCCCTTCGGTGCCTTCCTCAGCGGCGGGCTCGATTCCAGCACCGTCGTCGCGCTGATGGCGCGCCACCTGGGCCAACCGGTGAAGACCTTCACCATCGGCTTCAAGGAAGCGGCCTACAACGAACTCGACGACGCGCGTCGCGTCGCCAGGCACCTGGGTACCGAGCACCACGAGCTGGTCGTGGAACCGGATGCGGTCGACCTGCTGAAGACCCTGGTCTGGCATTTCGACGAACCGTTCGCCGATTCCTCCGCCGTCCCCACCTTCCTCGTCTCCCAGCTCGCGCGCGAGCACGTGAAGATGGTGCTCACCGGCGACGGGGGCGACGAAATGTTCGGCGGCTACGACCGCTATCTCAAGCTGATGAAGCTCGAGCGCCTGGGCGCGATGCGGGGCCCGGTCGCCGCGGGACTGTCGCTGGCCGGTGCCGTGGCGCCCAATCCGTACGGCGAGCGGCTGGCGCGCGTCGGTGAACGCCTGCGGCTGCCGTTCGACGAGCGCTACCTGAGCGGCGTGGCCGTCATGCGTTCGGACATCGCGCAGCGCCTGCGACCGCAGGCAGGCGGCAGCAACCACTTCAACCTGCCGGCACTGGCACAGCCCGGCAGCGATCTCGGCGCAGGCGACGAGCCACTGGACCGCGCGGTCGCGATCGACCTGCAAAGCTACCTGCCCGACGACATTCTGGTGAAGCTCGACCGCATGGCGATGGCGGCGTCGCTGGAGGGGCGCTCGCCCTTCCTGCAGCCGGACCTGGTGCAGTTCGCACTGTCGCTGCCGGTCGGTTACCGCG